>NZ_JBNBBE010000010.1:0-86743 GCF_050031795.1 Stenotrophomonas sp. SrG
TACGGGGGCTTTGCGAAACATGGATGTTTCGCAAGAGCCCCCATGGATGGGTTCACGGCGCCCCCCGTACCCCCGCAGCCGCCGGCCCTGCGCGCAGAATCCTGCAGGCCAGAGCTTTTGCATTTGACGTGGAAGTTGGCGCTTACCGCCGATCCGCCATCAAATTGTCGAACGTCTCGGTGTAATCCTTGAACTGCGGAACACGCGTGACCAGATCCGGCGGGATCGGCTGCATGCCCGGCGGCACCTGGATCTTCACCGCGCGCTTGTCCGGGTCGTACGGGGCATCGGTGAGCGTGTTCTGGCGCAATACCTGCAGCTGGCCGAACATCTGCTGCAGCAGCGCGTGCTGGCTGTCGTCGAGCGGAATTTCGATCTCGTCGATCTTCATGTGGCCGTTGGGCAGCACGATGATGTTCGGCGCCGGCGCGCGGCGCACGGTGACCATGCCGTCGCTGACGGTGATCTTCGGCTTGCCGCGCTCGGCGCGGTGGTTGCGGTATTCCTGGTCGCAGCCGGTAGCGGCAAGGCAGAACAGGGCCAACAGCAGGAGGTACAGCTTCTTCATGGCCGGCAGTGCATAAAAAAGGGGAGGGCTAGTGTAGCCCTCCCCCCGTGCAGCGGGCCTGCCTGCGACCGGATGTCGCAGGTGGCGACGGCTCAGTTATGGCAGTCGTCGACGTCGCTCTGGTCCATGGTGGCGTAAGGCTTGAACGCCGGCAGCGCCGCCGCCAGCGCCTGCTGCTTGGCCATCATCGTCGGCAGCAGCTCGCACAGCTGCTTGGCGCTGGCTTCGATCTTGGCCGCTTCCGCATTCACCCGCTCCTCGATGCCCTGCGTGTCGCCGGAGAACACCCCGCGCAGCGCTTCGCCAGCGGCCTTCACGCCCAGGCTGGCACCGGCCACGCCGATGTCCATGCCTGCGCCGGCCAGCTTTTCCACCTGCCTGCGGTAGTCCAGCAGCAGCGCCCGCTGCTGGGCATCGATGGTGACCGCCTTGCCGTTGATCAGCAGGTCGCCCTGAGGGGTGATCTCGGCCTTGTCGTTCTGGTCGTTGGAAATCTTGATGTTGCCCTGGGCGATTTCCACCCGCGCCTTGTCCGTGGCGTCCTTCACCTTCTTGCCGATCGAATCGGCATCCACCACCGGCTTGCCCGTGGCCGGGTCGGTCTTGTTTGAATCCGTGTTGCTGCAGGCCGCCAACGGCAGGCACAGCAGCAGGGTGGGCAGCAGCAGTCGCATGTTCATGGTGGGGTCCCCTTATTTGCCGCGCGGCAGCTGCAGCTTGCCGCGCACGTCGCTGTGGTTGATGTCGCCGCTGCCACTGTTGGTCACTGTCAGGTCGCCGGCTACATCGCGGACCGTCACGTCGCCCGAGCCGTGCCGCTCGACCTTGACGCTGCCGCCCACCGCGCGGGCTTCGAAATCGCCCGAACCGATGTTGCCCAGGCTGACGTTGCCCTTGACCTGGCGCAGGTCCACATCGCCCGAACCGACCGTCTTGATATCGACATTGCCGGCGACCCCGTCCAGGGTGAGGTCGCCCGAGCCGATCGTGCCGACCGTGGCGTTGCCGCGCAGGTTGCGGGCGGTGAAATCGCCCGAGCCGATCGACAGCAGGTTCAGCGCACCGGCACCGTCGAGCTCCACATCGCCCGAGCCGATCGCCGCCGTCACCAGGCCCTTGATGTCGCGCAGCTTGATGTCACCCGAGCCGACATCGGCGCTGAGCGAATGCGCCCCGGTCACGCTGGCATCGCCCGAGCCGACCTTCATCTGCACCAGCACATTGGCCGGGATCGTGCCGCGCAGGTCCAGGTAGGCGTAGTTGCTGCCGCCCGTGTTCCAGTTCAGGCCCTGGTTTTCGCGCTGCAGCTGCACCACCAGCTTGTCGCCGACCTTCTTCTGGGTCACGGTCAGCTGGCCCAACCAGTCCGCATTGGAGGCGCAGGCGCGGCCACTGAGCTGGGCTGCGCCCGGGCCGGCCTGCAGCACCAGGTCGTGCTGGTTCACTTCGAACACCACGGCCTTCGCGCCGGCGACGTCGAGCTTGAGGTCACGCGGGGCGTTGAACCGGCACTGCGGTTCATCGGCCAGTGCGGTCAGCGGCAGCAACAGCAGGGAAGCGACGACGAGCTTGCGGATCATGGGCGGGTCCTCGAAGGGGGCGGGATCAGATTTCGCCGGCGCGGCGGCGCAGGCGGATGGCGATGATGATGAACGCGACGCCGAAGGCAGCGCCGATCCACAGCTCGGGCAGGGCGAGCGCGGCCAGCTGGCTGGCCGGCGACAGCGCCGCGGCCACGTTGTCGCTGTCGCGCATCACCGACTGCAGCTGGTCGGTGCGGTAGAACAGGTCGCTGCCCGGCAGCGTGCCCAGCAGCAGGCGGCCGACGATGTGCTGCCAGAACCAGCCGCTGGTCATGTTGAACAGATTCATGACGTGGGTGGTGCTGACGATGATGCCGGCAAACAGCGGCAGCATGACGGCCCACAGGAACGGCTTGGACTTGGCCCACGCCGACCACATCAGCAGCCAGCCCACGGTCGGCAGGGCCCACAGCAGGTACACCGGCAGCCAGGACAGGTGGCTGGCCACGAACGCCAGCGGGCTGGCCGGGCCCCAGATCAGGGTCAACGGGTTGCCGCCATGGGCCAGCACCACCACCGAGAGGATCGCCATGAAGCCGAACATGGTCAGCACCGATGCGATCACCGCGATCACCGGGGCCACCAGCAGCGCGCTCAGCGCCTTGGACAGCACGGTCTGCGTGTCCGACAGCGGCAGCGACTTCCAGAACAGGATGCTGCGGTCGCGGCGGTCGTCGTAGAGGGCGCCCAGGCAGTAGAAGAACACCACGAAGGCCAGCACCACGAACGGCCACAGCGAGCTGAGTACCAGGGTGGCGTCCAGGGTGTTGCCCAGGTCGGCCATGGCCTTGGCATCCATGTGGGCGGTCAGCAGCTTCAGGTCCAGGCCGTTGACGTTGATGTTGGTGTTGTCGATGTGCAGGTCACCGCTCTCGGCCGCGCGGCGCAGGCCCCACAGGCCGAGCAGGATGCCGATCAGGCTCATCACCAGCGAAATGCCGCCGGCGATCAGCGGTGCCCACAGGAAACCGCCGCGGTTTTCCCAGTACTCGCGCTTGAGCAGCCACTTGAAGGTGCTGGCCTTGCTGATGGGGTGGAAGTGGACGGTGTTCATGCGTAGGTTCCCTTCATGATGGCCACGAACAGATCCGCCAGCCCCGGGCTGCGGATTTCGCCAAGCGGCGTGAGCTGGGCGCGCGGCACCCCGTCGAACAGCAGCACGGTCTTGCCGAACGGCAGGCTGCGCTCGTCGATCGGCTTCAGCGCACGCGCCGCTTCCAGCGTTTCGGCCGACACCAGCACTTCGGTGTAGCGCTCGCCGACGTCTTCCATGTCGGTGGTGAGCACGATGCGGCCGTCGCGGATGAACATCACGTCGGTGAGGATGTGTTCGATCTCTTCCACCTGGTGGGTCGTCACGATGATCGTTTTCTGCTCGTCGAAGTAGTCTTCCAGCAGGCGCTGGTAGAACTCCTTGCGGTACAGGATGTCCAGGCCCAGGGTGGGCTCGTCCAGCACCAGCACCTTGGCGTCGATGGCCATCACCAGCGCCAGGTGCAGCTGCACGATCATGCCCTTGGACAGTTCACGTACGCGCTGGCGCGGCTGCAGCTTGGTGGAGGCCAGGAAGCGTTCGCAGCGGGCACGATCGAAGCGCGGGTGGACCCCGGCGACGAAATCGATCGCCTCGCGCACCTTCATCCAGCGCGGCAGCACCGCCACGTCGGCGATGAAGCACACATCATTCATCAGCGCGTTGCGCTGCACGGTCGGGTCCAGGCCCAGCACGCTCAGCTCCCCCTCGACCTGGGTCAGGCCCAGCAGCGCCTTGAGCAGGGTGGTCTTGCCCGCGCCGTTGGGGCCGATCAGGCCGGTGATCCGGCCCGGGGCGATGGTGAAGCTGGTGTTGTCCAGCGCGAGCGTGGATTTGTAGGCCTTGCGCAGGCCACGAGCGGAAATGACGACATCACTAGCAACGGCATTCATGAGGATTTCCCCTGGGGCAGCAATTCGTCGAGGCGCAGGCCCAGGCGCTGGATGCGCTCCAGGACCAGCGGCCATTCTTCATTGAGGAACCGGTCGCGCTCGCTGCTGCGCAGCTGCGTGGCCGCTTCTTCGGTCATGAACATGCCCAGGCCGCGGCGCTTCTCGACCAGGCCTTCATCGGCCAGTTCCTGGTAGGCGCGCGAAACGGTGATGGGATTGAGCTGGTACTCGGCGGCCACCTGTCGGACCGAAGGCAGCGCGTCGCCGGGCTTGATGATGCTGTCGAGCATCATGGCAATCACGCGTTCTTTCAGCTGACGGTAGATCGGAGCACCATCGCTCCATTGGATATCGCTCATGGTCAGCTCCGTGGGTTCAGCGACTGTGCGAATGAGAAGTAAGGCATGGACAGGGAGCTGTGCAGCCGGCGGGGAGGCGTGGGGGCGCCGTCGGCGTTCCCTGCCTGGATGACGCCTGCGTCCTGCGGGCTTTCAAACGCACCGGTGGCGGTCTCGCTGCCACGGTCACCGGCAGGGATGCTGAACCAGCCCAGCAACAGCAGCGCGGACGCGGCTGTCAGGGCTTTGGCGGAGTGGTGGCGCATGCGGTTCATGGGCTTCCCCTGCATCAGGTGACTGGTGTTGTATGCAACTATAACACCGGCACAGCCAAGTGCAATACCCGACACACCCCAACTGATGGCAGGGGCATGACGATGGCGGCGCGATCGCGTTAACACATTGATTATCAAGCGATTGATGGTGCCGCGGTGCGCCGGGATCAGTCTGCAGGTATTCAGCCGCGTGACGGCCATGTACGTCAACCGCGCACTGAAACCCCCGGTGATATAGTCCGCCTTCCCCTGCAGGACAGGGTTTTCCAGCCTCTTTACCGGAGTTTCCAATGCCCCAGTCCCACCGCGCGACTTCCCCGTTCCACGCCACCCGGGCGCGCGCCCGCCGCTGGGGCAGTGGGCTGCTGCTGGTCGGGATGCTGGGCGCCGGGTCCGCCCAGGCCGCGGATCTGCTTGACCTCAACTACCGGCCGCTGGCCGGCAAGACCGAGGTGAACCTGGAGAAGCAGTACGGCGGCAAGGTGCTGCTGGTGGTCAATACCGCCAGCAAGTGCGGCTTCACCCCGCAATACGAGGCGCTGGAAGGGCTGCAGACCCGATACGCCGCGCGCGGCTTCTCGGTGCTGGGCTTCCCGTCCAATGATTTCAAGGGCCAGGAGCCGGGCAGCGAGAAGGAGATCCAGGAGTTCTGCACGCTTACCTATGGCGTGAAGTTCCCGATGTTCCAGAAAGTGCAGGTCACCGGCACCGACGCCACGCCGCTGTACCAGCGCCTGACCGCCGCCACCGGCGTTGCGCCCGGCTGGAACTTCCACAAATACCTGCTGTCGCGCGATGGCCGGGTGGTGGCGCAGTTCTCCAGCAAGGTCAAGCCGGACGACAAGGAACTGGTGGCGGCAATCGAACGTGAGCTGTCCGTTGCGCCTGCAAAGCGCTGACATCCTCGACATCTCGCACGTGCGTGCGACAATGATCGCTTTCGCGCCGACGTCGGCGTCCAGTCACTTCCAGGAAAGCAGCAAATGAAGATGGGAATGCGCGGCGCTGCGGCGTCGGTTCTGATTCTGGCGATGGGTGCCACCGGTACCGTGATGTCGCAACAACCGGCCGCAGGCGCGGCCGCCAAGGAGACTTCTGCTTTGACCTCCCAGCGTGAAAAAGTCGGCTACGCCATTGGTATGGACGTGGCCAAGTCCTTCGAGCCGATTGCCGACCAGATCGACATCGCGGCCCTGCGCCGCGCGGTGACCAACGCCTTCGAAGGCAAGCAGCCGCTGATCACCCAGGAACAGGCGCAGAAGACCGACCAGGCGCTGCGCATGGCGATGGCCGTCAAGGCCGGCCAGCCGGTTCCGGGCATGGCCCCGGGCACCGAGCCGCCGAAGGTGGACCGTGAACAGGTCGGCCTGATGCTGGGCAGCTATGCCGTGGGCCCGTCGCTGGCGCCGTTGAAGGACCAGGTCGACCTGGACGCGCTGTTCGACGCCGTGCAGACCGCGTTCGCCAAGGGCACCCCGAAGATGACCGCCGAACAGGCCCAGGCCACGATGGAAGGCTTCATGGCCGCCCAGCAGGCGGAAATGCAGGCCAAGGCCGCCGCCCAGGGCGAGACCAACCGCCGCGCCGGCAATGACTTCATGGCCAAGAACAAGACCGTGCCGGGCGTGGTCACCACCGCGTCGGGCCTGCAGTATCAGGTGATCCGTCCCGGTTCGGGCGAGCGCCCGCTCCCCACCAGCAAGGTCAAGGTGCATTACGAAGGCAAGCTGCTCGACGGCACCGTCTTCGACAGCAGCATCCAGCGTGGCCAGCCGATCGAGTTCGGCCTGGACCAGGTGGTCAAGGGCTGGTCGGAAGGCGTGCAGCTGATGCCGGTCGGCGCCAAGTACCGCTTCTGGATCCCGGGCGAGCTGGCGTATGGCGAGCAGGGCACCCCGGGCGGTCCGATCGGTCCGAACGCGACGCTGACCTTCGACGTCGAACTGCTGGGCATTGCTCCGTAAAACGGAACTGGAGTCAACACGGACATGCGCGTCTCAATCTTCGGTACCGGCTACGTCGGTCTGGTCACGGGTACCTGCCTGGCCGATGTCGGCCACCAGGTGGTCTGCGTCGATATCGACCAGGCCAAGGTGGATGGCCTCAACCGCGGCGTCATCCCGATCTATGAGCCGGGCCTGGAGCCGATGGTCAAGGCCAACCATGCCGCGTTGCGGCTGGCCTTCACCACCGACGCCGAGGCGGCGATCGCGCATGGCCAGGTGATCTTCATTGCCGTGGGCACGCCACCGGACGAGGACGGCAGCGCCGACCTGCAGTACGTGCTGGCCGTGGCCCGCACCATCGGCCGGCACATGCGTGTGCCGACCGTGGTGGTGAACAAGTCGACCGTGCCGGTAGGCACGGCCGACAAGGTCCGTGCCGCCATCGCCCAGGCGCTGGCCGAGCGCGGCGAGGAGATCGCCTTCGACGTGGTCTCCAACCCCGAATTCCTCAAGGAAGGCGACGCTGTGGCCGACTGCATGCGGCCGGACCGTATCGTGATCGGCGCGGCCAATGCCGAGTCGGTGGCGCTGATGCGCCGCCTGTATGCGCCGTTCAACCGCAACCACGACCGCGTGGTGGAAATGGACGTGCGCTCGGCCGAGCTGACCAAGTACGCCGCCAACGCCATGCTGGCGACGAAGATTTCGTTCATGAACGAAATCGCCAACATCGCCGAGAAGGTCGGTGCCGATGTCGAACAGGTCCGCCAGGGCATCGGCTCGGACCCGCGCATCGGCTGGCACTTCATCTACCCGGGCGCCGGTTACGGCGGCTCGTGTTTCCCCAAGGACGTGCAGGCGCTGGCCCGCACCGCGCAGCAGTACGGGCATGAGCCCAAGCTGCTCAATGCGGTGGAAGCGGTCAACGATGCGCAGAAGGGGCACCTGTTCCAGCTGATCCAGCGCCACTACGACCGTGGCGAGGATGAGGGCGTGCGCGGCCGCACCTTCGCGGTGTGGGGCCTGGCCTTCAAGCCGAACACCGACGACATGCGCGAAGCCTCCAGCCGCCGCCTGCTGGCACAGCTGTGGGAGGGCGGTGCCACCGTCCGCGCGTACGACCCGGAAGCCACCGACGAGGCCCGCCGCATCTTCGGCGAGCGCGACGACCTGGTGTTCTGCGACAGCGCCAATGACGCGCTGGATGGCGCCGATGCGCTGGTGGTGGTCACCGAATGGAAGCAGTTCCGCAGCCCGGATTTCGCCCACCTGCGTGACACGCTGAAAGACGCCGTCGTGTTCGACGGTCGCAACCTGTACGACCCGCAGGAGATCGAAGCCGCGGGCCTGGCCTATTACGGCATTGGCCGGGGACGTTCGCTGCATGCATGATTCCACTCCCACCGCGCGTGAGCAGGCGCTGGAAGCGCGCCTGGTCGAACTTGAAATGCGGGTGTCCTTCCAGGAACAGGCCTTGGCCGAGCTGAGCGAAGCCCTGGCCGATGCCCGCATCGAGGGCAGCCGCAACGCGGACCTGACCCGCCTGCTGCTGGAGGACCTGGGCAAGGTCCGCAACGCGCTGTATTCCGATTCGGGCGAAGAACCGCCGCCCCCGCACTACTGATCGACCCAACGTCATGAGCGATACCCTCCGCGACCAGCTGCTGGGCCTTGGCTTCAAAGCCGCGCCCAAGCCCGAACGCAAGCCCGACGCCCGCCGCGATGGCCGGCCCTCCAACGCGCCGCAGGGTGCCCGACCGCAGGCCAAGGCCGGTGAGGGCGCCCGTGGGCCGCGCGATGGCGATGCCCGTCGTGGCCCCCAGGGCAAGGGCCGCCCCGGCGGCAACGCACGTCCCGGCCAGGGCCAGAACCCCGGCCAGGGCAAGCCGCGCTCGCGCGAGGACATCGACCTGGCCAAGGCCTACGCGATCCGCGCGCAGAAGGAAAAAGACGACCGGATCGAAGCCGAGCGGCTGAAGCAGGAAGAGGCGCGCGTGCGCCGCGAAGCCAAGGTCAAGCTCGACGAGCTGCTCAAGGACAAGGCGCTCAACGATGAAGCGGCCGACATCGCGCGGCACTTCCCGTATGGCGGCAAGATCAAGCGGATCTATGTCACCGCCGAGCAGCTGCGTCAGCTCAACGCCGGCGAACTGGGCGTGCTGCAGAGCACCGGCCGCTACCTGCTGGTGACCGCAGCGGTGCTGGACGAAGCCGAAGCGATCTTCGCCCCGGCCGTGGCACTGCGCGTGGACCCCAACGCCCCGGCCGAAGACGACCCGTACGCCGATCCGGCCTACCAGGTACCTGACGACCTGGTCTGGTAAAAAAAAGCGGGTATCGACCGACGGTCGATACCTACCTGACGGGTTGAATGCGGTAGCGCACGACCGTTGGTCGTGCGGCAAAGGAGTGTGCATGCAGGAAAGCCAAGTGCGACAAACCTACGTCCCGCATATCGACGGCCTGCGTGCGGTCGCCGTGTTGTCGGTCATCCTGTACCACCTCAAGGCGAGCTGGCTGCCCGGTGGCTTCACCGGTGTGGATGTGTTTTTCGTGATCTCCGGCTTCGTGGTCAGCGCCTCGGTCGATCGCCTGCCGGCGCTCGGCGGCTGGCAGGGCCTGCTGCGTTTCTACGCGCGCCGCATCCGCCGGATCGTGCCGGCGCTGGTGGTGTGCCTGCTGGTCACCGCGCTGTTCAGTGCGCTGTTCATTCCAGAATCCTGGCTCAGCGAAACCAGCGACAAGACTGGCCGCCGCGCATTCTTCGGGCTGAGCAACTGGGTGCTGGCCGCCACCGGCAACGACTACTTCTCGCCGCGCACCGAATTCAATCCGTACACCCACACCTGGTCGCTGGGCGTGGAGGAGCAGTTCTACCTGCTGTTCCCGCTGTTGTTCCTGGCGTGGTCGCGGGGCGGGCGGGCGCGCGTACTGTCGCTGGGTTTGTTCGCCGTCGCTACCGTCGCGTCGCTGGCCTACGCGCTGCGGCTGGTCGGGCAGGGCGGGCAGGAGATCCAGGCGTTCTACGTCACCACCACGCGGTTCTGGCAGCTCGGTGCTGGCGTGCTGCTGTACCAGGCAATGACGCTGGCCGGTCGTTTCGATGCGGCGCCGCTGGCGCGTGGACTGTCGTGGCGTTCGCCTTTGCTGCTGCTGGCGGTGGCGGGGCTGGGCTACGGGTTGTGGGCGGCGCGACCGGGCCACTCGCCGTGGCCGGACGGGCTGTGGCCGGTGCTCTCCACGGTGGTGCTGCTGGGGCTGCTGCAGCGACATCCGCAGGGCTGGACCGGGCGCGCGCTGGCCAGCCCGCCGATGGTCTGGGTCGGCAAGCTCTCCTACTCGCTGTACCTGTGGCATTGGCCGGTGTTCGTGCTGTTCCGCTGGACCGTGGGGCTGGAAACCGTGCTGGCCGGGGCGTGCGCGGTGGCGCTGGTGTTCGCGCTGGCGTGGCTGTCCTGGCGCTGGGTGGAGCAGCCGCTGCGGCATGGCTCGCGCGGCCCCCGGACCAACGGGCGCTGGGTACTGCTGGGGTTGGCCGTACTGGTACTGGGCGCCGGCCTGCAGTCGGTGCTGGTCAAGCAGCAGCGGCACATTTCGTTCAGTACGGTCAGCCGGCATCCACTGGACTGGTACCCGTATGCGAAGGGGCTGAAGAAGGAAGTACCCGACTGCCGCGTGGTCGAGTCCAGCATTCCGGTCGCCGGGGGACAGGCGCGGCTGCTGCGGCGGGGCGAGTGCAAGGGCGGCAGCGGGGCGGCGGACGTGCTGTTCGTGGCCGGCGATTCGCACGCCCTGGTCTATAACGAGCTGCTGCGGCGCAAGGTGGTGCAGGACGGCGGGCAGGTTCGCCTGTACGGCAGTGGCGGTTGCGCGCTGGTGGGCATGCAGGCCTGGCGCGGTCCGAACCCGGGATGCGAGGTGTACACCCGTAACGTGCTGGAGGATATCCAGGCTGCCGCGCGTGCCGGTGACGTGCTGTTCCTGCCCGGGCTGCGCATTCCGCGCCTGGCCGAGCAGTACCAGCTGTTCGATGCGGCCCAGGTCGCCGCCGATCTGGCGAGCCCGGCTGCGGTGGAAGGGCGGGCGGCCGAAGTAATCGCCTCGATCGAACAGCTGCGTCCCCTGGCCGAACGCGGCGTGCGGATCGTGCTGGAAGCGCCCAAGCCGGTGCTGCCTGCACCGCCGTACCGCTGCTCGGATGCGTTCAACCGCCACAACCCGATCTGCGTCAATGGCATGCAGATTCCGCGCGCGCAGGTGGAGGCAATGCGCGCGCCGGTGCTGGACAGCCTGCGTCAGGTTGCCGCCGCGTTGCCGGGTGCAAGCGTGTGGGATCCATTACCGGCGTTGTGCCCGGGCGACGTGTGCAGGCCCGATGCAGACGGCAGGCCGCTGTATTTCGACGCCGATCACCTGAGCGGGTACGGCAACCGCGTCTTGTTGCCCGGTTTCCGCAGCCACCTGCAAGCGGTGCGGTAGGGCCGATAACGCCCATCTCTGCATTGACGCAGGAACCTCAGGCGGAAACGCGCCTTGGTTTGCGCAACAGTGGCAGGCTGATCGCGAAGAAGCACAGCAGTGCGCCGGCGAATGCGAACCCCGCGCCGGCCAGGAATGCGGTGCGGCCCTGGTCGATGTTCCACAGCTGGCCGGCGATCAACGCGCCGAGCACGCCGCCGACGCCTGACGAGAAGCCATACAGCAGCCCCTGGCCGTGCCCGTTGAGCCGGCCCGGGAAGTAGGTCGCCAGCATCTGCATGGCCGCCGCGAAGAAGGCCGCAAATCCCAGCGCATGCGCGGTCTGCGCCACCAGCATCACCCCCAGGTGGTCCGGGAACAGTGCGGTGACGGTCCAGCGCAGGGTGGAGCTGACCAAGGCGATCAGCAGCATCCAGCTGGCGTCATAGCGGCGGAAGAAGCGGCCGATGGTGAAGAACACGCCGACCTCGAACACCACGCCGATCGTCCACAGCAGCCCCAGCGTGGAGGTCGCATAGCCGTGGTGATCCATGTAGACCGAAAAGAACGTGTAGTACGGCCCGAACGACAGCTGTTCCATGAACGCGGCCAGGAAGAACGCCAGCACCTGCGGTTTGCGCACGATCTGCCAGAAGCCGCTGGCATCACCATCCGCGCGATGGAAATCGCGCGCGTAGTAATTGGCAAACGCCGAGCCCACCAGCAACGCGAACAGCGGCAGCATCAGCCACGGCAGCATGTGCGCGTTGCCGGCACCGCCGCTGCCTTCGATCAGCCAGCCAAAGCCCATCACCACCGCGATGAAGCCCAGCGAGCCCCACACCCGGATCAGCCCGTAGCGGTGGCTGTCGTTGCCCAGGTGGGTGAGGGTGATCGATTCGAATTGCGGCATCACCGCGTTGTAGAAGAAGCAGAACACCACCATGGCCGGGTACATCCACGGCAGGGGCAGCGGCAGCAGGAACGCGCAGAAGGTGAGCAGGGTCAGCACGCTGCCCACGCGCAGCCAGCGGATCGGGTGCGGCGAGGCGGCGGCAATCGAGGTCCACGTCGTGGGTGCCACGATGCGGGTGGCGTACCAGATCCCCATCATGACGCTGATCGCGGTCACGCTCATCCCGCGCGCGGTCAGGAACAGCGACCAGTACGGGGTGAATGCGCCGAGCGCCGCGTAGTAGAACAGGTAGTAGCTGGAGAGGCGGGCGACCGGAACCGCGTTCATTCCGGATCGTAATCCAGGTTGGAGGCCAGCCAGCGTTCGACCTGCGCGCGTTCCACGCCCTTGCGTTTGGCGTAATCGCCGACCTGCTCGCGGGTGACCCGGCCGACCACGAAATACTGGCTCTGCGGGTGGCTGAAGTAATAGCCGGACACCGCCGCCGTGGGCAGCATCGCAAAGCTCTCGGTCAGCTGCATGTCCGCGTTGTTTTCCGCATCGAGCAGGCGGAACAGCGTGGCTTTTTCGCTGTGCTCGGGGCAAGCGGGGTAGCCCGGCGCCGGGCGGATGCCGCTGTACTGCTCGGCAATCAGCGCGTCGTTGTCCAGTGCCTCGTCCGGCTGGTAGCCCCAGTAATCAGTGCGCACATGCTGGTGCAGGCGCTCGGCCAGGGCTTCGGCCAGGCGGTCGGCCAGCGCCTTGAGCAGGATCGCGTTGTAGTCGTCATGGTCGGCCTCGAAGCGGGCCACGTGCGGGTCGATCCCGATCCCGGCGGTGACCGCGAACGCGCCGATCCAGTCCTGGCGGCCGCTGTCGGCCGGCGCGATGAAATCAGCCAGGCAGAAGTCCGGGCGCTCCACCGGCTTGTCCACCTGCTGGCGCAGGAAGTGCAGTACGGCCGGGCCATCCTCGGTGGTCAGGTGCACATCGTCGCCCACGCTGTTGGCCGGCCACAGTCCGAACACCGCCTTGGCGGTCAGCCAACGCTCGTCGACGATGCGCTTGAGCATCGCGCGCGCATCGCGGTACAGCTCGCTGGCCTGGGTGCCCACGATCTCGTCGGTGAGGATGGCCGGGTACTTGCCGGCCAGTTCCCAGGCCTGGAAAAACGGGGTCCAGTCGATCACCCCCACCAGATCGGCCAGCGGGTAGTCATCCAGCACGTGCAGGCCCGGCCTGCGCGGGGCCGGCGGCTGGTACTGCGCCCAGTTGCCGTCGAAACGCTGCGCGCGGGCCTTGGCCAGGGTCACCAGGCGTTTGGCATCGCCGCGGTTGCGGTGGCGCTGGCGGATGTCGGCGTAGTCGGCCTCGTTGGCGGCCACGAAGGCCTCGCGCAGTTCGCTGGAGATCAGCGACTGGGCCACGCCCACTGCCCGCGAGGCATCCTTCACCCACACCGTGGGCGCCTTGTAATGCGGGTCGATCTTCAGCGCGGTGTGCGCGCGCGAGGTGGTGGCGCCGCCGATCATCAAGGGCAGGGTGAAGCCCTGCCGCTCCATCTCGCGGGCCACGTGGCTCATTTCTTCCAGCGACGGGGTGATCAACCCGGACAGGCCGATGATGTCGGCGTTCTCGGCGCGGGCCGCGTCCAGGATCTTCTGCGCCGGCACCATCACGCCGAGGTCGATCACCTCGAAGTTGTTGCACGCGAGCACCACGCCGACGATGTTCTTGCCGATGTCATGCACATCACCCTTCACCGTGGCCATGATGATCTTGCCGTTGCTCTTGGCGGTATCGCCGCTGCGCGCCTTTTCGGCTTCGATGAAGGGCAGCAGGTAGGCCACCGCCTTCTTCATCACGCGCGCGGATTTGACCACCTGCGGCAGGAACATCTTGCCGGCGCCGAACAGGTCGCCGACCACGTTCATGCCGTCCATCAGCGGTCCTTCGATCACGTCCAGCGGGCGGCTGGAACGGATCCGTGCCTCCTCGGTATCGGCTTCGACCCAGGCATCCAGGCCGTGCACCAGCGCATGCGCCAGGCGCGCGTCGATCGGCTTTTCGCGCCAGGCCAGGTCTTCGCCCTTGATCTCGCCCTTCCTGCCCTTGTAGCGCTCGGCGATCTCGAGCAGGCGTTCGGTGCCATCCGGACGGCGGTTGAGGATCACGTCCTCCACGCGCTCGCGCAGTTCGGCATCCAGGTCGTCGTAGATCGGCATGGCGCCGGCGTTGACGATGCCCATGTCCATGCCCGCCGCGATGGCGTGGTACAGGAACACCGCGTGGATGGCCTGGCGCACCGTTTCGTTGCCACGGAACGAGAACGACACGTTGGACACGCCACCGGACACATGGCAATGCGGCAGTGTGCGCTTGATGATGCGGGTGGCTTCGATGAAATCCACCGCGTAGTTGTCGTGCTCTTCGATGCCGGTGGCCACGGCGAAGATGTTCGGGTCGAAGATGATGTCCTGGGGCGGGAAGCCGACCTGGTCGACCAGGATCCGGTAGGCACGGGTGCAGATTTCCACTTTGCGCGCGCAGGTATCGGCCTGGCCCTGCTCGTCGAAGGCCATCACCACCGCGGCCGCACCGTAGCGCAGCACCTTGCGTGCGTGTTCGATGAACAGCGCCTCGCCTTCCTTGAGCGAGATCGAATTGACCACGCTCTTGCCCTGCAGGCACTTCAGCCCGGCTTCGATCACGCTCCACTTGGACGAATCGACCATCACCGGGATGCGCGCGATATCCGGCTCGGACATGATCAGGTTGAGATAGCGGGTCATCGCCTTCTCGGAATCGATCAGGCCCTCGTCCATGTTGACGTCGAGGATCTGCGCGCCGCTGGCGACCTGCTGGCGGGCCACTTCCACCGCTTCTTCGTAGCGTTCTTCCTTGACCAGCTTGCGGAACTGCGCGCTGCCGGTGACGTTGGTGCGCTCGCCGATGTTGACGAACAGCAGGTCCGGGGTGATGACCAGCGGTTCCAGCCCGGACAGCCGGGTGTGGCGCGTTGGGGCGTTCATGCCGCCTGCTCCTGCGCGCCGGGCAGTGCGCGCGGCCGCAGGCCGGCCACGGCCTGGGCGATGGCACGGATGTGGTCGGGGGTGGAGCCGCAGCAGCCGCCGACCAGGTTGAGCAGGCCGTCCTCGGCGAAACCGCGCAGCGTGGCGGCCATTTCGTCCGGGGTCTCGTCGTACTCACCGAAGGCGTTGGGCAGCCCGGCGTTGGGGTGGGCGCTGACGTAACAGTCGGCCACCTGGCTCAGGGTTTCCACGTGCGGTCGCATCGCGTCGGCGCCGAGCGCGCAGTTCAGGCCGATCGACAGGGGACGCGCGTGGGCGAGCGACGTGTGGAAGGCGTCGGCGGTCTGGCCCGACAGGGTGCGCCCGGAGGCATCGGTGATGGTGCCGGAGATCATGATCGGCAGGCGCGCGCCGCGCGCATCGAAGGCTTCTTCGATGGCGAACAGCGCGGCCTTGGCATTGAGCGTGTCGAAGATGGTTTCCACCATCAGGGTGTCGGCACCGCCGTCGATCAGGCCATCGATGGCCTCGCGGTAGGTCTCGCGCAGCGCATCGAAGCTGGTGTTGCGGAAACCGGGATCGTTCACGTCGGGGCTGATCGAGGCGGTGCGGCTGGTCGGCCCCAACACCCCGATGACGAAACGCGGTTTATCCGGGGTGTTGGCCTCGACCGCATCGCAGCAGGCGCGCGCGACGGCAGCGCCGGCCTTGTTCAACTCGTACACCAGGTGTTCCAGGTGGTAATCGGCCTGGCTTACCGAGGTGGCATTGAAGGTGTTGGTTTCGATGAGGTCGGCCCCGGCCAGCAGGTAGGCGGTGTGGATCTCCGCGATCACCGCCGGGCGGGTCAGCAGCAGCAGGTCGTTGTTGCCCTTGAGATCGTGGCCTTCCGGCGTGCCGTGGTCGCAGCCGGCGCCGTGCTGGTGGTCGAAGCCACCGGCGAAGCGTTCCCCGCGGTAATCGCCTTCCTCCAGCCCGTGCCGCTGGATCATGGTGCCCATCGCACCGTCGATGATCAGGATGCGCTGGGCCAGCGCGTCTTCGAGGGCGCGGACACGATCGGGGTGCAGCCAGGGCAGGGACATCGCGGGGAAACCTCAGGGCTTGCTGGCAATCAGCGAAATGACTTCAAAATGCGGCGGACGCTTTTCGCGGGTCACCGTTTCCAGGCTGGAGACCACCAGCCCGGCCTTCTCGGCGAATTTGCGGAGTTCCTTGTCCGAGAAACCCAGGTTGACGTGGCCATAGGCCTCGACGGCGGCCTTGTGCTCGTGGCGGGCCAGGCTGCAGAGCAGCAGGCGGCCACCGGAGCGCAGCACGCGCGCGCCTTCGGCCACGGCCTGGGCCGGCTTGGCGGCGTAGGTCAGTGCATGCATAAGCACCACCAGGTCGAAGCTGCGGTCCTTGAAGGGCAGGGCATGCATGTCGCCCTCGCGCACTTCCACGTTGGCCAGGCGGCGCAGGCGTTCGCTGGCGGCGGCCACGACGCGGGCGCTGGTGTCGATGCAGACGTAGCGCTTGGCATGCGGGGCCACCAGTTCCGCCAGCACGCCATCGCCGGAGGCGATATCGAGCACGTCCCCGGTTTCCAGCAGCGGCAGCGCGGTGCGCGCCAGCGCTTCCCAGGTGCGGCCCGGCGAGTAATGGCGTTCCATGTCGCCGGCCACGCTGTCGGCCCAGTTCTGGTCGGCGGCGCGGCTGGCCAGCACGCTGGCCACGCGTTCAGCATCCTGGCGCAGCAGCGGGTCGTCGCTGCCGGTGCTCAGGGCGTGCCACAATGCGCGTTGGGCCGGGTCCAGCGCGGCATCGTCGAAGCGGTAGTACGCCGACACGCCTGCGCGCCGGTCGCGCACCAGGCCGGCTTCCTTGAGGCGGGCCAGGTGGGTCGACACCCGCGGCTGGGCCAGGGTGGTGATGGCCGACAGCTCGGCCACGGTGAGTTCTTCCTGCTCCAGCAGCGCCAACAGGCGCACGCGGGTGGCGTCGGCGAACACTTTCAGCCGGACCGACCAGTCCTCGAGATCCATAAATATCTACCTATCGCGATATAGAGATATTTTCGTCCTTTGGCGCCTTCGCGGTCAAGTCAGCCCGGATTGGGTGGCCCCCGGTACAATCGCCGCACCTGGACGCGCCCGGCGCGGCCATATCGACATGTTCCTGGGAGGGTTTCGTGGATTTCAGTTTCACCGAAGAGCAGCTGATGCTGCAGGACGTTGCGCGCCGCATCGCGCAGGAAAAGATCGCGCCGAGCGCCGAGCACCATGACCGTACCGGCGAGTTCCCGCTGGACAACATCCGCCTGCTGGGCGAAAACGGCCTGATGGGCATCGAAGTGCCGGCCGAGTACGGCGGCGCGGGCATGGACCCGATTGCCTACGTGCTGGCGATGGTGGAGGTTGCCGCGGGCGACGCCGCGCATTCGACCATCATGTCGGTCAACAACTCGCTGTTCTGCAACGGCATCCTGACCCACGGCAGCGAGGCGCAGAAGCAGAAGTACGTGCGCGCCATCGCCGAGGGCGAGGCCATCGGCGCGTTCGCGTTGACCGAGCCGCAGTCCGGTTCGGACGCCACGGCCATGCGTTGCCGCGCGGTCAGGCAGGCTGACGGCACCTATGTGATCAACGGCAAGAAGAGCTGGATCACCTCCGGTCCGGTGGCCAGGTACATCGTGCTGTTTGCCATGACCGACCCGGAGCAGGGTGCGCGTGGCATCACTGCGTTCATGATCGACACCGACAAGGCCGGCTTCCACCGCGGCAAGACCGAGCCGAAGCTCGGCATCCGCGCCTCGGCCACCTGCGAGATCGAGTTCCAGGATTACGTGGCGGCGGCCGACGACGTGGTGGGCAAGGAAGGCGAGGGCTTCAAGATCGCGATGGGCGTGCTGGACGCCGGCCGCATCGGCATCGCGTCGCAGGCAATCGGTATCGCACGTGCGGCCTATGAGGCCACGATCGAATACGTGAAGGACCGCAAGGCCTTCGGCGCGGCGATCGGCACGTTCCAGATGACCCAGGCCAAGATCGCCGACATGAAGTGCAAGCTGGACGCAGCACTGCTGCTGACCCTGCGCGCGGCATGGGTGAAGGGCCAGGGCAAGCGTTTCAGCAACGAAGCGGCCATCGCCAAGCTGACCGCGTCGGAAGCGGCGATGTGGATCACCCACCAGGCCGTGCAGATCCACGGCGGCATGGGTTACTCCAAGGAAATGCCACTGGAGCGTTACTTCCGTGATGCCAAGATCACCGAGATCTACGAAGGCACCTCGGAAATCCAGCGCCTGGTCATCGCCCGTAACGAAACCGGCCTGCGCTGAGGCGGCTTCTCGCCGTACCGACCAGAGCATCGGGGTCCTATTGGGGCCCCGATTGCTTTTGGGGTGTCTGATTGCATGGTGTACCTGGGTACCGGGCTGCGCCCGGTAGCTTCATGCATCTGGGCGAACAGCCGTTGGGCACCGGTTTGCCGGAGTTGGCGAGCCGGTGCGGGTTTGCGGGGGGGGCGCCGTGAATCCGTCCCTGGAGGCTCTTGCGAAACATCCATGTTTCGCAAAGCCCCCGCAAACCCGCCCCGGCTCGCCTTTGAAAGTAGGCAGGAGGCCAAGGAAAAAGCACAGGGCAACGAGCCACGCCGGTAGGGTTGGTTCCCAAACAACCGCCGTGAAAATTTCCACGTTCGATAACGCATTGAACTGATCGAAGCAGGTGCAGGCATCGCCGGCGCACCGGCTTTTCCCGTAGCAAGGATAGACCGCGCGCCTCACTCCGTTCCATGTCCATGCGCCACGGCGCCGATCTTTGCAATCGGTAGTCGTTCGGGAATCGACCCCACTCCTGCCTCATCCTCAGGAGCCACATCGGACCACAGGAGCCACATCGGACCACGCAGCACGCGTACGTCTCTTCCAGCGCTATCGCGGCACTTCGCATTCCAATGTCCGGCCGTTCCATCGGCAGATGATGGTTACCGGCAGGGTGCGATCCGCAACGTGCACGGGAACGCCAGAGACGTAGGCGGCATTGAGCCAATTGTTCAGCGTCTGCTCGTCGCTGAAAGTATACGCGCCCGCGAAATCGGGTCCCGTTTCAGGATCCGACGCGGCCCGATCGGGGATGGGGTTGCCCTCGGCATCCTTGCTGTGACCGTTCTGATACTTGGCCAGATCCACTGCATCCGTAGAAATCACCAGTCGTGTGGTGGACCCGTCCCGCCACGTGATCACATACGTAACGCTTTCAACGCCGGTCAGCCGGCTTCCAACGCTCATGATGATGGAGGTCATCGTGGGAGCCAAAGCGTTCCATACGGGATAGCGGGTGTCAGCCCCGCAGAATGCGGTGCCGATTCCCGCCTCTAGCCCCTTTCGGTGATCGGTCGAGATCACGACGTCGGAGGCCGTCAACGATTTGAAGGCATCTGGAAACGTGATTCCATTGGTATTACTCGGATCATCGGGATGTACCGGAACAATGACGCTGCGCCCGCGCGCTTGCGGCGGCAACTGCTCGGCCGATTCCCGGGCGGCTTCCATCAGGCGAAGCAGGCGGTGGAAGGAGTTGCTGATATCGTCGGGTACGGGTACGGGCAGCGCCCGGTAGCGCTTCAACTCGCGGTCGTACTCGACATCGTAGGCAAGCAGCTTCTTGCCGGACACATCAACGACGACAGTCAAGCCGACGCCCGAAGCGATGGCGGCCTGCCGGGGATCCGCGCAGTTCTCGCAGTTGATGACACCGTCTGCACGGGCAGCGGGTGCGGCAAACATTCCAGAGGTGATAGATGCGATGAGAAGAATCGCGTAGGTTTTGACTGACAAAGACATGGACCACTCCTTCGGTTGATGGAGTGTTGTTGTTACGCCCGATGAAGTCATAACGTTGCGCGACGCGTAGCAAATGCCGAATCTGGTGTCACACGCGACGACGCAAGGCGTTTGTAAGCCAGTGGCGCGTAGGAATTACGTCAACGGCTTTTCCCGTGGCACCGACCCGCCTAGCTAGAGATCGTCTCAGCCACGCGCTGTTCGCACAAATGCATCAGCAGCCGGGCAGCGCTTGGCGACACGGAAAGCGCGCAATTGCAGAAAAAAAAGGCCCCGGATCGCTCCGGGGCCTTCTGCGTTTCAGGGTGACCACCAACGGTGGTCACCTATCGCCAGATCAACGATCCGGACGATGCGCCGCGGTGGCTTCGCCCTGGCGTTCCAGGAACTCCTTGGACGGTTCGTCCAGCTTGTCGCCCAGCATGCGGCGGACCACCACGAAGAACACCGGGATCATCAGCAGGCCCAGGAAGGTGGCGAACACCATGCCGCCGATCACGCCCGTACCGATGGCGTGACGCGCGTTGGCGCCGGCACCGGTGGAGATCGCCATCGGGATCACGCCCATGATGAACGCGAACGAGGTCATCA
The DNA here is from genome assembly GCF_050031795.1 of Stenotrophomonas sp. SrG. Taxonomy (NCBI): domain Bacteria; kingdom Pseudomonadati; phylum Pseudomonadota; class Gammaproteobacteria; order Lysobacterales; family Lysobacteraceae; genus Stenotrophomonas; species Stenotrophomonas sp. SrG. Next base: position 20,441 of record NZ_JBNBBE010000010.1, read on the forward strand.
GGATCGGCCGGAAGCGCAGGCGCGAGGCTTCGATGGTCGCCTCGCGCAGGTTCTTGCCTGCTGCGCGCTGCTCCACCGCGAACTCCACGATCAGGATCGCGTTCTTCGCCGCCAGGCCGATCACCGTGATCAGGCCGATCTTGAAGTACAGATCGTTGGGCAGGCCACGGGCGAGCGAGAACGACAGCGCACCCAGCACGCCCAGCGGTACCACCAGCAGCACCGCCACCGGGATCGACCAGCTTTCATACAACGCCGCCAGGCACAGGAACACCACCACGATCGACAGCACCAGCAGCAGCGTGGCCGCGTTGCCCGCCAGGATTTCCTGGTAGGACATGCCCGACCAGTCGTAGCCGAAGCCCGCCGGCAGGTCGTCCTGCACGATCCGCTCCATCGCCTGCATCGCTTCGCCCGAGCTCTTGCCCGCTGCCTGCGAACCGACGATGTTGATCGCCGAATAGCCGTTGTAGCGGCTCAGCGACGGCGGGGCGGACACCCATTCGGACTTCACCACGGTGCTCAGCGGAATCATCGCCGGCGTACCGTCGGCGTTGGTCTGCAGCGAGCTGGGGGTGTAGAAGCTGTTCAACGACTCGGCACCGGTGCGGAAGGGACCATCAGCCTGCATGGTCACGCGCTTGATGCGGCCCTGGTAGAAGAAGTCGTTCACGTATACCGGCGCCAGCATCAGCTGGATGGTGCTGTACACGTCCGACACCGACAGGCCCATCGTCTGCGCCTGCACGCGGTCCACGTGCAGCTGCAGCTGCGGCGCGTTTTCCAGCCCGTTCGGGCGCACGCCGGTGAGCAGTTCCTTCTCTTCGGCCGCCTTGCCCAGCAGGATGTTGCGCGCCTGCGTCAGCTGTTCGAAGCCGGCACCGCCGCGGTCCTGCAGCCACATGTCGAAGCCGCCGAACTGGCCCAGGCCCTGCACCGTGGGCAGGTTGACCACGAAGATCTGCGCCTCCTTGATGCCGTAGAACGCGCCGTTCATGTTCTGGATGAACTCGGGCACCGTGATGTCACGGTCCGCCCACGGCTTGAGCCGGATGAAGCCCATGCCCACGTTTTCGCCCGAGCCGACGAAGCTGAAACCGGCCACCTGCAGCATGCCCTCGAAGCCATCCTGCTTTTCCAGGATGCCGCGCATCTGCGCGAAGGTCGCATTGGTCTGCGCCTTGGTCGAGCCTGGCGGCAGCTGCACGATCGCCAGCGCATAGCCTTGGTCTTCTTCCGGCAGGAAGCTGCCCGGCATGCGGGTGAACAGGAAGCCGCACAGCACGGTAAGCACCACGAACAGGATCATCCAGCGCGGCGCATGCTTCACCGCCGAGGTGATGTGGCCCACGTAGGTGCCACTGATCTTGTCGTAGTACTTGTTGAAGGTGCGGTAGACCACGTTCGGTTCGCCGTGCGTGGCCTTCAGGAAGGTCGCGCACAGCGCCGGGGTGAAGCCCAGCGCCAGGAACGCCGAGAACGCCATCGCGATGGCGATGGTCAGCGCGAACTGCTTGTAGATCTCACCGGCGGCACCGCCCTGCAGCGCCGACGGAATGAACACCGCCGCCAGCACCACGGTGATGGCAACCACCGCGCCGGTGATCTGGGTCATGGCCTTCTGGGTGGCGGCCTTCGGCGGCAGCTTCTCCTCGGTCATGATGCGTTCGACGTTCTCGATGACCACGATGGCGTCATCGACCACGATGCCGATCGCCAGCACCATCGCAAACAGGGTCAGCTGGTTGATGGTGAAGCCGATGATGCTCATGCCCAGGAAGGTGCCCAGCAGGGCGACCGGGATGACCAGCGTGGGGATCAGGGTGGCGCGGAAGTTCTGCAGGAAGATCAGCATCACCAGGAAGACCAGCACGATCGCTTCGATCAGGGTCTTGACCACTTCCTCGATCGAGATCTTCACGAACGTGGTGCTGTCGTACGGCGAGAACCAGGTGACCCCGGTCGGGAAGGTGGATTCCAGTTCATCCATCTTCGCGGTGACCGCGTTGGCCACGTTCAGGGCGTTGGCGCCCGGCAGCAGCTGGATCGCGAAGGCACCGGTCGGCTTGCCGTTGTACTGGGTATCGAAGCCGTAGTTGTTGGCACCGAAGGCGATGCGCGCCACGTCCTTGAGCAGCACGCGCGAACCGTCTGCGTTGGCCCGCAGGATGATGTTCTCGAACTGGTCAGGCGAGCTGAAGCGGCCCTCCGCCGACACCGTGGCGGTGAAGTAGTGGCCTGCCGGCGACGGATCGGCGCCCAGCGAACCGGCTGCGAACTGCACGTTCTGGGCCTTGATCGCCGCCAGTACCTGGGTGGCCGAGAGGTTGTAGCCCTGCATGCGCTCCGGGTTGAGCCAGATGTTCATGGCGTACTCGGAACCGAACTGCTGGGTGCTGCCCACGCCGGGAATGCGCGAGATCTGGTCGAGCACGCGCGAACCCACGATGTCGTTGAGCGCATCGCGGGTGATCGCTTCGCTGTCCGACTGCAGCGCCACCACCATCAGGAAGCCGGCGTTGGCCTTGGCCACCACCACGCCCTGCTGGGTCACTTCGGTGGGCAGGCGCGGCGTGGCCAGCGACACCTTGTTCTGCACCTGCACCTGGGCGATGTCCGCGTCGGTACCGGTTTCGAAGGTCAGGGTGATGGTCGCGCGGCCGTTGGAGGCCGACGAGGAGCTGAAGTACAGCAGGTGATCGATACCGGTCAGCTGCTGCTCGATCACCTGGGTGACCGACTTTTCGGTGGTGTCGGCGCTGGCGCCGGGGTAGGTGGCGCTCACCGTCACCTGGGGCGGTGCGATGCTCGGGTAGGACTCCACGCCCAGACCCAGGATCGAGATCACGCCCGCAAGCGAGATCAGGATCGCGACCACCCAGGCGAATACCGGGTGTTCAATGAAAAATTTAGGCATGACGGAAGGTCCCGTTATTGCTTGGTCGGTTCGGCAGCCGGAGCGCCATCGGAGGGCTTGGTGGCCGGATCAGCGGCGGCATCGGCCGGCGCGGTGCCGGCGGCAGGGGCGGCGCCCGCAGCCGGTGCGGCACCCGCTGCCGGTGCAGCACCGGCAGGCGCTGCGCCAGGTCCGTTGGCGGCGGTCGGGGTCCACGGCTTGGCCGAGGCCGGCGAGCCCTCCTTGACCTTCTGCACGCCAGCCACGATCACCCGGTCGCCCGGTTCGATGCCGCTGGTGACCAGCCAGTTGCTGCCCTGCTGGCCTTCGGTGACCACGTTCTTGCGCACCACCTTGCCGTCCTTGCCGACCACCATCACGAAGCCGCCGGTGGTGTCGCGCTGCAGGGCCTGCAGCGGGACGAGGAACGCATTTTTGCGCTCACCCAGTACGGCCTGGAAGCTGACGAAGGCGCCCGGCAGCAGGATCTGCTGCGGGTTGGGCAGGACCGCGCGCAGGGTCACCGCGCCGGTGGACGGGTCGACCACGGCCGAGGAGTAATCCAGCGTGCCCGGCTGGTCGTACATCGTGCCGTCGGACAGCTTCACCTGCACGGTCGACTTGCCATCGCCGCTCAGCGACACCGCGCCGGCGGCCTGCGCACGGCGCAGCTGGGTCAGCTCGTCGGAGCTCATCGAGAAGTTGACGAACAGCGGGTCCAGCTGGTCCACGGTGGTCAGCAGGGTGATGTCGCCCTGGCCGACCAGCGCGCCTTCGGTGACCTGCTGCTTGCCGGCGCGGCCGGCGATGGGCGAGGTGACCTGGGCATAGCCGAGGTTGATCTTCGCGTTGGCCAGCGAGGCCTGCGCCTGCTGCACGGCAGCGGCGGCGGTGCGCTCGGTGGCTTCGGCGGCGTCCAGGTCGGATTTGGAGACGAACTGGTTGGGGGCCAGCGAGCGGGCGCGCGCGGCGGCGGCCTTGGCGTTGGCATAGGTGGCCTGGGCCGACGCGAGCTCAGCCTGCGATGCATTCAATGCGGCCTGCAGCGGCGCCGGGTCGATCAGGAACAGCACCTGGCCCTGTTTGACGTCCTGGCCTTCCTGGTAGACGCGCTTGAGCAGCACGCCCGGCACGCGGGCGCGCACGTCGGCGCTGCGGTACGGCGACAGGCGGCCCACCAGCTCACGCTGCAGTGGCAGCGTATCGGCCTTGGCTTCGATCACGCCCACTTCCGGCGGCGGGGGCGTCTGTTGTTCCGGCTTCTTGCAGGCGGTCAACGCAACGGCGACAGCGCACGTCAGGGCGAGGGTGCGGAGTGGGGCGATCATCAGGAGAAACTCCGGTGTTGGTTTGAATGCGGTAAGCGGATCGCCTCGGGCGCAGCGAACGCGCGCAGGAAACTGTCCACGGAAAATTCGGCCCACCGGCGCCGCTGTGACGCGTCGGCACGGTGGGGGGTGTGAAAGCGCTGCTTCTCGAAATCCTGTCCCGCGATCATGCTCAATAGCAGTTCGGCCATGAAGTGCGGGTCGTCATGGCGCAGAAGACCCTCGTGAATGCGATGTTGGATCCATTCAGCAAGGTGAAACGTCAATGCCTCCGCCCCATCCCGATACAGGGAACGTGCCTCATCGGGAAAACGGGCCGCCTCTCCGGCGATCAACCGGCGGGTCTGGACCACATGCGGCTCGTTGAAGTGGTCCAGGTAGTCGAAGGCGAACTGCAGCAGGCAGCCGCGCAGGTCATCGCCTTCCAGTGCCCGCAGCCCGGCCGTGGCCCGGCACAGGTGCCGCTGCAGCACCCGGCGCAGCAGTTCCTGCTTGCTGCCGTAGCGGCTGTAGAGGGTCTGCTTGGAACATCCGGCCTGCTGGGCCACCGACTCCATGCTCAGCTGCATGCCCTGGGTGGCCATCAGATCGCGCACGGCATCGAACACGCGATGATCGCGCGCGTCCAGCGAGGCGGCGGCAGGAGAGGGGGAGTTCACGCGGTGGACTATACCGTCCAGTTCAGAATTGGAGAAGCGTTGTGTTCGGTACTGGCATGCGATGTAAACGCCACCCAACTGAAAAACCTTATTCCGTCCTGCAGCAAGGCCTTTTCATGCGGTAGGGCTACAATTTCATCTTTCCAACTGGGCAACACGCACCGCTCTGCCATGAAACCGCAAAAAACAGCAGCCAAGACCGTGAAAAAAACGACCAAACCAGCCGATACGCAGACTGTTTCACCAGTGGGCTTCTCGCTGGAACCGGTGTACACGGCCTTGCGCAAGCGTTACCCGGCGGCCGGGCAGGCCGAGGCAGTGGCGTTCGCCGCAGACTTCTACAAGCGCATGGAAGCGGACGAGTTCCCGCACCACACCGCGGAAGAATGGGCCGCACTGGCCGGCGACACCCTCGAATTCGCCCGCGTGCGCAAGGCCGGCAAGGCCAACGTACGCGTGTTCAACCCGACCCTGAAGGCCAACGGCTGGGATTCTGCCCACACCGTGCTGCAGATCGTCAACGACGACATGCCGTTCCTGGTCGACACCGTGACCATGACCCTGGCCGAACATGGCGTGGGCGTGCACGTGCTGGGCCACCCGGTGATCCGTTTCACCCGCGACAAGGCCGGCAAGCTGTCGACCGTGGGCGAAGGCACCGCCGAATCGGTGATGCTGCTGGAAATCGACCGCCAGCCGGCCGACGCCATGGCCGATGTCGAACAGGCCATCGTCAAGTCGCTGGATGAAGTGCGCGCCATCGTCGGCGACTGGGAAGCCATGCGCAGCAAGGCGCTGGCCCTGGCCGACGACCTCGGCACGCGCCAGCTGCCGGTCGACGACGCCTCGCGCGCCGAAGCCCAGGCATTCCTGCGCTGGGCCGCCGAAAACCACTTCACCTTCTTCGGCTATCGCGAATACCGCGTGGAGAAGCAGGGCAAGGAAGACGTGCTGGCGCCGTTGAACGACACCGGCCTGGGCCTGATGCGCGGCAAGGACAAGTCCGCTGCACGCCCGGTCAAGACCCTGGCCGCACAGGGCCTCAACGCCACCACCGGGTTGAAGGACGCGCTGATCCTGACCAAGACCAATGCGCGTTCGCGCGTGCACCGCGCCGGCTACATGGATTACATCGGCGTGCTGGAATTCGACGCCAAGGGCAGGATCATCGGCGAGCAGCGCTTCCTGGGCCTGTTCACCTCCAGCGCCTACAACCGCCGCCCGTGGGAGATCCCGCTGGTGCGCCAGCGCCACGAATACGTGATGAGCAAGTCCGGCCTGGCCCCGGCCAGCCACAGCGGCAAGGCACTGCGCCACATCCTGGAAACCCTGCCGCGCGAAGAGCTGTTCCAGTCCAGCGAGGAAGAGCTGTACCGCACCGCCATCGGCGTGCTGGGCCTGCAGGAGCGCGTGCGCAGCCGCCTGTTCCTGCGCCGTGACAAGTACAGCCGTTTCATCTCCGCGCTGGTGTACCTGCCGCGCGAGCGTTTCAACACCGACGTGCGCCTGCGCATCGAGGCGATGCTCAAGGACGCGCTGCAGGGCGAATACGTGGACAGCTCGGTGGTGCTGGGCGAATCGCCGCTGGCCCAGGTGCACCTGATCGTACGCCCGAAGGCTGGCCAGACCCTGGAAGTGGATACCAGCGCACTGGAACAGAAGCTGGCCCAGGTGCTGCGCAACTGGCAGGACGACCTGCGCGAAGCGCTGGTGGCCCGCCATGGTGAAAGCGAAGGCCTGCGCATTGCCGCCCGCATCGGCAAGGCACTGCCGGCCGGTTACATCGAAGACTCCAGCACCGAGATCGCGGCCAACGACGTCAGCCAGCTCGACGCGCTGACCGGTCCGGACGACCTGCGCCTGAGCCTGCAGGCCGTGCACCGCGAAGAAGGCGATGGCCTGCGCCTGAAGCTGTACCGCCAGCTGGATGACATTCCGCTGTCGGACGCGCTGCCGATGATGGAAAACATGGGCCTGCGCGTGATCGCCGAGCGCCCGTACCGCCTGAGCGTGGACAACGCGCCGGTGTACGTGCAGGACTTCGAAGTGGAATCGCTGGCCGGCGCGATCGACGCTGCTGCCGCCGATGCCGCCTTCGGTGAAACCTTTGCCCGCGTCTGGCACGGCGATGCCGAGAACGACGGCTTCAACCGCCTGGTGCTGGCCGCTGGCCTGCATTGGCGCCAGGTTGCGATGCTGCGCGGTTACTGCAAGTACCTGCTGCAGACCGGCGTGCCGTTCTCGCAGGCCTACGTCGAAGCCACCTTCACCCGTTACCCGCTGCTGGCCCGCCTGCTGGTGGAGCTGTTCGAAGCCCGCTTCGACCCGGCCACCGGGCATGAGGACAAGGTCGCCATCGCCGATGGCCAGGCCGACCTGCGCGCGCACCTGACCGTGCTGGCCGGTGGCGACGAAGCCACCCTGAAGGTCATCAAGACCGTGGTCGATGCCCGCAAGGGCGACCGCAAGGCGCAGATGGACGCGGCGCGCGACGCGCTGGTCAAGCTGATGGACCGCGTGTCCAGCCTCGACGAAGACCGCATCCTGCGCAGCTTCATGGGCGTGATCGACGCCACCCTGCGCACCAGCTACTACCAGACCGATGCACAGGGCCGCCCGGGCCACGTGATCAGCTTCAAGTTCGATTCGGCGCTGGTGCCGGACCTGCCCAAGCCGCGTCCGTACCGCGAAATCTTCGTGTACGGCCCGCGCGTGGAAGGTACCCACCTGCGCTTCGGCGCGGTTGCCCGTGGCGGCCTGCGCTGGTCGGACCGTCGCGAAGACTTCCGCACCGAAGTGCTGGGCCTGGTCAAGGCGCAGATGGTCAAGAACACGGTGATCGTGCCGGTCGGCGCCAAGGGGGGCTTCTTCGCCAAGACCCCGCCGGCCAGCGGTGACCGCGATGCGGTGTTCGCCAACGGCGTGGCCTGCTACAAGCTGTTCATCCAGGGCCTGCTGGACATCACCGACAACATCGTCAACAACAAGATCGTGCCGCCGGTGGACGTGGTCCGCCACGACATGGACGACCCGTACCTGGTGGTGGCCGCGGACAAGGGCACGGCGACCTTCTCCGATATCGCCAACGGGCTTGCCATCGACCACGGCTTCTGGATGGGCGATGCGTTCGCTTCCGGTGGTTCGGTCGGTTACGACCACAAAGGCATGGGCATCACCGCGCGTGGCGCGTGGGAGTCGGTCAAGCGCCACTTCCGTGCACTGGGCCGTGACAGCCAGACGCAGGACTTCACCACCGTGGGTGTCGGCGACATGTCCGGCGACGTGTTCGGCAACGGCATGCTGCTGTCGCGCCACATCCGCCTGGTCGCCGCGTTCGACCACCGCCACATCTTCCTGGACCCGAATCCGGATGCGGCCACCTCGTTCATCGAACGTGAGCGCATGTTCACCGTGCCGCGGTCGAGCTGGGCGGACTACGACACCAAGCTCATCAGCAAGGGCGGCGGCGTGTACCCGCGCACCCTGAAGTCGATCGAGATCACCCCGCAGGTGCGTGAAGCGCTGGGCCTGGACGACAACGTCAAGGCGCTGTCCCCGAACGACCTGATGAGCGCCATCCTGAAGGCGCCGGTGGACCTGCTGTGGAACGGCGGCATCGGCACCTACGTCAAGGCCGCGACCGAGCAGCACAGCGACGTCGGCGACCGCGCCAACAACGCGCTGCGCGTCAACGGTGGTGAGCTGCGCTGCAAGGTGGTGGGCGAGGGCGGCAACCTGGGCATGACCCAGCTGGGCCGCATCGAAGCTGCCCAGGCTGGCGTGCTGCTCAACACCGACTTCATCGACAACTCGGCCGGCGTGGATACCTCCGACCACGAAGTCAACATCAAGATCCTGCTCAACGATGTGGTGCGGGCCAAGAAGCTGACCGTGGACGCACGCAACAAACTGCTGGCGTCGATGACCGACGAAGTGGCCGACCTGGTGCTCAACGACAACTACCGCCAGAACCAGGCCCTGAGCCTGATGGAGCGGATGGCGGTCAAGCGCCTGGGTTCCAAGCAGCACTTCATCCGCACGCTGGAAAAGCAGGGCCTGCTGGATCGCCAGATCGAGTTCCTGCCGACCGATGCCGAGCTCTCGGCACGCAAGGCGCGTGGCCAGGGCCTGACCCGTCCGGAGCTGTCGGTGCTGCTGTCGTACTCCAAGCTGGTGGCGTTCCAGCAGCTGCTGGAATCGGACATCCCGGAAGACCCGTACCTGTCCAAGGAACTGCTGCGTTACTTCCCGACGCCGCTGCAGAAGAAGTATGCCGATGCGATGGAGCGTCACCGCCTGAAGCGCGAGATCATCGCCACGGCCGTGACCAACCAGACCATCAACCGCATGGGCGCCACGTTCCTGATGCGCATGCAGGAAGACACCGGCCGCACCATCGCCGAGGTCGCCAAGGCCTACACCATCAGCCGCGAAACGCTGGATGCACGTGCCCTGTGGGCGCAGATCGATGCGCTCGACGGTACCCTGCCGGAGTCGGTGCAGATCGATGCGCTGGAAGTGATCTGGAAGCTGCAGCGTTCGTTCGTGCGCTGGCTGCTGTTCCGCCCCGGCGCGATGCCGGGCATCACCGAGGCGGTGAACCGCTACCAGGCCCCGTTCAACGACATCCGTGTCGCCTCGGGCGTGCTGCCGGACGCACAGCGCCCGGCGTACGAAGCCAGCGTGCAGGAGTGGAAGGAGAAGGGCCTGCCGCCGGCACTGGCACAGCAGCTGTCCGAGCTGCAGTTCCTGGAACCGGCGTTCGACATCATCGAACTGGCGCGTACCCGCAAGCTCAAGCCGGTGGACGTGTCCAAGGTCCACTTCCGCCTGGGCGACGCGCTGCAGCTGCCGTGGCTGTTCGAGCAGATCGACGCGCTGGAGGTCAATGGCCGCTGGCATGCCGTGGCCCGTGGCGTGCTGCGCGACGAGCTGGCCGCCCACCACCGCAACCTGGCCGCCCAGGTGCTGTCGATGAAGGGTGGCAGTGCCGAAGCCAAGGTCGCGGCCTGGATCGGCCGTGACGACAGCAGTCTGCGCTTCACCCTGTCGATGCTGCAGGAGCTGGCCGAGCAGAAGACGCTCGACTACCCGACGGTCTCGGTGGCGGTACAGCGCCTGGGCCAGCTGGCAGCGCACGGCGCGTAACCTGCGCTGATGCGTGAAAGAAAAAGGCCCCGCCATTGGCGGGGCCTTTTTGTTGAATCACGACCAACGGTCGTGATCTACCGGTAGGTATCGACCGGTAGGTATCGACCGTTGGTCGATGCGGTCGCTGGACGCGTTCGTGCGGTTCACACCCGCGTACGCACGAACGGCGCTCGCCCGGGTATGCTCTCGGCCATGCCCCACCGGGAATCTCCATGAGCGACACCCCCCGCATCGCGTTTCTTGCCAGCAACACCGAGGCGGCCCAGTCGGCCCGCGCGGCCGCGGTGGCACGCTATGGCGACCACGCGCCGGACGCTGCCGAGGTGCTGTGTCCCCTGGGCGGCGACGGTTTCATGCTGCAGACCCTGCACCGGCATGGGCATCTTGGCCTGCCGGTGTTTGGCATGAAGCTGGGCACCGTGGGCTTCCTGATGAACCAGTACAGGGCCGAGGACGACATCCAGGCGCGCATCGCCCGTGCCGAGCCGGCCAACCTGCGCCCGCTGGAAATGCTGGCGCTGACCGAATCGGGCACCACCACCGGCTCGCTGGCCTATAACGACGTGTCGCTGCTGCGCCAGACCCGCCAGGCCGCGCACATCGGGGTCGACCTCAACGGCCAGGAGCGGGTGGCCGAGCTGATCGGCGATGGGGTGCTGGTGGCGACCCCGGCCGGCAGCACCGCCTACAATTACTCCGCACACGGCCCGATCCTGCCGCTGGGCTCGCACACCATCGCACTGACCCCGCTGGCGCCGTACCGGCCGCGGCGCTGGCGTGGCGCGATCCTGAAGGCCGATACCGAGGTGCGCTTCCGCGTACTCGACCCCTACAAGCGCCCGGTCAGCGTGACCGCCGATTCGCACGAGACCCGCGACGTGGTCGAAGTGACCATCCGCGAGTCGCGCGAGCGCCGGGTGACCCTGCTGTTCGATCCGGAACACAACCTGGAAGACCGGATCCTCAGCGAACAGTTCATGTTTTGAAGGATTTTTGACCGCCATGGGCGACAACACCCCCCGTTTGCTGACCGTTGCCGTGACCTCGCGCGCGCTGTTCGACCTGGAAGAGGGTCACGCGCTGTTCGAGGCCGAAGGCGTGGACGCCTATGCCGAGTACCAGCGCAAGCACGAGGACGATGTGCTGCGCCCCGGCGTGGCCTTCCCGGTGGTGCGCAAGCTGCTGGCGCTCAACCAGGGCCAGTCGCCGGAATCGCCGCGGGTGGAGGTCATCCTGCTGTCGCGCAATTCCGCCGATACCGGTCTCCGCATCTTCAATTCCATCCAGCATTACGACCTGGGCATCATCCGCGCCACCTTCACCGCCGGCGAGCCGACCTGGCCGTACGTGAAGCCGTTCGGGACCGATCTGTTCCTGTCGGCCAACCCGGAATCGGTGCGGCGTGCGCTGCGGCATGGCATCGCCGCGGCCACGATCCTGCCCAAGCCGCACGGCGAGACCCTGGCGGCGGCCGAGCCGGTCGACATGAGCCAGCCGCTGGGCCAGCTGCGCATCGCCTTCGATGGTGACGCGGTGATCTTCGGCGATGAAAGCGAGCGCATCTCGCGCGAGCAGGGCGTGGAAGCGTTTGGCCGGCACGAGCGCGAAAACGCCCGCGAGCCGCTCAGTGGCGGTCCGTTCCGCAACTTCCTGTCGGCGCTGCACACCCTGCAGGCGGTGTTCCCGTCGGGCGAGGATGCGCCGATCCGGACCGCGCTGGTCACCGCGCGCTCGGCCCCGGCCCATGAGCGGGTGATCCGTACGTTGCGCGAATGGGGCGTGCGCCTGGACGAAGCGCTGTTCCTGGGCGGCCGCCACAAGGGCCCGTTCCTGGAAGCGTTCGGCGCAGACATCTTCTTCGACGATTCGCAGCACAACATCGACAGCGCGCGCCAGCACCTCAGCGTCGCCGCCGGCCATGTACCCCACGGCGTGGCCAACGATTGACGGCGGTCACGACCAACGGTCGTGACCTACCGGTCGGGCGGATACATGGGTAGGTCACGACCGTTGGTCGTGACACCGACTAATCGAGCGGCAGCTCGATATTGACCAATTTCCAGCGCAACCCCTGCCGCTGCAGCACGAACACTACCGGCGCGCCCTGCGCCGTATGGGTGGTGGCGGTGAATCGTGACGTGGACTCGAACCGGTGCGTAGCGCCCTCCAGCGGCCGCGCCGCACGTGGCGCCGCGTAGGCGTCATTGCTCTCCAGGTCATTGCTGGCCCGCTTCCACAGCGTATGGCCCTCCATCAGCGCGCCGATCCCGGTCGGCGTGACCATCGCATCCACTGCCGTGCCGCTCAGCTTCTGCCCGGCGGTCAGCAGCAGCGCGCCGACCAGGTTGGACTGCACGTCCGGCCCGGCCCGTCGCACCACGTAATCATCCAGCTGCGCGCGCAGGTTGGCGCGCAGCATCGGGAAGTCCACGTAGCGGTCCAGCTGGGAGGTATCGCGCTGCTCGATCGCCCCGGCCAGCCCGCGCAGGGTCAGATACGGCCCGCTGACCAGCCAGCCTGCCAGCAGCACCACGACAAGCCCCAGCAGCAGAAGCAGTTTTTTCATGCCGCCAGCTTGCCGAAGCCCACGTCAAGGCGGGGTAGAGTGCTCAAAACTCCAGATCCAGCGCCGCGCACAGATAATCAACAAACGGCCCCAACGCCACCAGATCCTTCGCCAGCGTCTGCCGCAGCTTCGGCCCGGTCATGGTCGCATCATCCAGCGAGCGCCAGAACACCCAGTTGCGATGCTTCAGGTCGTCGATGAATTCGAAATCCGGCTCGAACCCGCGCGGTGCCCGCACCAGCTTCTCGCTTTCCTCGAAATCGAACTTCTTCCGCAGCGCCGGCGCATGCGCCGCCGCCTTCCACGCGCCGGGGTTGTCCACGATGAAATGGCGCACCTTGCGCTGGGTGGCCGGCTCGGGATGCCACAGGCCAGCGCCAACAAAGCACCCGCCCGGTTGCAGGTGGATGTAGAACGACGGCGCCGGTACCTGCTTGCGCCGCTCATGGAACAGCCGCGCGCCCTGCCAGGTCTTGTACGGCGACTTGTCGTTGGAGAAGCGCGCATCACGGTAGATGCGGAACAGCGAGCCGCCCACGCCGCGCGGGTCGGCGCGGAAGTGCCCGCTTACCGCCGCCAGGTCCGGCTGCAGGTCGCTGATCAGCTGCAGGAACGGCTGGCGCACGTGCTCCTCGTACTTCGGCTTGTGCGCGTTGAACCAGGTCTTGTCGTTGTTGCGCGCCAGCCCGCGCAGGAAGGTGAAGCTGGCGGGAGTGAAATAGGTGCTCACAGGCTCTGCTCCAGATCGGTGCCCCAGTCGCGCAGGTGCTGCAACAGGGCAAGTTTGGCCGGGTCGGCGGCATGCTCCAGCGCCAGTGTGTCCAGCTGCGCGCGGAAGTCGGGCAGGGTCTGCTCGCCCAGCCCGGCATCGCCGAGCAGGCGCTGCCGCCGGTAGTCGTTCCAGCGCCCGCGTTCGCCGGCATCAAGCGTCTGCGGGTGGTTGCGCGCGCGGTAGCGGAACAGCAGCTCCGGCATGCGCGGGTCTTTCAGCCGCTCGGCGAAACCGGCCAGCTCGGCGGGCGGGCTGGTGCGCAGGCGGGACATCAGCGCCTTGTCGCCGTCGGCCAGGAAGCCGTCGTACAGCGAGGCATCCACATCGCTGACCGTGGCCACGCGCTCGCCGCCGTACACCTGCCGTACCTTCTCGACCAGCGCCGGGCCGGCCTCGCGCACGCGCGCGGCATTGGCGTCCACCGTGGCCACGTCGATGCCCAGCCGGGCATGGTCGGCCGGTCGCAGGTGGTTCCAGGCCACCAGCGCCGGCACCTTGTTCAAGTGCACTTCCTTGAGCGGTACGCGCTGTTCGCCTTCGGCCAGGTCGGCGGCGCGCGTGTACAGGCGCGCGGCCAGCGTTTCGGCCGGCAGGGCCAGCAAGCCATCGATGTCGCCTTCCAGGTCCAGCGCGATGACCCGGTTGTTGATGTACGGGTGGCGCGCGATCGGCATCACCGGCGCGGCGCACATGCGCTGGGCCGGGTAGCGCATGGAGATGTGCAGCACCGGCTGCATCGCGTCCACGTCAAGCAGGCTGCCGACGAAGCGCTTGTCGCGCAGCTTCAGGGCGTAATCCCACAGCCGGGGTTGGGCCTGCTTGAAGAGACGCGCCATGCCGATGGTGGCGTGCACGTCGGACAGTGCCTCGTGCGCGTCGCCCTGGCGCACGTCGTTGGCCAGCGCCAGGTGCTCAAGCTTGAACGAGGTCGCGCCATCCTCGCGCTGCGGCCAGGCGATGCCGTCCGGGCGCAGCGCGTGCACCAGCCGCAGCATGTCCAGCAGGTCCCACCGTGAGTTGCCGTTGCGCCACTCGCGTTCGTAGGGATCGAAGAAATTGCGGAACAGGCCGTGGCGCACGAACTCGTCGTCGAAGCGCAGCGTGTTGTAGCCCAGCGTGCAGGTGCCCGGGCGCGCCATCAGGTCGTTGATCCGCGAAAACGCCTCGGCTTCGCTGACCCCTTCGGCCAGCGCATGCTGCGGGGTGATGCCGGTGATCAGCGTGGCAATCGGCGAGGGCAGCAGGTCGTCGGCCGGCTTCACGTAGAAGCTCACTGGCGCGTCGATCATGTTCAGGTCGGCGTCGGTGCGGATCGCGGCGAACTGCGCCACGCGGGTGCGGCGCGGGTCCTGGCCGAAGGTTTCCAGGTCGTAGAACAGGAAGCTGTCGGCCATCAGTGCGCGCCCTCCAGCACGGACAGCTGTTGGTGCACCACGCGTTCCAGCGCGGCCCAGTCGATGTGCTCCAGGCTGTCGTGGCCGGCGGTGGCCGTTTCCAGGATGCGCCGCTGCAGCTCGGTGCGTTCCAGCGCCACCGCGTACGGCGTGTGCAGGAACGTCACCATGGTGTAGTGCGGCACGAAGCGGGTGGGCCAGCGCGCCTGCAGCTGCTGCTCCAGCTCGCGCTGCAGCAGGAAGGCCGGGTCGGCCACGCGGTCGCGCATTTCCAGGTAGTTTTCCAGCGCCATCTGCTGGATCGCTTCGGCGTTGGGCTTGCGCTCGGCCTCGAAGGCGGCGAAGGCCTGGGCCAGCGAATCCTGTTCCAGCAGGTGGCGGGCCAGCGCCACGCAGTCCTCGAACGCGCAGTTCATGCCCTGGCCGTGGAACGGCACCATGGCGTGGGCGGCATCGCCGAGCAGCACCGCACGGCCCTGCAGGTGCCACTGGCGCAGGTGCAGGGTGCCGAGCAGGCCGGGCGGGTGTTCTTCCCAATCGCGGCGCAGGTTCGGAATCAGGGCCAGCGCATCGGGGAAATCGCGCGCGAACAACGCCTCGGCTTCGGCGCCGCTGTTGGTGGTGGCGAAGCTGGGGTTGCCTTCGTTGGGCAGGAACAGGGTGACGGTGAAGGTGCCTTCGTCATTGGGCAGCGCGATGCACATGTAGTTGCCGCGGGGCCAGATGTGCAGCGCATTGGCCTCGATCCGGAAGCCGCCGTCGTCGGTGGGCGGGATTTCCAGCTCCTTGTAGGAGTGGTCGAGGAACTCGATGCGCTCGTCCAGCGGGTGCTTGCGGTTCATGGCCGCGCGCAGCGCCGAACCGGCGCCGTCGGCGCCGATCAGCGTATCGAAGCGGATGTCGTGTGGATGGTCGTTGCGGTCATCAATGAAGCGTGCGTAGCCGGCATCGAAATCCACGGTGTGCAGGCGGCGGTGGAAGTGCACCTGCGCCCCCGCATCTTCGGCCAGCTGCAGCAGGGTGGTGTTGAGGTCCTTGCGGTGGATGGACCAGATCACTTCGCTGTCGTCGCGGCCATAGCGCTGCAGCTGCGGCGCGCCCTCGCGCGGGTGCACCATGCGGCCGCGCATCATCACCGCCTTGGCCATCACCGCGTCTTCGACCCCGGCCTGGCGCAGCGCGTTGCGGCCGCGTTCGGCCAGGGCCAGGTTGATCGAGCGGCCGGACTCGTAATCGGCGATGCGCGGATCGCCGCGGCGTTCGTACAGGGTGATCCGCCAGCCCTGGCGGGACAGCAGGATGGCCAGCAGGGAGCCGGCCAGGCCTGCGCCGATGATGCTCAGGGAGCGATGGGGGGTAGCGATCAAGGCGGTTCCGCGCAGGGGTGGGGGAGGGCGGCTTACAGGCCGGCCCAGGATTCCACTTCCTCGACGAAGTGGTGCAGGTCAAGGTAGCGGTTGTACAACGGGGTGGGCGAGATGCGGATCACATCGGGTTCGCGCCAGTCGCCCAGCACGCCCACGGTCTGCAGGTACTCGAACAGGTTGCGGCCGCGTTCACGGCCGGCCACCACCCGCAGCGACAGCTGGCAGCCACGGCGTTCCGGCTCGCTGGGGGTAAGTACTTCAAGCACGCCGGGCAGGCGGGCGCGGACCAGCGCATCAAGCAGGCCGGTGAGCTGCAGCGACTTGTCGCGAAGGGCCTGGATGCCGCCGGCCTTGTCGATCACGTCAAGCGCGGCCCGCAGCGGGGCCAGGCCCAGCACCGGCGGGTTGCTCAGCTGCCAGCCTTCGGCGCCCACCGCCGGCACGAACTGCGGGGCCATCTTGAAGCGGGTGGCTTCCTCATGCCCCCACCAGCCGGCGAAGCGCGGCAGGCTGGTGTCGCGGTGGTGGCGTTCGTGCACGAAGCAGCCGGCCACGGCACCGGGGCCGCTGTTGAGGTACTTGTAATGGCACCACACGGCGAAGTCCGGCGCGATGTCGTGCAGCTGCAGCGGCACGTTGCCGACCGAGTGGGCCAGGTCGAAGCCGACCCGGGCGCCCTGCAGGCGGGCCATGCGGGTGATCGCATCCAGGTCGAATACCTGGCCGCTGCGGTACTGGACCCCGGGCCACAGCACCAGCGCCAGGCGCGGGCCGTGTTCGGTGATGGCGCGTTCGATGGCCTGCAGCGAGATGGTGCCGTTGGGCTCATCCGGCTGGACTTCGACCAGGTCGGTGGCCGGGTCGAAGCCGTGGAAGCGGAGCTGCGATTCCACCGCGTGGCGGTCGGTCGGGAAGGCGCCGGCTTCCATCAGGATCACCGGGCGTTCGGCGCTGGGCCGGTAGAAGCTGACCATCATCAGGTGCAGGTTCACGCTCAGCGTGTTCATGGCGACCACTTCGCTGGGCAGGGCGCCCACTACCTGGGCCAGCTGCCGATTGACCAGGCGGTGGTAGCCCAGCCACTGAGTCTCGCCGGTGAAGTGGCCTTCCACGGCGAGCGCGCCCCATTTGTCCATGACCTCCTGCACCGCCGCCTTGGCCCCGCGCGGCTGCAGGCCCAGCGAATTACCCACGAAGTAGGTCTGGTCGCGGTGGTTGTGCTGGGGAAAGACGAATTCAGCACGCAGCGCGCGCAGCGGGTCGGCGGCGTCCAGGGCGGTGGCATGGGTGCGGCTGAGGAGCTCGGACATTGGACGATAGATGTTGTCTGTGAAAGCACAGTTTATCTATCTGTTTGACCTATGGGATGAATCCGACATAGGGGCCGAAAACGGCGTGGCATGGCGCCAGATAGCCGGTTTCGGTCCAAATCAGGTCGCCGGCAACGGATCCACATGCCCGCACGCGTCGCACGTGCGCAGGTCCAGGGATGCCTGGTATTCGGCAAACACCTTCGGCAGGTCGGTCTCGATGTTCTCGAGGGTGAAAAACACCTCGTACAGCTTGTGGTTGCAGCGCTCGCAGAACCACATCACGCCGTCGCGCTCGTGCGCCAGCCGCTTGCGCTCGACCACCAGGCCGATGCCGCCGGGCGGGCGGCGTGGCGAATGCGGCACCTTGCCCGGCAGCAGGAAGATCTCGCCGGCGCGGATCGGGATGTCCCGCACCGCGCCGTCTTCCTGCACCTTCAGCAGCATCTCGCCTTCCAGCTGGTAGAACCACTCCGGGCCATCGTCGTAGTGGAAGTCGGTGCGGCTGTTCGGCCCGCCCACCACCATGATGATGAAGTCGCCGTTCTCGATCATCTTGTTGCCCACCGGCGGCTTGAGCAGGTGGCGGTTCTCTTCGATCCAGCCCAGCAGGTTGATCGGGGGCGCAAGCATGGCGGTGGGTTCCTGCAGGAAGGGTCAGTCGCGCCGGCCGTGGCGCGGAACGTAGGAGAGGGCCTTTTCGTAGGCCGGCTGCAGTTCCTCGGGACTGCCCACGTCGATGCCCATCTCGCGCACCCGGCCGTCCTTCAGACTGTATACCCAGCCGTGCACCATCAGCTTCTGGCCGCGCGCCCAGGCGTCCTGCACGATGGTCGAGCGGCAGGCATTGACCACCTGCTCGATCACGTTGAGTTCGCACAGCCGCGCGTGTTTCAGTTCCGGCTCTTCGATCGCATCCATGATGGCAGCGTGCTTCTGCGCCACGTCGCCCACATGGCGCAGCCAGTTGTCGGCCAGGCCCACGCGGGTGTTGTTGAGGCTGGCATGCACGCCGCCGCAGCCGTAATGGCCCACGATCAGGATGTGCTTCACCTTCAGCTGGTCCACCGCGTACTGGATCACGCTCAGGCAGTTCAGGTCGGTGTGCACCACCACGTTGGCCACGTTGCGGTGGACGAACACCTCACCCGGGGCCATGCCGATGATCTGATTGGCTGGCACGCGCGAGTCGGAACAGCCGATCCACAGGTATTCCGGGTGCTGCTGCTTGGCCAGCTGGTGGAAGAACTCGGGGTCTTCCTTCTCGATCCGGTCGGCCCAGTCGCGGTTGTTCTGCAGCAGCTTGTGGATGTCTTTCATCAGTGCGGTACCTCAAGTTTCCAGCGCATCCACTGCGCCAGCTCATGCGAAGGAGGGGAATCGAGGGCCGACAGCGCGTCGATCACGCCGTGCTGGTTGGCCTGGGGATGGTTCTGGCTCAGTTTGAGCTTGATCTGCACCTGCCGGGCGCGGAAGCGGAAGCCGATGATGCCGGCCAGCATGCGCCGCTGGCGCGGCTCGATCGGCAGCAGGTCCCAGTCGCCGCCGACCTGCGCTTCGTACCTGGCGCTGAGCCGGTCCAGCATGTCGATCAGGGCGTCCGGATCGGTCACCGGTTCCAGCGTGCCGCGCAGTTCGGCGGCCGCGTAGTTCCAGGTCGGTACGCGGGCCATTGCGTCCTTGTCCGGATACCAGCCCGGCGACACGTAGCCGTGCGGGCCGTGCACCAGTACCAGCGCGGGTCCGGCGTGGCCGGCCTGCGGGTTGGGCCGGGCCCAGTGGCCTTCGATCAGGATGTCATCGCCGTCGCGCCGGTACACCACCGGCAGCAGGGTCACCTGCGGCAGGCCGTCGCTGCCGGTGGTGACCACGGTAACGAATGCATCGCGTTCCAGCAGGCGGTCCAGCCAGGCCAGGTCGGTCTCAACGAAGTCGGCTGGGATGAACATGGTCGGCTCAGGCGCGCGCGCCGAGGCTGACCACCATGTGGCCGCGCAGCGCGTCGTCGCTGTCGGCCTGGGGCGGGCTGACTTCGTGCAGGCTGAAGCCGCGGATCAGCGCGTCTTCCTCGTCCAGGCCATCAAACGCCACGAACTCGGCGTCGAACAGCTGCGACCGGGCAGTGTCCTCGCTGTCGTAGCTGAGGGTATTGCCGTCGCTGTCGAGTACTTCGGCGGTGCCGCCCGGGCGGACCCGCAGGCGTGCCCAGATCAGGGTGTTGCCCAGGCTGGCGAGGAACCACTGGTCGTGGTGGGCGGTGATGTCAGTCATGTCAGTACCATCGAAAGCAGCCAGAGCAGGGCGGCCATGCCCAGTCCGGCCAGCAGGGTGAGCAGCGACAGCCAGGCCGGCGTGGCCAGCCCCGAGAGCGAACGGTCGGGGGTGTCGCGGTAATCGCGGCCGAGCAGCCAGCGCAGCGCGTCCGGGCGCAGGAAGGCACCACTGCCGAAGCGGTCGGCCAGGGCAGGGTGGCGGTCGCGGATATGCACCAGCGTCAGCGGCCAGAAGATCACGAAGGCACTGAACCCGGCGATCGCCACGCCGACGAAGCACAGCGCGAAGAACAGGGTCATGGGCGTGCCTCCGTGGAAAGAATCAGAACTCGGCGCTGCCCGGTGCGCGCGGGTAGGGGATCGCATCGCGGATGTTGCCCAGCCCGCACACGTATACCACCAGGCGCTCGAAGCCCAGGCCGAAACCGGCGTGCGGCACCGAGCCGTAGCGGCGGAAATCGCGGTACCAGCCGTAGTGGGCCGGGTCCAGGCCGAACTGGGCCATGCGCGCGTCGAGCACGTCCAGGCGCTCTTCGCGCTGGCTGCCGCCGATGATCTCGCCGATGCCCGGGGCCAGCACGTCCATCGCGGCCACGGTCTTGCCGTCGTCGTTCAGGCGCATGTAGAAGGCCTTGATGTGCTCGGGGTAGTTGGTCACCACCACCGGGCGGCCGATGTGTTCCTCGGTCAGCCAGCGCTCGTGCTCGGTCTGCAGGTCCAGGCCCCATTCGACCGGGAAGTCGAACTTCCTGCCGGAGTTCTGCAGCAGCTTCACCGCTTCGCTGTAGTCGATCTGTTCGAACGGCGCATTGATGAAGTCTTCCAGCTTCTTGATCGCGTTCTTGTCCACGCGCTCGGTCAGGAAGGCCAGGTCGTCGCCGCGCTCGTCGAGCACCGCGCGGAACAGGTACTTCAGGAACTGCTCGGCCAGGCGCGCGTCTTCGGCCAGGTCGGCGAAGGCGATTTCCGGCTCGATCATCCAGAACTCCGCCAGGTGGCGGGTGGTGTTGGAGTTCTCGGCGCGGAAGGTCGGCCCGAAGGTGTACACCTTGCTCAGCGCCAGGCAGTAGGCCTCGACATTGAGCTGGCCGGACACGGTCAGGAAGGTTTCCTTGCCGAAGAAGTCGCGGCTGAAATCGACCTCGCCCTGCGCGGTGCGCGGCAGGTTCACCATGTCCAGCGTGGAGACGCGGAACATCTGCCCGGCGCCTTCGGCGTCGGAGGTGGTGATGATCGGGGTGCTGATCCAGTTGAACCCGTTCTGGTGGAAGAACCGGTGCACGGCCTGGGCCAGGCAGTTGCGGATGCGGGTGACCGCGCCGAACAGGTTGGTGCGCGGGCGCAGGTGGGCCACTTCGCGCAGGAACTCGGCGCTCATCGGCTTGGGCTGGATCGGGTAGGTCAGCGGGTCTTCGACCAGGCCGACGATCTCGATGTCGCTGGCCTGGATCTCGAATGACTGGCCCTTGCCCTGGGATTTGACCAGGGTGCCGCGGGCGATGACCGAGCAGCCCGGGGTCAGCGCCTTCACCGCGTCGAAGTTGCCCAGGGTGTCATTGGCCACCACCTGGATGGGGGCGAAGCAGGAGCCATCGGTGACATTGACGAAGGCAAGCGCCGCAGACCCGCGCACCGTACGCACCCAGCCCCGTACTGTTGCCTCGCCGCCTTCCGGGATCTTCCCGGCAAGCGCATGTTCAACGCTGACCACCGTCATGACTTGAATCCTCTGTTGATCGACTCGATCTCTGAACGAGGAGTTTAACGGTTGCAGCGTTCTGCTTGCGAGGCATTTCTGACTGGGCCGTGGACCTATAATGTGCCCCATCTGCTGGAGTCGTCCGTCATGGCTGTCACCCTTACCCCTGTTGCCTTCAACCGCGTCCAGAAGTTCGTTGCCCAGAGCGAGGGTGCCCTGGGGCTGCGTTTCGGCGTTACTCGTACTGGTTGCTCGGGCTGGGGCCACATCACCGACCTGGCGCGCGATGAGCGCCCCGGCGACACCGTGTTCGAGCAGGAGGGGGTGCGGATCTACGTGGACGCCGACAGCCTGGCCCTGGTCGATGGCACCGAAATCGACTTCGGCAAGCAGGGGCTGAGCGAAACCTTCACGTTCAGGAACCCGAATGCTACCGCCGAGTGCGGCTGCGGCGAGAGCTTCACCACCGAGGCCGACAAGGCCTGAATCCGGCCCTGATGCCCCCGCGGCGCCCCCTGGCTTGCCCGGAACCGCTTCTGCTGCGATAATGCGCGGCTTCCTGCCTGATTCCTGGCAGGACCCTTGCTCCACCGCGTTCACCTGCGGGGGGCTGTCCGGCCCGAAGGGGCCACATCCGAAAGGTAAATACACATGAGTCGTCATTACGAAGTCGTGTTCATGGTCCACCCGGACCAGAGCGAGCAGGTTCCGGCCATGATCGAGCGCTACAAGGCGCTGGTCGAGAACGGCAACGGCACCATCCACCGTCTGGAAGACTGGGGCCGTCGTCAGCTGGCCTACCCGATCCAGAACCTGGTGAAGGCCCACTACGTCATGCTCAACATCGAAGTTGACCAGGCCGTGCTGAGCGAACTGACCGAAAGCTTCCGCTTCAACGACGCCGTGCTGCGCAACCTGGTCATCGTGCGCCCGGGCGCCGACACCGAGCAGTCGCTGATCATGAAGAGCAAGGACGAGAAGGGCGACAAGCCCGAGCGTGGTGAGCGTCGTCGTCGTGATGACGAAGAAGGCGAAACCACCCCCGCCGCTGACAACGATGCCGGCGACGACGCCGCTTCGGCCGCTTAAGGAGCACTGACATGTCCAAGTTCTTCCGTCGCCGCAAGTTCTGCAAGTTCACGGCCGAAGGTGTCAAGGAGATCGATTACAAGGATCTCAACACCCTGCGCCAGTACCTCACCGAGAACGGCAAGATCGTGCCGAGCCGCGTGACCGGTACCAAGTCGAAGTACCAGCGCCAGCTGGCAACGGCCGTCAAGCGCGCCCGTTTCCTGGCCCTGATTCCGTACACCGACAACCACGACGTCTGATGGAAGCCGGCGACCCCGGTCGCCGCTTTCGTAGTCCCCACCGCCCGCGCCGTTTGGCAGCGGGCGGTGCCGGGTCTACCGTTCGGATATTCGGACAGCCAAACGCTGCGGGGCCTGCCTCGCTAACGAATACATATATTGGAGCTGCACCATGAAGCTGATTCTCATCCAGAAGGTCACCAACCTCGGCGGCCTGGGCGACCAGGTTGAAGTGAAGCCGGGCTACGGCCGCAACTTCCTCGTCCCGACCGGCAAGGCCGTTCCGGCCACCGCCGCCAACGTGGCCGAGTTCGAGGCCAAGCGCGCCGAGTACCAGGCCAAGGCCGACTCGATCCTGGCCGAGGCCGAAGCCCGCAAGGCTGCGCTGGAAGGCAAGAGCGTCACCGTTGCCGCCAATGCATCGACCGAAGGCAAGCTGTTCGGTTCGGTTGGCCCGCGTGACATCGCCGAAGCCTTCACCAAGGCCGGCCTGCCGCTGGAAAAGAGCGAAGTCATCCTGGGCGAAGGCGCCTTCCGCAACGTGGGCGAGTACGAGGTGGTCATCCACCTGCACGCCGACGTCGAAACCACCGTCAAGGTGGTGGTGGAAGCCGAAGCCTGATCCCTGCCGCAAGGCTGGAATCGCTGAAACGGGCGCCCGCGAGGGTGCCCGTTTTTGTTTCCGGGCGGCTAAACCCCGGTAGCGCCGACCGTTGGTCGGCCTTGGGAACTGCCCGCGCCCCTAACCGCCCGCAAAACACCCGCGCCGTTATACTCGGCGCATCGCGACTGTCCTAAAGCCAACCACGCCATGCGTCTGTCCACGATCAAGTTGTCCGGCTTCAAGTCCTTCGTAGACCCGACCACCCTGCATCTGCCCACCAACATGACCGGCGTGGTCGGGCCCAATGGTTGTGGCAAGTCCAACATCATCGATGCGGTGCGCTGGGTCATGGGCGAGAGCTCGGCCAGCCGCCTTCGTGGCGATTCGCTTACCGACGTGATCTTCTCCGGCTCGTCCGCGCGCAAGCCTGTGTCGCAGGCGACTGTCGAACTGATCTTCGACAATACCGACCACACCATCAGTGGCGAGTACGCCTCGTTCAACGAAATCTCGGTCAAGCGCACCGTCAGCCGCGATGGCAGCAGCAACTATTACCTCAACGGCACCAAGTGCCGCCGCCGCGACATCACCGACCTGTTCCTCGGGACCGGCCTGGGCCCGCGCAGTTACTCCATCATCGAACAGGGCATGATCAGCCAGATCATCGAAGCCCGCCCCGAAGACCTGCGCGTTTACCTGGAAGAAGCCGCCGGCATCTCCAAGTACAAGGAGCGCCGCAAGGAAACCGAGACCCGCATCCGCCACACCCGCGAGAACCTTGACCGCCTGGGCGACCTGCGCGAGGAAATCGGCAAGCAGCTCGAACACCTCAAGCGCCAGGCGCGCCAGGCCGAGCAGTACCAGGGCCTGCAGGAAGAGCGCCGGGTCAAGGATGCGGAGTGGAAGGCGCTCGAGTTCCGCAACCTCGATACCCGCCTCAGCGGCCTGCGCGAAGCGCTGTCCCAGGAAGAAACCCGGCTGCAGCAGTTCATCGCCGAACAGCGCGACGCCGAAGCCCGCATCGAAACCAGCCGCGTGCGCCGCGAAGAAGCCGCCGATGCCCTGAGCACCGCCCAGGCCGAGGTCTACCAGGTGGGCAGCACGCTGGCCCGGCTGGAACAGCAGATCCAGCACCAGCGCGAAATGTCCCAGCGCCTGCACAAGGCCCGCGACGAAACCCAGCAGGCGCTGGCCGAACTGGGCCAGCACATCAGCGGCGACGAAGCCCGGCTGATGGTTCTGCGCGAAGCGGTGGAGCTGGCGGAGCCGCAGCTCGAACAGCTGCAGGAAGAAAACGAGATCAAGCAGGAAGCCCTGCGCGACGCCGAGGCCAGACTGGCCGACTGGCAGGCGCGCTGGGAAGCGCATACCCGCACGACCTCCGAAGCCTCGCGCGCCGGTGAAGTCGAGCGCACCCGCGTCGACTACCTTGACCGCCAGGTGCTCGAAGCCGATCGCCGCCGCGAAGCCCTCACTGGCGAGCGCACCGGGCTGGACCTGGACGCGCTGGCCGAAGTGTTCGACGAGCTGCAGCTGCAGCACGAAACCCAGAAAGCCTCGCTGGACGGGCTCACCGAGCAGGTGGAAGCCCGCAAGGAAGCCGTGGCCGGTCTGCAGGAGCGCCAGCGCACCGGGCAGACCGAGCTCGCCGAGATCCGCAAGCAGGCCCAGGCCGCGCGTGGCCGGCTGTCCTCGCTGGAAACCCTGCAGCAGGCCGCGCTCGGGCAGGAGCAGGGCGCGGCGGTGGCGTGGCTCAAGCAGCACGGGCTGGATTCGGGCGCGCGCGTCGGCGAACGCCTCACGGTGGAGAGCGGCTGGGAAAACGCCGTGGAAAGCGCGCTGGGGCAGCTGATCGAAGGCGTGCTGGTCGATGCCCCGGAACAGCTGGTGGGCGCACTGGCCGAGCTGGGTGACGGGCGCATCGCGCTGGTCTCCGCCGACCAGAGCCCACTGCAGGTCGCCCCGACCTCGCTGGCGGCCAAGGTGGAGGGCCCCACCGCGATCCGCCGCCTGCTGGCCCGCCTGCATGCCGCCGAGGACCTGGAACAGGCGCGTGCGCTGCAGGCCTCGCTGGGCGAGGGCGATTCGGTGATCACCCGGGGCGGTGAGCGCCTGGGCGAAGGCTGGGTGCGCGTGTCGCGCTCGGGCGCGGCCAAGCAGGGCGCGCTGCTGCGCGAACGCGAGATCGTCAGCCTGCGCGAACAGATCGATACCCTGCAGGAACGCGAAGCCGAGCTGGAGAACCGCTTGGCCGAATTCCGTGACCAGCTGCTGGCCGGCGAACAGCAGCGCGAAGACGCCCAGCGCCAGCTGTACGTTGCCCACCGCAGCGTGTCCGAACTGGGTGGCCAGCTGCAGAGCCAGCAGGGCAAGGTCGAAGCCGCCCGCAACCGCATCGACCGCATCGAAGGCGAGCTCTCGCAGCTGCTGGAGACGTTGGACGCCAGCCGCGAACAGGTGCGCGAAGCGCGTGCGCGCCTGGATGAGGCGGTCAACAGCATGGGCGACCTGGAATCGGTCCGCCATGCGCTGGAAAGCGAGCGCCGCCAGCTCGGCGAAGCCCGCGACCGCGCCCGCGAAGCCGCGCGCAGCGTGCGCGAGAGTGCGCATTCGCTGGCCCTGACCCTTGAATCGCAGCGCACCCAGGTTGCCTCGCTGAGCCAGGCCCTGGAGCGCATGAGCACCCAGCGTGGCCAGCTTGACTCGCGCCTGGGCGAACTGCATTCCCAGCTCGACGACGGCGACTCGCCGGTGCTGACCCTGGAAGCCGAACACCAGAACGCCCTCGGCGAGCGCGTGCGTGCCGACCGCGTGCTGGGCGAAGCGCGTACGCTGCTGGAAGGCATCGACGCCGAACTGCGCACCTTCGAACAGACCCGCCACCAGCGCGACGAACAGGCCCTGGCCCAGCGCGAGCGCATTTCCCAGCGCAAGCTCGACCAGCAGGCGCTGGTGCTCAGCGCGGAACAGCTCACCGCCTCGGTCGAAAAGGCCGGGTTCGTGCTGCAGGATGTGATCAACACCCTGCCCGAAGATGCCCGCATCAGCGACTGGGAACAGACCGTGCACCAGATCGATGGCCGCATGCGCCGGCTCGAGCCGGTCAACCTGGCCGCCATCCAGGAGTACGGCGAGGCCTCGCAGCGCTCGGAGTACTTGGATGCGCAGAACACCGACCTGACCACCGCGCTGGAAACCCTGGAAGACGCCATCCGCAAGATCGACCGCGAGACCCGCGGCCGCTTCAAGGACACCTTCGACCGCGTCAACGCCGGGGTCCAGCAGCTGTATCCGCGCCTGTTTGGTGGCGGCCACGCGTACCTTGAACTGACCGGTGAAGACCTTCTCGACACGGGTGTGACCATCATGGCGCGCCCGCCTGGCAAGCGGGTGTCCAGCATCTCGCTGCTGTCCGGCGGCGAGAAGGCGATGACCGCGGTGGCGCTGGTATTTGCGATCTTCCAGCTCAACCCCGCGCCGTTCTGCCTGCTGGACGAAGTGGACGCGCCATTGGATGAAGCCAACGTGGGCCGCCTGGCCAACATGGTCAAGGAAATGAGCGAGAAGGTGCAGTTCCTCTTCGTGAGCCACAACAAGGCCACGATGGAGGCAGCGCACCAGCTCTCGGGCGTGACCATGCGCGAGCCGGGCGTCAGCCGCCTGGTCAGCGTGGACCTGGAAGAGGCGGCACGATTGGCGGGCGCGGCCTGACGTGCCATGCTTACCTGAACGTATTTAGCCGGAGACCCCTCGAATGTCCGACATGGCAATGCTCCGCATCGGCATCCTGGCCGCCGGCCTGCTGCTGATTGCTGCGATCTTCCTGTTTGGCCGGCCGCGTAAAAAATCGCAGGGCCGCCGCGTGGAAGGTGCCGACGGTGCTGCAGGCCAGCGCCGTGAACCGCTGCTGGGCGAACAGGAAGCGGGTGCCTCCGGCGCCGGCTTCACTGATGAGAACGGCGTAACCCAGGCCGAACTGGGCCTGCCCGAAGTGGATGCCAGCCCCGCCAGCGACCTGGGCAAGCGCGCCAGCCAGGATTTCGACAAGATCGTGTCCTTGTTCGTGGCCGCCCGCGCCGGCGAGATGCTGCGCGGCGAAGACATCGTGGTAGCCGCCGAAAAGACCGGCCTGGTGTTCGGCCACATGAACGTGTTCCACCGGCTGGTGGAAGGCCACCCCGAGCGCGGCCCGATCTTCTCCATGGCCAGCATCATGAAGCCGGGAAGTTTCGACATGGCCACCATCCGCGAGATGGAGACCCCGGCCATCGCCTTCTTCCTGACCCTGCCGGCGCCGATGACCGCACTGGATGCCTGGGAAAAGATGCTGCCGACAGTGGAGCGCATGGCCGAGCTGCTCGATGCGGTCGTGCTTGACGACAGCAAGGCCAGCCTAGGCCGCCAGCGCATCGCGCACATCCGTGACGAGCTGCGCGCCTACGACCGGCAGCACCAGGCGCCGCCACTGACCAAAGCCCCGCGCTGGTAACCGTCACCCTTTCAATCCAGCTACCGCTGCGAATGCGTCGCGGAACGCGGCCATCTCCGCTTCGGTGCCCACGCTCACGCGGACGACCTGCGGCCAGATCGGCCAGCTGCGGCCGATCACCACGCCACGTTCGGCCATCGCCCTGGTGAATGCCGCGCCATCGCGCTGCACATCGACCATGAAGCAGTTGGCCTCTGTCGGCAGGCAGCGGAAACCTCGCTTCTGCAGCCAGTCCACGGTGGCCTGCCGCACCCGTGTGTTCTGCTCGCGACGCTGTTCCACCAGCCCAGGCTCACGCAGGCTCGCCAGCCCTGCCGCCAACGCCGTCACCGGCAGCGGGTTGTCGCCCAGGCTGGCCAGTTCGCGCAGCCGGTCCGGATGGGCCGCGGCCACCCCCAGGCGCAACCCGGCCATGCCGTACAGCTTGGAGAAGGTGCGCAGCACGATCACGTCATCGCGCTGCATCACCTGCGCGATCACCGAGCGCTGTGCGCTGAACTGCAGGTAGGCCTCGTCCACCAGCAGGCGCGTCTGCGCCGGCTTGTTCGCCAGCAGCCAGGCAATGTCGCCGGCGGGCGTGATCGAGCCGGTGGGATTGTTGGGATTGCACAGGTACAGCAACCCGGCGTTGACCTGCCTGGCCGCATCCACCATCGCCCGCACATCGTGGGCGCCATCGGCCCGCAGCGGCACCTTCACCACCGATGCACCGCGCGCGGCCGCCAGGTCCCCCAGGCTTTCGAAGGTCGGGTCGGCCACTACCAGCCCGGCGCTGGGCGAGGTCCAGACCACGGCGGCGCGGTTCAACGGTTCGCTGGAGCCGGGAAACAGCCGCACGCGCTCGGCAGCCAGGCCTTCCTGCTGCGCGAACGCATCGCGCAGCTCGCCCGCCAGGGCGAACAGGTAGCGCCCGCTGTCGGCCACGATCGCGCGCGCGGCGGCCTGCGCGGCAGGCGACGGACCGTACGGACTTTCATTGAAGTTGAGCAGCACCGGGCCGGTACCTTCAGCGCGGGCGGGCAGGGCGGCGCTGGAACCCGCAGGACCCAGGCCGATACCGGACAGGGCCAGGCCGGTACCGGCCAGCTGCAGGAAGGAACGGCGGGACGTGACGGTCGATGACATGGCAGGAACACCCAAGGCGGGACAATTCCGGCACGCTAGCGCCACGCGGCGGGGCCGGCAAGCCACTTCGGCGGTAGTGCGTCGGAATCCGATGCGGACCGCGCGGGTGGTCGTTGTTTACGGCAGCGCCTAGAATTCACAGCCCTACCAGGATGCCTGTCGCATGAGTCCCAGTCCCGCCCAACGTGCCGAGGTCCTGCGCCGCCAGATCGACGAGGCTGGCAAGGCTTACTACGACCGCGATGAGCAGCTGATTCCCGACGCCGAGTACGACCGCCTGGTGCGCGAACTCGAAGCGCTGGAACAGGCCCACCCGGAGCTGGTCAATGCCGATTCGCCCACGCAGCGGGTCGGTGGCAAGGCGGCCTCGCGCTTTGCCGAGGTGCGCCATGCAGTGCCGATGCTGTCGCTGGGCAACGCCTTCAGCGATGAGGAAGTGCAGGATTTCGTGCGCCGCATCAGTGAGCGCCTGCGCCGCGATACCGTGCGCTTCTCGGCCGAACCCAAGCTGGATGGCCTGGCCATCAGCCTGCGCTACGAAGACGGCCGCTTCGTGCAGGGCGCCACCCGCGGCGACGGCACCACGGGCGAGGATGTCAGCGCCAACCTGCGCCAGATCAAGGTGATCCCGCACACGCTGCAGGGCAGTGGCTGGCCGCAGGTGCTGGAAGTGCGCGGCGAGGTGTACATGGCCCGCGCCGATTTCGAGGCCTACAACGCCGATGCGCGCCTGCACGAAGGCAAGGTGCTGGCCAACCCGCGCAACGCCGCCGCCGGTTCGCTGCGCCAGCTCGATCCAAAGATGAGCGCGCGGCGCAAGCTGAGCTTCTATGCCTACGGCATCGGCGAAGTGCTTGGCGGTGAACTGCCGCCGACCCATTCGGCCACGCTGGCCCAGCTCAAGGAGTGGGGTTTCCCGGTCAGCGAGCTGTGCCAGGTGGTGGAGGGCAGCGAGGGCCTGCTGGCCTATTACCGTGACATCGGCGAACGCCGCGACGGCCTGGCCTTCGATATCGACGGCGTGGTCTACAAGCTTGACGACCGTGCCGGGCAGGAACAGATGGGCTTTGTGTCGCGCGCTCCGCGCTGGGCCATCGCGCACAAGTTCCCGGCGCAGGAGCAGACCACCACGGTGGAGGCGATCGAAATCCAGATCGGCCGTACCGGCGCGGCCACCCCCGTGGCGCGCCTGCACCCGGTTGCCGTGGCCGGGGTGATCGTGTCCAACGCCACCCTGCACAACGCCGACCAGATCGAGCGGCTGGACGTGCGCGTGGGCGATACGGTGATCGTACGCCGCGCCGGCGATGTGATTCCCGAAGTGGTCAGCGTCATTGCCGACCGCCGCCCGGCGGGCACCTCGCCGTGGCGCATGCCGACCGAGTGCCCGGTATGTGGCTCGGAGATCGTGCGCGAGGAGGGCGCTGCTGCCTGGCGCTGCTCGGGCGAGCTGAGCTGCCCGGCGCAGCGCAAGGAAGCCATCGCGCACTTCGCCTCGCGCCGCGCGATGGATATCGACGGGCTGGGTGGCAAGTACATTGAAACCCTGGTCGATGCCGGCATCGTGCGGGGCGTGGCCGACCTCTACCGGATCACCCGCGACCAGCTGCTGCAGTTGAAGCTGGTGCTGGACGCCGAATCGCCGCAGGCACTGGCCAACCAGATTGGCCTGCACCTGCCGCCCGAAGGCAGTGGCCAGTACCTGCGCGAGGTACTGGCGCTGGATGCCACCGACGACAGCTGGCGCGCCCGTGCCCTTGCCCTGGAAGCGACCTTCAGCTGGAACACGAAAAAGATCGCCACCAAGTGGGCCGACAACCTGATCGCCGCGATCGACGCCAGCCGCACCACCACGCTGGAACGGCTGCTGTTCGCGCTGGGCATCGAACACGTAGGCGAAAGCACGGCCAAGGCGCTGGCCACCTGGTTCGGTGACCTGGAACTGATCCGCCACCTGCCGTGGCCGCTGTTCAAGCGCGTGCCGGACATCGGCGGTGAAGTGGCGCGCTCGCTCGGCCACTTCTTCGAGCAGCCGGGCAACCAGGAGGCCATCGACGCCCTGCTGCAGGTCGGGCAGGTGCGCATCAGCGACGCCCATCCGCCCAGCGCCAAGCTGCGCGACGGGCTGGACTTCGCGCAGCTGCTGGTCGAGGCCGAAATCCCTGGGATCACCCGCCTGCGCGCGGAGAAACTGGCCGCCATGCTGCCCGATGCCGCCAGCGTACTGGATGCCGAACCGGTGCAGCTGGTTGCTGCCGGCCTGCCCAATGAAGTGGCGCTGGGCGTGGCCGACTGGCTCGACCGCGATGGGCATGGGCCGATGCTGCTCAAGGCCGATGAATACCGGCGCACCCTGCTGGAGCGCGCCCCTGAGGCCACCAGCCAAAGCGAAGGACCGCTTGAAGGCCAGACCGTGGTGTTGACCGGCACGCTCGCCCAGATGACCCGCGACGAAGCCAAGGAGCGCCTGGAAGCGCTGGGCGCCAAAGTCGCCGGCAGCGTCTCGAAAAAGACCTCGTTCGTCGTCGCCGGCACCGAGGCAGGCTCCAAACTCACCAAGGCCACCGAACTGGGCATCGATGTCTGGGACGAAGACCGCCTGGTCGCGTTCCTGGCGGCCCACTGAAAACGGATTGAATCCTTCATGCAGACGTCCCCTCTCGACTTCCGCCTCGCCACCGTCGCCGACACCGAACTGGTGGTCGGCTTGATGCGCGAGTTTTACGCCGAAGACCAGCTGGACTTCGACGAAGCGCGCGTGCGGCGCGCCCTGGCCGCACTGCTGGAAGACCCGCGCAACGGCGAAGTGCTGCTGTGGCTGTCCGAAACCGGTGAGGTCGTGGGCCACGCCGCGCTGGCCATGGGCTTCAGCCTGGAGCAGGGCGGTCATTTCGCGCTGCTCGACGAGCTGTACCTGAGCCATGCCGCACGCGGCCGTGGCCGCGGCAAGCAGGCGCTGGCCATCCTGGAACAGCGCGCCAACGCGCGCGGGGTGGAGCGCATGCGGCTGGAGGTGAACCACCACAACGAGCTGGCGCGCCGGCTGTACCTGGCCACCGGCTATGTTGATGACACCCGCAGCCTGCTCACCCTGCAGCTGGCCAGCCGCCTGCGGGACGCACGCGCGTGATTGCCGCGCTGCGCCAGCGTGCGGCGTTGAACGCGCTGATCCGCGCCTTCTTTGCCGAACGCGACGTGCTGGAAGTGGAAACGCCGATCCTCTCGGCGGCCGGCAATACCGAACCCAACATCGACAGTTTCCACACGCGTTTCAGTGGCCACGTCGATGCAGGCAGCGCCCAGCGCTGGCTGCGCACCTCGCCGGAGTACCCGCTCAAGCGGCTGCTCGCCGCGGGCGTGGGCGACTGCTACGAGCTGGGCCGGGTATTCCGCAACGGCGAAGCGGGGGGGCGCCACAATCCCGAGTTCACCATGCTCGAGTGGTACCGTGTGGGCTGGGATCATCACCGCCTGATCGATGAAACCGTGGCGCTGGTGCGCGCGGCACTGGCGCTGGTCGGACGCGAAGCGACACTGCAGGTGCTCGACTATCGCAGTCTGTACCAGGCGCACGTGGGGCTGGATCCGTTCGAGGCCAGCCTTGAGCAGCTGCAGGCGCCGCTGGCCGAGGTTCGCATCGATGCCGACGGGCTGACCCGCGACGACTGGCTGGACCTGCTGATGACCCACTGCATCCAGCCGCATTTCGGTGATGACCAGATGACGGTGGTGCATGACTGGCCGGCCAGCCAGGCCGCATTGGCGCGGGTGCGGCCGGGCACGCCGCCGCTGGCCGAACGTTTCGAGCTGTACCTGGGCGCGGTCGAGCTGGCCAACGGCTACCACGAGCTCAACGATGCCGACGAACAACGTGCCCGCTTCGTGCGCGACCACGCGGTACGGCAGGCGCGCGGCAGCGTGCTGCCGCCGCTGGACGAGCGCCTGCTTGATGCATTGCCCGCGCTGCCGGATTGCGCAGGCGTGGCGGTAGGCGTGGACCGCCTGTTGATGGCGATGAACCGTACCGGCCGGATTGCCGATGTGCTGGCATTCGATTTCGCCCACGCCTGAACGTAGTGAAGTCTCCATGAAAGTGTCTTGCGCGGGTTGCGTGATGATGCTCTGATCACACCCGATGTCGGATGGTGGCGACGTAATCGGTCAGTGGCGGCGTGTATGGAGTTGATGAAACGGGTGGAAGCTGCTGCACCAACGCCGTCCGCCCTGATGTGGCGCCTGCCGGCGTTGGGGCTGGTGCTGTTCGCCTCCTGCCTGCCGCTGTCGGCGTGGGCCGAAACCGGCTATGCCGGGCAGGTGGTGCGCTGCCAGTCGCGCGACATGGAATGGGTGCATTGCGACATGCCGGTCGCCAACGGCGTCGACCTGGTCCGCCAACTGTCCGACAACAGCTGCGTGCGCGGCTCGGAATGGGGCACCGATCGCACCGGGGTGTGGGTCACGCTCGGCTGCCGGGCCGAATTCCGCAGCCGTGGCGCTCCCGGTGCCAGCAGCGGTGGTGAACGCAAGGTGCGCCGGGTGCTGCGCTGCGAATCCAATGGCCGCCCGCAGAGCTGCCCGGTGATCCTGCAGGGCGCGCCGGTGCGGCTGCTGCGTCAGTTGTCGGCGATGCCGTGTCGGGAAGGGCACAGCTGGGGCGTCAAGCGCAACG
Organism: Stenotrophomonas sp. SrG; assembly: GCF_050031795.1. NCBI lineage: Bacteria > Pseudomonadati > Pseudomonadota > Gammaproteobacteria > Lysobacterales > Lysobacteraceae > Stenotrophomonas > Stenotrophomonas sp. SrG. The sequence goes on from NZ_JBNBBE010000010.1 coordinate 54,053, forward strand.
AGGTGTGGGTCACCCGTGGCTGCCAGGGCGACTTCGAGGTGGGCGCGGCCGACGGCAGTGGTTTCCTCGATGTACCGCGCCCGCTGGTCTGCGAATCCAAGTCGCGCCAGCGCCGGTTCTGCGGGGCCGGCATCAGCAGGAGCGCCACGCTGGTCAAGCAGCTGTCCGGCAGCCCCTGCGAGGAAGGCCGCGACTGGGGCTGGGATGCCCGCGGGGTATGGGTGGACAACGGCTGCCGCGCCGAATTCCATGTGAATTGAGCGCCCGTTACAATGACGGGATGAACGCATCCCCCGACATCGATTACGCCCGCTATGACCACATCCGTCCGATCCTGTGGACCGGTGATTCCCTGCAGCTGCTCGACCAGCGCAAGCTGCCGTTCGTGGTGGAGCATGTGGAATGCCGTGACAGCGACGCGGTGGCCGAGGCCATCCATGCGCTGACCGTGCGCGGCGCGCCGGCCATCGGCATCGCCGCGGCCTGGGGCGTGGTGCTGGCCGCGCAGCAGGTGCAGGCCGACGATGGGGCGCAGGCGCTGGCCAAGCTGGAACCGGCGCTGCAACGCCTGAACGCGTCACGCCCGACCGCCGTCAACCTGGCCTGGGCGCTGGCACGCATGCGCCGCGCCGTGGCGCCCGCCGGTGCCGACTGGGCGCAGGTGCTGGCCCGCGAAGCGCAGGCCATCGCCGAGGAAGACCTGGCCGCCAACCGCCACATGGGCGCGCTGGGCGCCGGCCTGATCGATGCCGGCAGCGGCGTGCTGACCCACTGCAATACCGGTTCGCTGGCAACTGCCGGCTTCGGTACCGCACTGGGCGTGATCCGCGCGGGCATGGCCCAGCACCGCATCGGCCGGGTGTTCGCCGGCGAGACCCGGCCGTGGCTGCAGGGCGCGCGCCTGACCGTGTGGGAGCTGCAGCAGGACGGCATCGACGCCACGCTGATCGCCGATTCGGCCGCTTCGCACCTGATGAAGACCGGGGCGGTGCAGTGGGTGATCGTCGGCGCCGACCGCATCTGTGCCAACGGCGACACCGCCAACAAGATCGGCACCTACCAGCTGGCCATTGCCGCCCGCCACCACGGGGTGAAGTTCATGGTGGTGGCGCCGTCGTCCACGGTGGACATGGACACCGCCGACGGTGCGCAGATCGAGATCGAGCAGCGCGACCCGGGCGAGCTGTATGGCGTGGGGGGTACCCGCACCGTGGCCGAGGGCATCGCCGCCTGGAACCCGGTATTCGACGTGACCCCGGGCGAGCTGATCGACGCCATCGTGACCGAGAAGGGCGTGATCCTGAATCCCACCGTGGCCAACATGCAGGCTGCGTTCGGTTGACCGTGGGCCGGCCAAACGGCCGGCGCTACCGGGATGACGTGGCCGTGGGGTTGGTAGCGCCGACCGTTGGTCGGCCTTGGCGGTGCCGATCGGCCCTCACATCGGCGGTCTTGCGCAATTGTCCCGAAGCCGCACCTAAGTCCCTGATTCCTGCAGGTAAAAACACCGTAAACGGCGGCGGAAAGGGCCCCGTTGTGGTAGACTCCGTCAGTTAATCGAGATTCCGACGCCGCCGCCCCGCAAGGGCCGGCGCGACGGACTGGACCGCTACCAGACAACGGAACCCGAATGGCAGAAAACGCCAAGGAAATCATCCAGGTCAACCTGGAAGACGAGATGCGCAAGAGCTACCTCGATTACGCCATGAGCGTGATCGTGGGGCGCGCCCTCCCGGATGCGCGCGATGGCCTCAAGCCGGTGCATCGCCGCGTGCTGTACGCGATGAACGAGCTGAACGCGCACAGCAACAAGCCTTACTACAAGTCGGCGCGTATCGTCGGTGACGTCATCGGCAAGTACCACCCGCATGGCGACCAGTCGGTGTACGACACCCTGGTGCGCATGGCGCAGCCGTTCTCGCTGCGCTACATGCTGGTGGACGGCCAGGGTAACTTCGGTTCGGTCGACGGCGACTCCGCCGCGGCGATGCGTTACACCGAAGCGCGCATGTCGCGGCTCACCCATGAGCTGATGGCGGACATCGACAAGGAAACCGTCGATTTCCAGCCCAACTACGACGAAAAGGAACTGGAGCCGACGGTCATGCCGACCCGGTTCCCGAACCTGCTGGTCAACGGTTCGGCCGGTATCGCCGTGGGCATGGCGACCAACATCCCGCCGCACAACCTGACCGAGGCGATCAACGCCTGCATCGCGCTGATCGAGAACCCCGAGATCGACGTTGACGGCCTGATGGAGTACATCCCGGGCCCGGATTTCCCCACCGCCGGCATCATCAACGGTACTGCCGGCATCGTCGCCGGCTACCGCACCGGTCGTGGCCGGGTGCGCATCCGCGCCAAGGCCGATATCGAAGTGGCCGACAACGGCCGCGAATCGATCATCGTCACCGAGATCCCGTACCAGGTGAACAAGGCCCGGTTGATCGAAAAGATCGCCGAGCTGGTCAAGGAAAAGAAGCTCGAAGGCATCAGCGAGCTGCGCGATGAGTCCGACAAGGACGGCATGCGCATCTACATCGAAATCAAGCGCGGCGAGTCGGCGGAAGTTGTGTTGAACAACCTCTACCAGCAGACCCAGATGGAATCGGTGTTCGGCATCAACATGGTGGCCCTGGTCGACGGCCGCCCGCAGTTGATGAACCTCAAGCAGATGCTCGAGGCCTTCGTGCGCCACCGCCGCGAAGTGGTCACCCGCCGCACCGTGTTCGAGCTGCGCAAGGCGCGTGCCCGTGCCCACGTGCTGGAAGGCCTGACCGTTGCGCTGGCCAACATCGACGAGATGATCGAACTGATCAAGACCTCGCCCAATCCCAATGAAGCCCGCGAGCGCATGCTCGCGCGCCTGTGGGAACCGGGCCTGGTCGGTTCGATGCTGGGTGCGGCCGGTGCGGAAACCTCGCGTCCGGAAGACCTGCCCAAGGGCGTGGGCCTGATCGAGGGTGGCTACCAGCTGACCGAGATCCAGGCCACCCAGATCCTGGAAATGCGGCTGCACCGCCTGACCGGGCTGGAGCAGGACCGCCTGACCGAAGAGTACAAGCAGCTGCTGGAAACCATCGCCGGGTTGATCCACATCCTGGAAGATCCGGACCGCCTGCTGCAGGTCATCCGCGAAGAGCTGGTCAACGTGCGCACCGAGTTCGGCGACGAACGCCGCACCGAGATCCGCCACAGCGAAGAAGACCTGGACATCCTGGACCTGATCGCGCCGGAAGACGTGGTGGTCACCGTGTCGCACGCCGGCTACGTCAAGCGCCAGCCGGTCAGTGCCTACCGTGCCCAGCGTCGCGGCGGCCGTGGTCGCAGCGCGGCGTCGACCAAGGAAGAGGATTTCATCGAACAGCTGTGGCTGGTCAACACCCATGACACCCTGCTGACCTTCACCAGCTCGGGCAAGGTGTTCTGGCTGCCGGTACACCAGCTGCCCGAAGCCGGTTCGAATGCGCGCGGGCGCCCGATCATCAACTGGATTCCGCTGGAATCCGGTGAGCGGGTGCAGGCCGTGCTGCCGGTACGCGAGTACGCCGAAGGCCAGTTCGTGTTCTTCGCCACCCGCAACGGCACCGTCAAGAAGACCCCGCTCAGCGAGTTCGCGTTCCGCCTGGCGCGCGGCAAGATCGCGATCAACCTCGACGAGGGTGACGCGCTGGTCGGCGTCGGCCTGACCGACGGCGACCGCGACATCCTGCTGTTCGCCTCGAACGGCAAGACCGTGCGCTTCGGCGAAGACCGGGTCCGCTCGATGGGCCGTACCGCCACCGGCGTGCGCGGCATCAAGATGGCCAAGGGCGAGGAAGTGGTCAGCCTGATCGTGGCCGAGCGTGCCGGCGGCAGCGAGGACGAGAGCGAAGACGACGTGCAGGTGGAAGAGACCACGGTCGAGAACGGCGATGCCGTGATCGAAGGTGGCGACGACGACAGCATGCTGTACATCCTGACCGCTACCGAGAACGGCTACGGCAAGCGCACCCCGCTGCCGGATTACCCGCGCAAGGGTCGTGGCACCCAGGGCGTGATCGGCATCCAGACCACCGAGCGCAACGGCAAGCTGGTCAGCGCGGTGCTGATGGGCTCGCGCGACGAGGTCCTGCTGATCTCCGACGGTGGCACCCTGGTGCGTACCCGCGGCTCGGAAATCTCGCGCGTGGGCCGCAACACCCAGGGCGTGACCCTGATTCGCCTGTCCAAGGACGAGAAGCTGCAGGCGGTGGAGCGAATGGATGCGTCCATCGACGATGTCGAGGACGAGGTGGAGAATGCGGCAACGCCGGTCGACACCGCCCCGGCACCGGTCGCAGGCGACGAAAACCCGCAGGGTTGATCCACCCGCAACGCACTACGAAGAACGCCGGCCAACGCCGGCGTTCTTCGTTTCCGGCACTTGGAGCCCTCCGGCGCGCTCAATGTCCGGTAGCGCCGGCCGTTGGCCGGCCCGGGCCGCCCATCCGAAGCCCGAAGAAAATCCCACCCCATTCACACCCGAACAGGCATAAGCTTCAAAAAAACCGGCCAGCAGGGGAGGCCGGCAGCATCCAGGGTTCCGCCGTACCGGGGAGAACACCGATGTCCGCTGTGCCGACCTCAGAGCCGCCCGTGGTGCTGCCGCCGCGCCACCCCCTGATCACCGTGCTCGCGCTGGTCCTGCTGCTCCTCGGACTTGTACTGGGCGGCCTGGGCGCTTGGCTCGCGCAACTGGGCGGGTCCTGGTACTACGTCCTAGCCGGGCCAGGACTGCTTGCCGCAGGCGTGCTGCTGTGGGGTAATCGCCGCGCCGGCGCATGGGCCTACCTCCTGGTGTTCGTCGGTACGCTGCTGTGGACAGGGTGGGAATCGGGCAGTGATTACTGGCGATGGGTGCCGCGCCTGGGGGTGATCACCGCGCTGGGCTTCCTGCTCGCGCTGCTGCTGCCGACCCTGCGCACGCCGGTGCCGCGTCGCATCTCCCGCACCCTGGCCGGGGTGTTGGGCCTAGTGTTCGCGGTGGCATTCACCTTGGCCTTCGTCCCGCACGGCGCGGTGGCCGGTGCGCAGGCATTCCCGGTCGATGCCGCCGGTACCGGACTCGCCCCGACCCGCGAGGCCAGCCCGCAACCGGCCGACCAGCCCGCCCCGGGCGACTGGACCGCCTGGGGCCGCAGCAACGCGGGCACGCGCTATTCACCGCTGCAGCAGATCACGCCGGCCAACGTCGGCGACCTTGAGCTGGCCTGGCAGTTCCGCACCGGCGACCTGCCGAAGAAGCGCTGGGGCGCCGAGACCACCCCGCTCAAGGTGGGCGACAGCCTGTACCTGTGCACCGCGCGCAACCAGCTCATCGCGCTCGACGCGGCCACCGGCAAGGAGCGCTGGCGCTTCAATCCCAAGGTGAAAGACGCATCCATTCCCTACACGGCCGCATGTCGCGGGGTGGCCTACTACGAAGTGCCCGGCGTGCCGCAGGTGGATCCGGTGCTGGCCGACGTCGCCGCCGACCTGGCGCTGCCCGAACCACCGCCCAGCATGGGCAACCGGCCGCTCGCCGCGGGCAACCGCGCGCTGTGCGCGGCACGCATCATCGAAGGCACGCTGGATGGGCGCCTGATCGCCGTCGACGCCGCCACCGGCCGGCCGTGTCCGGGCTTCGGCAACAACGGCCAGGTCGACATCACCCTGGGCATGGGCGAGGTGCCTCCGGGCTATGTGTCCATTACCTCGCCGCCGGCGATCGTGCGCGGGGTGATCGTCACCGGCCACCAGGTGCTGGACGGACAGCGCCGCGATGCCCCGTCCGGGGTCATCCAGGCCTACGACGCACAGACCGGCAAACTGCGCTGGGCGTGGGACATGGATGCGCCCGACCGCAGCGGGCTGCCACCGCAGGGCCAGACGTATACGCGCGGCACCCCCAACATGTGGACCACTGCGACCGGCGATGAGCAGCTGGGGCTGGTGTACCTGCCGATGGGCAATTCGGCGGGCGACTACTGGAGCGGTTCGCGCACTGAAAACCAGAACCGCTACGCGACCTCGCTGGTGGCACTGGACGTGGCCACCGGCAAACCGGTCTGGAACTTCCAGGCCGTGCGCAAGGATGTCTGGGATTACGACCTGGGCTCACAGGCCACGCTGATCGATTACCCGACCGCCGCCGGCAAGGTGCCGGCGATCCTGCTGCCGACCAAACAGGGCGACCTGTACGTGCTGGACCGGCGCACCGGTGAACTGCTGACGCCGGCGGAAGAGCGCGCGGTGCCCGGCGGCGGAGTTGAGCCCGAACAACGCGCGCCGACCCAGCGGTTTTCGCTGTACCACACGCTGCGCAAGCCCGACCTGACCGAGCGCGACATGTGGGGCATCACGCCGATTGACCAGCTGGTATGCCGCATCCAGTTCCGCAAGGCCAGTTACCAGGGCTTCTACACGCCGCCCACTGCAGACCGTCATTCCATCGAATACCCGGGTTACAACGGCGGTTCGGACTGGGGCAGCGTCGCGGTGGATCCGCGCCACGGCGTGATCGTGGCCAACTACAACGACATGCCCAACTACAACCGGCTGGTGCCGCGCGCCGAAGCGGACCGCAAGGGCTGGGTGCCACGCGAGCAGGTGCGTGCCGACCGCGGCGGCGCCGAAGGGGCAGGGGACCCACAGACCGGCACCCCGTATGCCATCGACGTAAACGCCGGCTGGCGCCTGCCGTTCACCAAGCTGCTGTGCAAGCAGCCGCCGTATGGGGGCATCCGTGCCATCGACCTGCGCACGGGCCAGCTGCTCTGGGACCGCCCGTTCGGCAGCGCGCGCGGCAACGGCCCGTTCGGCATCCGCTCCGGCCTGCCGATCGAGATCGGCACCCCGAACAACGGCGGCGCGGCGCTCACCGCCAGCGGCCTGATCTTCATCGCCGCCGCCACCGACGACCTGCTGCGCGCCATCGACCTGAAGACCGGCAAGGAACTGTGGCACGCCAAGCTCCCCGCCGGTGGCCAGGCCAACCCCATGGTCTACGAATACGACGGCCGCCAGTACGTGGTGATCATGGCTGGCGGCCACCATTTCATGGAAACCCCGGCCGGCGATTACGTGATGGCATACGCGCTGCCAAGGGGAAGCAAAAACGGTCAGAGCCAGCGGTAGAGCCGACTGTCAGTCGGCTGCCCCATCGGGGCTAGGGTAGAGCCGACTGTCAGTCGGCTGCTCCACCGTGATAAACCGGGAACAACCCCGATGCTACTGCCAACAAGCGCAAGGCATTCTGAGCGCATGAGCAGCCCAAAACTCCACTATGGCCGCTGGTCCCACATCGGCAACGTCTACGCGCTCACCATGGTCTGCCAGCATCGGCAACGCAGCTTCGACGACGAGCGCTGTGTTCAGATCGTCAGCCGAACCCTTCGCGCGATGGACGAAGAAGGCTTCACCGCCTCACTGGCGTGGGTCATCATGCCTGACCACATCCACTGGCTGGCGCAGTTGCGGACCCGCACCCTGGGCTATTGCGTGCAGCGCTTCAAGGCGCGCAGCAGCTACCTGATGAATCGATGTCGGAAGCGTAGCGGCGCCGTCTGGCAGCCGGGCTACTACGACCATGCGATCCGGAGCGACGAGTCACTGCGCGAACAGGCGATGTACATTCTTGCCAATCCAGTGCGTGCAAAGCTTGCGGAACGGATAGGCGACTATCCACACGCATGGTGCAGATGGGAGCTGTAGAGGGAAGGAGCAAAGCCGACGGTAGAGCCGACGGTAGAGCCGACGGTAGAGCCGACTGTTAGTCGGCTGCTCTTCGCGAAACAAAAAAAACACCCGACCAGAAAATCAACCTCCAAAAGCAAAAGCAGCCGACTAACAGTCGGCTCTACCGCAAGGGCAAAAGCAGCCGACTAACAGTCGGCTCTACCGCAGGGGCAAAAGCAGCCGACTGACAGTCGGCTCCCAACCCATGATGCAACCATCACACCACCCGCACCATCCTGCGCATCAGATGCTCCACCACGCCCTGCGGATCCGCTGTCCGCCCCACGTGCGTGCTCGACATCTGCACCACCGAACTGCGCTTGGCGGTGAGGAAATGGAACCGCGCGCGCGCCGGCAGCTGCGCGATGGGGCCCGCAGTAGCATCCCCCCGGCAGATCGCCACGATCGCATCCAGCCAGGGCTGCAGCGCCTCCAGGTCGAGCGACGGCGCAAAAGCCTGCATCCTTACCGGGTCAATCTCAATCGCCGCCTGAAGGTGCTTCGCCCCCGGGCAGGACACGATCACCCCGACGTTGATGAACTCTTCGCGTTCCACCCGCGGTACCACGCGGATCACCGCATAGTCATACGTGTGCAGCGTGGGCACGGACGGCCTCCTCTACAAAAGCGGCACGTGCCTGCAGCCGGCACTTCAGATAATCGACGTACGCCTGGCGGTAGGCCGCCGGGCTGTCGAACGCGGGTTCGTCCACCAGCCAGCTGTCCGGCACCAGCGCGACGATGCGTTCAATCTCCGCATCCGGCAGTCGCGCCGTCAGCTCCGCGTCCACCTCGGCGATGTTCGTGGCGAACGACAGCAGCACATGGTCGCGGATCAGCATGAACGGCTTCACGCAGGCATCGCCCGCCGTGGCCCAATCGTGGTGGAAGTACATCGCTGCACCGTGGTCGATCAGGTACAGCTTGCGGTGCCACACCATCAGGTTCGGATTGCGTGCGGTGCGGTCGACATTGCTGGTGAAGGCGTCGAACCACACGATCCGCGAGGCGAGGTCGGCATCCACCGGCATCGCCGCCACGTCGTAGTTGATCGCGCCGGGCAGGTAATCGCTGCCCAGGTTCAACCCTTCGCTGGCGCGGATCAGGTCCTGGATCTCCGGGTCCGGCTCGGTGCGCGCGAACTCGCGGTCAAGCTCGACGAACACGATTTCCGGAATCGGCAGGCCCAACGTGCGTGCCAGCTCGCCGGCGATCAGCTCGGCGATCAGCGCCTTCGGCCCCTGGCCGGCGCCCCGGAACTTCAGCACGACCATGCCGTCGTCGTCGGTCTCGACCACGGCGGGCAGCGAGCCGCCCTCGCGGAGCGGTGTGATGTAACGGAGCGCGTGGACGGTACGCAAGGGGGCATCCATTGACGGAATGAGCAGCGCCATCTTACCGTGGCGCCGCCCCTTCCCGCGTGCAAGGACGACACCTGATGTACACCGACGAACTGCGCATCCCTGATGGCGTCCTGAGCGATCCAGAGGCCTTCGAGATCATGCGCCTGTGGGCCGCCCACGAAGAGCTCCACGTGACCCTCAATTCCGATCTCAGTGGCGGCGCCGCCGATTTCGGCGAGTTGCTCTCGGACCTGTTCGAGCATGCCGCGCGGATGTTCGCCGAGCGCGACGGGCAATCCGTCGAGCACTGCCGCGAGGTGATGCTGCGCGACTTCATGGAGCGCATCGGCGCACCCAAGGACAGTATCGAAGGCGCGATCATCGACCGCGGCGAGCGCACGCCAGCGCATTGATCCAGGCGCCCGGCACGCGGCAGCCCGCAAGGGCGACGCCCCCGTAGACCCGGGCCGTGCCCAGCCCCGCAACCCAGCCAGGAGCGCCGTCATGCACGACAACCAAGGCCTGGCGCGCGCCAATTCCTGCCGTCGCCACCTCCTGGCGGCGGTGCTTGGCTCCACGAGCGCGCGCTCGCTGGAATTCGGGCCGCACTGAAGGAGACTGTCATGCAGAGGTATACCTACGTTCTGAGCCTCCGGATCACCCACCCCTCCATCGATCCTGAGCACATCAGCCGGATACTTGGCAAACCTGCAGACAGGTCCTGGAAGGCAGGGGAGCTGCGCCGCACGCCGAAGGGGACGTTGCTGCAGGGGAGGCGGCCGGAATCGTACTGGACCTGCAACCCCTTCTACGAGGGTTGGCGGGAGTCCACCGAAGAGGGCTTCGAGGACGCACTGGAGGAACAGCTGGGCTGGCTTGAGCCACACGCTGAGTTCCTGTTGGAGATTGCGGAACAGGGCACCATCCGCATCTGGTTCAGTTCGCACAGCAACCGGAACTTCGCCATCGAGCTGCCGCCCCGGTTGCTCGGCCGAATGGCGGCGTTGGGCATTTCGCTTGTACACGACGTCTACCAGGGCGCCTGATTGACGGCATCCGAAGTGCAAGGCCGGCAATGTACCTAGTGCTTTCGGCCCATTCCGGCGCGATGACCCGGTGCTAGATTCCACGGCATGCCGGCGACATGTGCGCCGCCGGGACCCACACCTTCAAGGGGATCTGGATGCTCATCCGTCGTACCTGCCTTGCCACCGCCGTTGCCGTGGCCGCGCTCAGCCTTGCCGCACCGGCCTTCGCCGATTACGCCAAACCGCCGGAGCAGCTGCTCAAGGTACTCAAGGCGCCGCCACCGCCGCAGCCCAGCCTGGACCCGAGCGGGCAGCGGCTGCTGCTGACCACCCTGCAGACCTATCCGTCGATCGAGCGCGTTGCCCAGCCGTATCTCAAGCTGGCCGGCGTGCGGCTGGAACCGAAGAACCGCAGCCGCCACGATACCCAGGGCGGCTACGGCATTCCGGCGTGTGTCGCCGATTTCTCGCTGGTGGATGTCGGCACCGCCCGCACCACCAAGGTCGCGTTGCCGCAGGGCTGTGCCGGCGTGGCGCAGTGGTCGGCCGATGGCAGCCACTTCGCGTTCCAGAACGCAGTAGACACATCGGTGCAGCTTTGGGTAGGTGATGCACAGACCGGCCAGGTCAAGCAGATCCCGGGCGTGCAGCTCAATCCCATTTTCGGTTACACCGTGCAGTGGCTGGGCGGTGGCCAGCAGCTGCTGGTCAAGACCGTGCCGGCCAACCAGGGCCCGGCCCCGAGCAGCGGCAACGGCCCCGGTGGCCCGGACGTACAGGAATCGCTGGGCAGCAGTGGCGAGAGCAGCACCTACGAAGCCCGCGACACCCTGACCAGCGCGCATGACGAAGCCCTGTTCGCCTACTACGGTGCCTCGCAGCTGGCCGTGGTGGACGCCAGCGCCGGCAGCGTGCGCGCCATCGGCGCGCCGGCGCTGTACAACGAGGTCAATGCCGCCCCCGATGGCGTGCATGTGCTCACCGAAACCCTCAAGGCGCCGTTCTCGCACGCGGTGACCTACCAGCGTTTCGCCAATGACGTTGCCGTGCTCGACCTGGGCACGGGCCGCAGCACACCCATCGCCAGCCTGCCGCTGGCCGACCGCGTGCCGGTGCACGGCGTGCCCGAAGGCCCGCGCGATTTCGACTGGCGCTCCACCGATCCGGCCACGCTGGTCTATGCCGAAGCGCTGGACAATGGCGACTGGAAAGTGACCGTGCCGCACCGCGACCGCGTGCTGGCGCTGAAGGCGCCGTTCTCCGCCAAACCGCAGGAAATCGCGCGGACCGCGCAGCGCTTCGAAGGCATTGCCTGGAGCGCGGACCCGGCGGTGTCGTTCCTGTTCGAAAACGATGAGAACCGTCATTGGCGGCAGACCCGCATCGTCGATGTCGACCAGCCCAGGCAGGAAGGCCGGCTGCTCTGGGACCTGTCCAGCGACGAGCTCTACGCCGACCCGGGCAACCTGGTGTTCAAGCGCCTGCCCAACGGCGCGCCGGTGGTGCGCCAGGACGGCAGCTTCGTGTTCCTGCGCGGGCAGGGCAGTTCGCCGCAGGGCGACCGTCCGTTCCTGGACCGGTTGGACCTGGGCACGCTCAAGACCGAACGCCTGTTCCGCAGTGGCGCCGACGCCTATGAGCAGGTGCTGGGGCTGACCGCCACCCCGGGCCGCTACCTGACCTGGCACCAGTCGGTGATGGACCCGCCGAATGCGTTCGTGCGCCAGCAGGGCGAACGCGCTGCCAGCGCAGAAGACGGCGAGGCGCAGTACACCTCCACCGCCACCGCGCTGACCACGCTCAGCGACCCGACCCCGGAAGTGCGCCAGATCAAGAAGCGCCTGGTCACCTACAAGCGCGCCGACGGGGTGGACCTGTCGTTCACCCTGTACACCCCGCCGGGCTACCAGGAAGGCCAGCGCGTGCCGGCCATTCTGTACGCGTACCCGGCCGACTTCGCCAATGCGGCGCAGGCCGGGCAGGTCTCCGGTTCGCAGCAGACCTTCACCCGCCTGGCGCCGTACCGGCTGATGCTGCTGGCCGGCTACGCGATCATCGACAACGCCGCGTTCCCGATCGTCGGTGATCCGAAGAATGCCTACGACACCTACCTGGAGCAGCTCGAAGCCGATGCCAAGGCTGCGGTCGACAAGGCAGTGGAGCTGGGGGTGGTGGACCGTAACCGGATCGGCGTCACCGGGCACAGCCATGGCGGGCTGATGACCGCCAACCTGATCGCGCACACCAACCTGTTCAAGGCCGGCGTGGCCACCAGCGGGTCGTACAACAAGACCTTCACCCCGTTCGGTTTCCAGAACGAACGGCGTTCGGTGTGGCAGGCGCAGGACGTGTACCTGAAGGCCTCGCCGTTCTTCTATGCCGACAAGATCAAGCTGCCGCTGCTGCTGGTCCACGGCGAGGACGACGCCAACCCGGGTACCGAACCGTTCCAGTCGCGCAAGCTGTACCAGGCGATCCGCGGCAACGGCGGCATCACCCGGCTGGTGATGCTTCCCAATGAACCGCACTGGTACACGGCGCTGGAGTCCAACGAGCAGCTGGTCTCGGAAATGCTCAACTGGTTCGACACCTACGTCAAAAACGCCAAGTAGCGCCACGCCCTGCGTGCTGCCCGTCGATCTGGACGAGCGCGGGTGGCACAGGCACAGTGCGGGCATCGGCCAGAATACGACGCCAGGAGCTGACATGCAGGATGACCCCCGTCCGTCGCACAGGAAGGTGCGCCTGCTCCGTCGGTGGGCATTCGTTGCTGCGCTCCTGCTGCCGCTGGCAGCCGGGGCGCGGCAGGCAGCGACGGATACGCACGCCGGCACGCACCACGACCGCCCGCGCACCTGCCTAGTGCTCGGCGGTGGCGGCGCGCGTGGCGCAGCGCATATCGGCGTGCTCAAGGTGCTGGAGCGCGAGCGGGTGCCGGTGGACTGCATCGTCGGCACCTCGATGGGCGCGGTGGTCGGCGGGCTGTATGCCTCCGGATACTCGGCCGATGAAATCGAAACCGTGCTCGACCGCATCGACTGGGCCGACGTACTGCGCGACAAACCACCGCGCAACGAACGCAGCATGCGCCGCAAGGAAGACGACCTGCGCCTGCTCGGCGGGGTCGAAGTCGGCCTGAGCAACGGCAAGATCGCATTCCCGCGCGGCCTGATCCAAGGCCAGAAACTGGAAATGCTGTTGCGCCGGCTGCTGCTGCCGACCTGGCAGGTGCGTGACTTCGACCAGCTGCCCATCCCGTTCCGGGCGGTGGCCACCGATATCGTCACCGGCGACAAGGTGGTGTTCGGCCAGGGCGACATGGCGCTGGCGATCCGCGCCAGCATGTCGGTCCCCGGCGTGTTCGCACCGGTGCGTTACCAGGACCACCTGCTGGTCGATGGCGGCGTGGTCGACAACCTGCCGATCGACGAAGCGCGCCGGCTCGGCGCGCAGCGCCTGATCGTGGTGCGGGTGGGCACGCCGTTGATGACCGAAGAACGCCTGGATTCGCCGTTGGCGATCAGCCACCAGATGGCCGGCGTGCTGATGAAGCGGGTGGTCGATGCGCAGCTGGCCACGCTGGGTACGCAGGATCTGCTGATCACGCCGCCGCTGGGCGACATGGGCAGCCAGGACTTCAACCACTCGCCGGCGGCGGTAGCCGTGGGCGAGCAGGCCGCACAAGCCGAGGTGGCGGGCATCCGGCGCTACCAGGTGGATCCGGCGCAGTACGCGATCTTCCAGCAGCAGCACCGGCCGCCGGCCTATGAAACGCCGATCGTCGCGTTCATCGACGTGCTGCGCGAGGACACGCAGACCCCGCGCTTCATCGAACAGCGCCTGCAGCCGCAGCTGGGCCAGCCGCTGCAACCGGAACGGATCGAACGCCAGGTTGCATTGACCTACGGCGAGGGCCGCTACGAGCAGGTGCAATGGCGGCTGGACCAGCACGATGACCAGTTCGGTCTGGTCATCGCCCCGCAGGACAAACGCTGGGGCCCGGATTTCCTGCATTTCGCGTTGCGCCTGTCCGATGACTTCGATGGCAGCAGCAATTACCAGCTGATCAGCGAGTTCACCCGCACCGGCCTGACCGACCAGGGCGCCGAACTGAAACTGCGCATCGGGCTGGGCGAGGTGGAAGAAGCCTTCGCCGAGTACTACCACCCGTTTGGCAGCAGCGGCCGGCACGCGCTCTCGACCTATGCACGCTACCGCGCCACCGACCTGGACCTGGCGCTGCTGCAGCGTGGTTCGCTGGCGCAGTACCGCTACAGCCAATGGCTGGGTGGCCTGCGCTGGGCCTGGTCGCCGCATCCGGACTGGGAACTGGCCAGTTTCCTCGAGCGCGGGCAGGAGCGCACCCGGCTGGATGTGGGCAATCCCAGCGAGCTGGGCAACTACCGCGCCGACATGGGCAGCATCGGCTGGCAGCTGCGCCACGATTCCATCGACAGTTCGGCCTTCCCCAGCCGCGGCCAGCGCCTGTCGCTGACCCGCCAGCACTACCTGGACGCGCTGGGCACGGATGATCCCGCCGCCGTTACTCGCCTGCAGTGGGATGGCGCCTGGGCGCGGGGCGAAAGTCGCTGGCTGGGTGGACTGCGCATTTCATCCGCCCACGGTGGCGACGACCTGCTGGCCACCTACGGCTTCCTGGGCGGCCTGGGCAACCTGTCGGGGTACCCGGAAGAGGCGATCTTCGCCCCGCAGACCGCGCTGGCGCGCATGGTGTACTACCGCCGCGTGGCCCATGCCGACTCGTTGCTGACCATTCCGCTGTACGTCGGGGGCAGCCTGGAATGGGGCGGGTTCTGGCGCACGCGTGATGAAGTGAACATCGACGGCATGCAGAGTGCCGGCAGCGTGTTCGTCGGGGCCGATACGTTCCTTGGGCCGGTGTTCCTCGGCTACGGCCGCGCCCAGGGCGGGCACGACTCGTTCTATCTCACCTTCGGTTCGTTGCTGCGCACCCTCGACGGGTTCTGACGCCCCGCGACAGGGGTGCCTTTGGTCAGATTGCGGGCGGGGTTTAGATCGATACAATCGATCCAGCCACGCAGGCCGTGGCGCTACGTTGATGGTCCGTCCTTTCCGCTTTGGGAGTTCGTCGTGCACCGTTCGATGCTGGTTGCCGTTTCGCTTGTCCTGACCGCCGCGCCCTGCGCCCTGCAAGCCGCCGACCTCGCCGCCGAGGTCAATCCCTTCATCGGCACCACCAACGCCGGCAATGTGTATCCGGGTCCGTCGGTGCCGTTCGGCATGGTGGCCTTCAGCCCCGAGATGACCCCGCTGCCGGGCAAGCGCTTCGCCATTGCGGCGCCCGGTGGCTACGAGTGGCGCGGCAACGGCGTGCGCGGCTTCAGCCTGACCCATGTGTCCGGTACCGGCTGCACCGGGGCCAGCGGCGACGTTCCGATCATGCCGGTCACCACCAAGGTGGAACTGTCGCCGTCGTCGGCCGAGGCCGGGCTGCGCTACGCCAGCGTGCTGGACCACAAGCGCGAGTCGGCCAGTCCCGGTGCGTACCGGCTCACGCTCGACAACGGCGTGGTGGTGGACCTGGGCGCCACTGCGCGCACGGCGGTGGGGCAGTTCCAGTTCCCGGCCGACAAGCCGGCCAACCTGCTGTTCCGCACCTCCGACAGTGAAGTGGGCAGCACCGACTCGAGCATCGTGATCGATCCGGCCACGCGCACCGTACGCGGCACGGTCACCGCCGGCAACTTCTGCGGTTACCTCGCCGAGGATCGCCGCGAAAGTTATTACACCCTGCATTTCGTGGCCGAGTTCGACCAGCCCTTCGAGGTCGGCGGCACCTGGCGCGACGAGACCGTGCAGGCCGGCGCGCGCGAAGGCGGTGGCGGCACCAGCTACGGTACCCAGGGCCACCCGCCAGTGGGGAAGGGTGCCGGCGGCTGGATCCAGTTCGATCCCAAGCGCAGCCCGAAGGTGACCGCACGCATCGGCATTTCCTACGTGGACGAGGCCGGTGCACGCGCCAACCTGCGCCGCGAAAGCCCGGTGGGCACCACCGTGGAAGCGACCCAGGCCGCGACCCGCGCCGAGTGGAACAAGACCCTGGGCCAGGTGCGCGTGGCCGGCGGAACACCCGACGAACGCACCGTGTTCTACACCGCGCTGTACCACACGCTGCTGGCGCCCAACCTGTTCAGTGACGGTGATGGCCGCTACCGCGGCATGGACGGCAAGGTGCATGCGCTGTCGAAAGGCCAGCGTGCGCAGTACGCCAACTACTCGGGCTGGGACGTGTACCGCTCGCAGCTGCAGTTGGTCACGCTGCTGCAGCCGCAGGTCGGTTCGGACATCGCACAGTCCCTGCTCAACCAGGCCGACCAGAACGGCGGCGTGTGGGACCGCTGGACGCACCTGACCGGTGCCACCGGTGTGATGAACGGCGATCCGTCGCCGCCGTCGGTCGCTGCGATCCACGCGTTCGGTGGCCGCAACTTCGATCTGAAACGCGCCTACGCCTCGCTCAAGCAGGCGGCCACGGTGCCGACCGAACGCGACCTCAGCCGGCGCGGCTGCCCGGTGCTGTGCGTCGGCCAGCGCCCGGGCCTGGACCAGTGGATGGCGTTGAAGTACATGCCGGTGGGCGCGCCGGGCTGGGGCACCGCCTCGGACACGCTGGAAATGGCGGCCGCTGATTTCGGCCTTGCCGAACTTGCCAACGCCGCAGGCGACAAACAGGGCGCGGCGCTGTTCCGCCAGCGCTCCGGCTGGTGGCGCAACCTGTACAACCCGAAGGCGACGGCGCAGGCCGGCTACATCCAGCCGCGCAATGCCGATGGCAGCTGGCCGGCGTTCGACCCGGCCTCGGATGAGGAGTTCGTCGAAGGCAGCGGTGCGCAGTACCTGTGGATGGTGCCGTTCGACCCGGCGGGGCTGATCGCCACGCTTGGCGGCCGCGACGCGGCCATCCAGCGCCTGGATGCGTTCTTCCGCAAGGAAGATGGCGCGTGGGCGGTGACCAAGTCCGGCCCGTTGCATGCCGAGCTGGACAACGAACCCTCGGTGGCGGCACCGTGGCTGTACAACTTCGTCGGCCAGCCGTGGAAAACACAGGAAACCGTGCGCCAAGCCATGCGCCAGATCTGGACCAATGCGCCTGAAGGCATGCCCGGCAACGATGACCTGGGCCAGATGTCGTCGTGGTACGTGTGGTCGGCGCTGGGCCTGTACCCGCTGTACCCGGGCCGTGCAGACCTGGTGATCGGCAGCCCGCTGTTCCGCGAAGCGGTCATCCAGCGCCCCGGCGCCACGTTGACCATCACGGCCAATGGCGCGGCGATGGACGCACCGTACGTGCAGTCGCTGCGCGTGGACGGCAAGCCCAGCGAGGCCAGCTGGCTGCCGGCCAGCGTGGTGCAGAAGGGCGGCACGCTGGAGTTTGAACTGGGCAAGGCGAAGAACACGCAGTGGGGCACCGCCACGCTGCCACCGTCGTATGGTCCGAACTGACATGCTGCACCACATTTCGCTCGGCGTTCGCGACCTGGTTGTTGCAGGCAGGTTCTACGACGCGGTGTTGAATGCGTTGGGCTACCGCCGTGTGTTCGAGGACGACACGGCGATCGGTTACGGATTGATCGACGACCAGGATCTTTTTTGCTTGAAGCTTCGTGACGATGCCAGCGCACCGGGGGCCGGCTTCCACCTGGCCTTCGCGGCATTGTCGCGTGAGGCGGTCGATGCCTTCCATCTCGCCGCCCTCCAGGCCGGCGGTCGAGATAATGGTACGGCGGGCTTGCGGCCGGATTACGGCGATGGCTACTACGCAGCATTCGTCATTGACCCGGATGGTCACCGGATCGAGGCAGTGATCAATTCCGTGGAAGGGGCCAGCCAGGGGTGAACCTAGCCCATCCGCTCCTGCAGCGCAGTGCCGGCATCCTGCCGTGGGTGGGGTTGGCCGCAAGTGTGGCCATGGCGTTCGTGGTGACCCTGTTCGGGGCACTGCTGCTGCCGCAGTTCGTGGAGATGTTCGGCAGCGCCGGCCAGGCACTGCCGTGGATCAGCCGCGTTTACAGCCAGGGTTATCTGCTGGCCTGGCTGGCGCCGGCGCTGGTGGGGGCGTGCTGGTATCTGGGCCCGCCCATCGCCGGCCGCATCCTGGCCGGGCTGCTGGGCCTTGGCGCAGGCCTGCTGGGCTCGGTGGGCGTGCTGTTTGCGATGTACCTGCCTTACTTCATGCTGGGTTCGCTGGTCTGAGTTCAACGGCGGCATCGTGACTGGGCCTGCACCAGGTGGTAAAGCCGCTCCGGCACCGCGGGGCGACCTGACCTGGGTCTAGCCCAGCCGCTCAGTGCGCCACTGGCAGCCCCAGCAGCTCGGACAGTCCCATCCAGCCGATCTCGACACCGATGCACAGGATCACGAACGCCAACAGGCGCAGCATGACCTGCATGCCCGTAGGCCCCAGCAAGGATTGCAGCCGCCCGGCGTAGCGCATGCACAGGTAGATCAGCACGCTCAACGCCAGCAGCGCGCAGCCTGCCGCGACGACATGCACCGATTCCGGCCCGTCTTTGGGCGAGGTGGTGCCTACGGCCGTCGCAATCGCGATCGCACCGGGACCTACGGTCAGCGGCAGGGTGAACGGATAGAAGGTCTGCGACTCCACCGTGGCATCCAGGTCGTGGCGCGCCTCCGCTTCGGCGGCGCCGGCCACCGAGCTGCGTTCCGCCTGCGCCGGTGCCTGCAGCAGGCGCCAGCCGGTGGCGGCAATCACCAGCCCGCCGGCCAGACGCAATACCGGAATGGAGATGCCGAAGAAGGACAACACCCACGCCCCGACGCTGACCGACACAGCGAGCATCACGAGGCTGTTGAAGGCCACCGCGCGAGCGACCCGGCCGCGCTGGGCGGGCGTGGCATCGGGCAGCAGGCCCAGCACCATCAGTGCCGCTCCCGGCGGATTGATAACCGGCAGCAGGCTGGTGAAGATAACCAGGAAGGTGTGGCTGAATTCATTCCACATGGGGGAAGGGCGCGCGACTATCCGGCCGCTCAGGGCCGCCAGAACCCAGCCCGCAGTTCGGTCAGGGTCAGGTTATTGTCGTGGTTGGCGTCCAGCGACTGGAAACGCATGTCGGTCACGCGGCTGACTTCGTCTTCGGTCAGCTCGCCGTTGTCGTTGAGGTCGGCCACGCGGATGCGGTCAGCCGCGCTGAGCTGGCCGTCGCGGTCCGGGCCGAGCACGGACTGGATGTCCTCGACCGACACCCGGTAGTTGTGGTCGACATCGAGCAGGCGAAACAGGGCCGCGCCATCGTATTCGTCCTCGCTGACCTGGCCGTCGCCGTTCTTGTCCAAAGCGGTGAAACGCTGTTCGGCGGTGTCGCTTGGCGTCTGCGCCTGGCAGGTGGCGGCTGCGCCCAATCCGAGCAGCAGGGCACAGGCAAGCAGGGGAATGGACTGGTTCACGGGAACTCCGCAGGGCGGCCAGGGAGGTTCCAGTGTCTGCCGCACCGACGCGTGCGGCTACGGCAATAGATGCGCCGGGCGCCAGTATTTCTACTGGCACCCGGGCACCCTCATTCGAATCGCCAACGCACGCCCGCGTAAACACCGCGACCATCGCCGGGGGTCGAGCGCGCCACGTCGCGGCCGGCGTCGTCATAGCCGGGAGTCACCGTCGCGGCGTAATGGCGGTCGCCGATGTTGCGCAGTTCCGCCCAGGCCTGCCAGCGGCCGTTGGGTGCATCGAAGCCCACCCGCGTGCCGAAGATCAGGTGGCTGTCGGCGCGGAAGCTGTTGGCGTAGTCCACGAACATCGCCGAGGCGTACTCGGTGTTGACCGCGGCGTAGAACCCGGTCGGATGATCGAAGCGCAGTTCGCCCTGGTAGTAGTGGCGCGGCAGGCCCGGCAGGCGGTTGCTGCCGAAGCGGGCATCGTGGCGGTAGCGGAAGTCGCTGAAGGTATACGCCTGGCGCAGCGAGAGGCGACCGTCGGCGTCCTGCCACAGGGTGCTGTCCAGCCCGGCCTCGATGCCACGGTGCACGGTCGGGCTGGCGTTGTTCTCGGCCACGAACAGGTTCGGCACCGGAACGACTTCCACACTCAGCAGTTCATGCAGCACGCGCGCGTAGTAGCCGGTCAGTTCCCAGCGGCCGAGTACGCTGTCGCCGCGCGCGCCGAGCTCCAGCGTGGTGGCGGTCTGGTTGTCCAGCGCCACCGGTGCGCGCTGGCGTCCGCTGGACGCGCCGTTGCCGGGGGCGAAATACAGGTTGGAGCCCCAGATCATCGACCACGGGTGCGCCGGCTCCACCGAGCGGCTCAGGTTGCCGAACCACTGTGTGGCGGGCGTCTGCTGCCAGGTGAAGCCCAGTCGCGGCGCGTAGTCCCAGTCGCTGCCCGACAGCCGTTCCGGCGTGCTCGGCCAGGTGACCTGCACATCGTGGCGGGTGTTGATCAGCGCAAGGCCGGTCTGCAGGCGCAGCGTGTCGCTCAGCGCCAGGTCGTTGCCCACATGCAGCGTGCTGTTGGTACCGTGGTGGGAGAAATCGCGGGTGTGGGTGCCGGCGGGGTAGCCGTTGCTGGGGTAGCGCAGGGTTTCGCGCACGTCCGCATCCAGGTCGTGGGTGACGCGCAGGCCGAGCGTGGTCACGCTGTCGCGCCCGAACAGCAGGTGTTGCCGCCGGTAATCCAGCGTTGCGTTGAGATTGGTGTAATCCAGCTGCTGCCGGTACAGGCTCTCGTTGAGATCCATCGGGTAGTGGTGGTAGACCAGCACGGCCTGCAGCGAGGAATCGTCATCGATCTGCAGCGTGGTCATGTTGCCCAGCCACGTGCTGCCTGGCTGCGGGCGCTGCGCATCAATGGCCAGGTTGGCCGGGTTGGCCGCGCGGGGATCGTTGCGGATCTGCGCGCGGGTGAGGCGCCCGGGCGTCTGGTGGTTGGTTTCGCGGTAGCGCACGAAGAAGCGCGTTTCCAGCTGCGGGGTGATCTGCCAGCCCACGTTCGCCATCGCACCCTTGCCGTCGCCGGCGGCGTGCTGCTGG
The DNA here is from genome assembly GCF_050031795.1 of Stenotrophomonas sp. SrG. NCBI lineage: Bacteria > Pseudomonadati > Pseudomonadota > Gammaproteobacteria > Lysobacterales > Lysobacteraceae > Stenotrophomonas > Stenotrophomonas sp. SrG. Next base: position 75,189 of record NZ_JBNBBE010000010.1, read on the forward strand.
TAACCGTCGTATTCGGTATCGGTGTAGGCCAGGAAGTAGTCCACGTCGCCCGCCACGCCGCCGTAGCCCACGCTGCGCTTCTGGTAGCCACGGCTGCCCGCTTCGTACTGCAGTTCCACGCCGGTGGCGTCACGGCCGCTGCGGCTGACGTAGTTGATTGCACCCCCCAACGCCAGCGCGCCGGTTTCAAACCCGTTGGCCCCGCGCAGCACCTCGGCGCGGCTGAGCCACAACGGTTCCAGCAGTTCGTAGGGGGTGCCACCCGGGCCGGTGAGGGGCAGGCCATCGAGCGAGACCGAGATGCCGGAGGCATGCGCGCCGGGGCCGCGGTTGATGCCCGAGCCCCGAATGGAGACCTTGGCCCCTTCGTTGCCGGGCGACTGCGCGCTGATGCCGGGCTGGTAGGCCAGCACATCGGCGGTGCCGGCCAGGCGGCCATCGGTGCGGGCCAGGTCGATCACATTGCCGGCACCGGGCACGCGCTTGAGCGCGGCACGCGCCTGTTCGGTGGTGTCGGCGGCGGTGACGTTGACCGATTCAAGCGTCGTCGGCTTGTCGGCCGGGGCGGCGGAGGCGGTGGCAATCAGTACGCTGGAAAGGGCCAGGGTCAGCGTGGACGGGATGGGGCGGTGCAGCGACAGGAGAGGGGGCATGCGTCTGGAATCGGTACGAAATGGGCAGCGGCGGCCAGGCACGACACCTGTAAACCGTCGCGAGGTCGCGAAAGTTAACAGGTTGCGCCGCCGCCGTCACCCACCGAAGGAACGGGGGGGTAGGGTCGGTTCCCAAACGACTGCACGCACGGCAGGCGATCCCTTTAACGCATGGACGCCTGCAACCACGCTGCTTCGGGAGAGGCGATCCCGATCATTGCAATGCCGCCACGGGGCGCGGTGTGGCTATCGGCAGTCGATCGGGATGCGACCCTACCAAGGTGCGGAGCGTGCGGCCTGGGTGAGAAACAAGTTTCCCGGGCTCCCGGCACGGCCATGCTGACCTCAAGCTGGGCGGCATGCGTTCAAAGAATCCCAGGCAGATCCAACCCCTTCTCCCTCGCGCATTCAATCGCGATCTCATAGCCCGCATCGGCATGCCGCATCACGCCGGTGGCCGGGTCGTTCCAGAGCACGCGCGCGATGCGCTTGGCGGCGGCTTCGGTGCCGTCGCAGACGATCACCATGCCGGCGTGCTGCGAGAAGCCCATGCCCACGCCGCCGCCATGGTGCAGTGACACCCAGGTCGCGCCGCTGGCGGTGTTGAGCAGGGCGTTGAGCAGCGGCCAGTCCGAGACCGCGTCCGAGCCGTCGGCCATCGCTTCGGTTTCGCGGTTCGGCGAGGCCACGCTGCCGCTGTCCAGGTGGTCGCGGCCGATCACCACCGGTGCCTTCAGCTCGCCATTGGCGACCATTTCGTTGAACGCCAGCCCGAGGCGATCACGATCCCCCAAGCCGACCCAGCAGATGCGCGCGGGCAGGCCCTGGAACTTGATCTTCTCGGCGGCCATGTCCAGCCAGCGGTGCAGGTGCGGGTTGTCCGGAATCAGTTCCTTCACCTTCGCATCCGTTTTGGCGATGTCCTCCGGGTCGCCGCTCAGGGCGGCCCAGCGGAACGGGCCGATGCCGCGGCAGAACAGCGGGCGGATGTAGGCGGGCACGAAGCCGGGGAAATCGAAGGCGTTTTCCACGCCTTCTTCCAACGCCATCTGGCGCAGGTTGTTGCCGTAATCCACGGTCGGCACGCCCAGCGCATGGAAGGCGAGCATGGCCTGGATGTGGTTGGCCATCGATGCGCGCGCGGCTTTCTCGACCACCTTCGGCGCGCTCACGCGCTGTTCGTCCCATTGCTCCACCGTCCAGTCCTGCGGCAGGTAGCCGTTGACCGGGTCATGCGCGGAGGTCTGGTCGGTCAGCAGGTCCGGCTTGACCCCGCGCACCAGCAGTTCGTCCAGCACGTCGGCGACGTTGCCGAGCAGGCCCACCGACAGCGGCTTCCGGGCCGTGCAGGATTCCTCGATCAGGCGCAGCGCTTCGTCCAGGTTGTCGGTCCAGGTATCCAGGTAGCCGGTGCGCAGGCGCATCTCGATGCTGCTTTTGCGGCACTCCACTGCCAGGCACGAGGCGCCGGCCATCACCGCAGCCAGCGGCTGCGCGCCGCCCATGCCGCCCAGGCCGCCGGTGAACAGCCACTTGCCGGCCAGGCTGCCGTTGTAGTGCTGGCGGCCCATTTCCACGAAGGTTTCGTAGGTGCCCTGCACGATGCCCTGCGCACCGATGTAGATCCAGCTGCCGGCGGTCATCTGGCCGTACATGGCCAGGCCCTTCTTATCCAGCTCGTTGAAGTGGTCCCAGTTGGCCCAGCGCGGCACCAGGTTGGAATTGGCGATCAACACGCGCGGTGCATCGGCATGGGTGCGGAACACGCCTACCGGCTTGCCCGACTGCACCAGCAGGGTCTGGTCGTCTTCCAGGCGGGTGAGGGTCTCGATGATGGCGTCGTAGCTTTCCCAGTCGCGCGCGGCGCGGCCGATGCCGCCGTACACCACCAGTTCCTGCGGGCGCTCGGCCACGTCCGGGTGCAGGTTGTTCATCAGCATGCGCAGCGGCGCTTCGGTGAGCCAGCTCTTGGCGGTGAGCGTGCTGCCGTTGGGGGCGATGATGGTGCGGGTGGAATCGTGACGGCTCATGCAGCACTCCGGGAGTTCGCGAATTCAAGGCAGGCGGTAAGCACCTGCTGCAGCGTGTGGCGCAGCGGCGCCGCGTGGTCGGGGTCGAGCGGGGTGGGCCAGCTGTGCACGTCCACCTGTTCGGGTTCGTGCATGTAGCCGCGGCAGGCCAGCTCCATCTGCAGGCTGTGCACGCCGCCGGCGATGTCGCTGTAGTGGCGTGTGATCCAGCCGCCCTTGAAGCGGCCGTTGCGCACATGCGGCAGGCCGCTGATCCGGCACAGGTTTTCGACTACGTCGCTGAGCGCGTTGTCGCAGGACGTGTCCGGCGCGCCGGAGGGACCGGCAGTGCCCAGGTTGAACTGCGGCAGTTCGCCGTCGAACAGGTGCGGGATGTGCGAGCGGATCGAATGCGCGTCGTATACCACCACGGTGCCGTGGCGCTGGCGCAGGCGCGCGATCTGCGCGGCCAGCGCCGCGTGATAGGGCGCAAAATACGTATCGCGGCGCTGGGCAATCGCGTCGGCATCCGGCTCCCGGCCCGGGCGGTACAGCGGCTGGTTGTCGAAGGTGGTCAGCGGGCACAGCCCGGTGGTGTTCTGCCCGGGATACAGCGACACGCCGCTGGGGTCGCGGTTGAGGTCGATCACTGAACGCGAGACCGCCGAACGCACCGTGGTCGCCCCGAGGCGCTGGGCGAAGTCATACAGCTCATGCACCCACCAGTCGGCATCGCGGCGGGCCAGCCACGGCGACACGAAATCGCCGGCCAGTGCATCGGGCAGCTCGGTGCCGGTGTGCGGGAAGCTGACGATCAGCGGCGCATCACCTTCATGCACCTGCAACCACTCCGGATGCGGGGTCATGCCAGCGGCTCCACCTGCGGCAGGATGTCGGCCAGCCCTTCGGCCAGCGCGCCGCTGCGCACCAGCGCGGTGGCGGCCAGCATGTCCGGGTGGAAGTAACGGTCGTCCTGCAGGGTCGGCACCTGCGCACGCAGGCGCTGGCGCACTGCTTCCAGCGCATCGCTGGAGCGCAGGCCACCGTGGAAGTCGCACCCCTGCGCGGCGGCCAGCAGCTCGATACCTACCACGTTGGCCGCGTTTTCGGCCATCTGCAGCAGGCGGCGTGCGCCATGCGCGGCCATCGAGACGTGGTCTTCCTGGTTGGCCGAGGTGGGAATCGAATCCACGCTGGCCGGGTAGGCGCGCTGCTTGTTTTCCGAAACCAGCGCGGCGGCGGTCACCTGCGGAATCATGAAACCGGAGTTCAGGCCCGGCTTCGGGGTGAGGAACGCGGGCAGGCCCGACAGCGCCGGGTCGACCAGCATCGCGGTGCGGCGTTCACTGATCGAACCGATCTCGCACACCGCCATCGCCAGCATGTCGGCGGCGAACGCCACCGGTTCGGCGTGGAAGTTGCCGCCGGACAGCGCTTCGTTGGTATCGGTGAACACCAGCGGGTTGTCGGACACGCCATTGGCCTCGATCGACAGCGTGGTGGCGGCCTGGCGCATCACATCAAACGCCGCGCCCATCACCTGCGGCTGGCAGCGAAGGCAGTACGGGTCCTGCACGCGCACGTCGTTGTCGCGATGCGATTCACGGATCGCCGAGCCCTGCATCAACCTGCGCAGTGCCGCAGCGGTGGCGATCTGGCCACGCTGGCCGCGGATCTGGTGGATGCGCGGATCGAACGGGGTGTCCGAGCCCTTGGCCGCTTCCACCGACAGCGCACCAGTGACCAGCGCGGCCTGGAACACGGTGGTGATCTCGAACAGCCCGGCCAGCGCATAAGCGGTGGAGTACTGGGTGCCGTTGAGCAGGGCCAGGCCTTCCTTGGCGCCCAGGACCAGCGGCGCCAGGCCGAAGCGGGCCAACGCATCGGCGGCCGGCAGGCGCTCGCCGCCGACGAAGGCCTCGCCTACGCCGATCATTACGCTGGCCAGGTGCGACAACGGCGCCAGATCGCCCGAGGCGCCCACCGAGCCCTGGCACGGAATCACCGGCACCAGGTCGTGCTGCAGGAAGGCTTCCAGCAAGGCGAGCGTTTCCGGGCGGATGCCCGAGGCGCCCTGGGCCAGGCTGGTCAGCTTCAGCGCCATCATCAGGCGCACCACCGGCGCGGGCATCGGCTCACCGACGCCGGCGGCGTGCGACAGCACGATATTGCGCTGCAGGGTTTCCAGGTCGTCGCGTTCGATGCGTACGCTGGCCAGCTTGCCGAAGCCGGTGTTGATGCCGTACACCGGCTCGCCCTTGGCCACGATGTCGGCCACGGTCTGCGCGCTGCGGCGCACCGCCTCGGCCGACGCGGGGTCCAGGCGCACGCGGGCACCGTCGAAGATCGCGCGCCAGTGCGCCAGCGTCACCGCGCCGGGCTGCAGGGTCAGGGTCGTACTCATGGAATCTCCAGGCATCTCTATGTTCAGACGGATACGCCGCGCATCACGCGCGCGTGCAGGGGGTTGAAGCCGATGCGGTAGACAAGGTCGGCAGGCACCTCGATGTCCCACACGGCCAGGTTGCAGTCCAGCCCAATCGCGAGGCGGCCGATCCGCGCCTGCCGGCCCAGCGCACGCGCCGCTTCACGGGTGAAGCCGGCAATGCACTCGTCCACGGTCATGCGGAACAGTGTCGCGGCCATGTTCATGGCCAGCAGCGGGCTGGTCAGCGGCGAGGTGCCGGGGTTGCTGTCGGTGGCCAGTGCCAGCGGTACGCCGGCCGCGCGCAGCGCGTTGATCGGGGGCAGGGTGGTGTCGCGGGTGAAATAGAACGCGCCCGGCAGCAGCACCGCCACGGTGCCGGCGGCACGCATCGCGGCAATGCCGTCTTCATCGAGGTGTTCGATGTGGTCGGCCGACAGCGCGCCATGCCGCGCGGCCAACGCAGCGCCGTGCTGGTTGCTGAGCTGTTCGGCGTGGATCTTCACCGCCAGGCCGTGCGCCTGCGCGGCCACGAACACCTGCTCGGCCTGCGCGGTGCTGAAGGCGATGCTCTCGCAGAACACATCGACCGCTTCGGCCAGGTCCTGCGCGGCCACCGCCGGAATCATCACGTTGCACACCTCATCGATGTACTCCTGCGCCTGCCGCCCCGGCGGCACCGCGTGTGCACCCAGGAAGGTGGGCACCACCTCAACCGCGCGCTGCCGCGACAGCTCGCGGGCCACGCGCAGCTGCTTGGTTTCATCGTCAAGCGAGAGGCCGTAGCCGGATTTGATTTCCACCGTGGTGAGGCCTTCGGCCAGCATCGCGTCCAGCCGCGGCAGGCTGGCCGCCAGCAGCTCCGCTTCGCTGGCGGCACGGGTGGCGCGCACGGTGGAGACGATGCCGCCGCCGGCACGGGCGATGTCGGCATAGCTCACCCCCTGCAGGCGCTGTTCGAATTCATTGGCGCGGTTGCCGGCGTACACCAGGTGGGTGTGGCAGTCGACCAGCCCCGGGCTGATCCAGCGCCCGCCGCAGTCCACGCGCCGGGCCGGCTGCAGGTGCGCTTCGGAACCGGCCGGGCCGACGTGCACGATGCGGCCGTCGTGGGCGGCGATCACCCCGTCGCGGATCACGCCCAGGCCGGGGCCGTCGACGGTGATCAGGTGGGCGTTGGTCCAGAGGGTGTCACAGTGCATGGCAGCAACCACGGCGGCTTATATGTCTATACAATATAGGCGCCACTTCCGGGATGTCCAGTGATGCCAGCCAACCCCGCTTCCGTCCTCGCTTTCCACGCCGACCATGCCCTGCTGCCGCAGGGGTGGGCGCGCGATGTGCGCATCGTCTGCGCCGGCGGCACCCTGCAGTCGGTCACCCCGGGCGTGCCCGCGCAGCCTGGCGACACGGCGCTGGCCATCGCGCTGCCCGGGCTGGGCAACCTGCACAGCCACGCCTTCCAGCGCGGCATGGCCGGGTTGACTGAAATCGGCGGGCGCAGCGGCGACAGCTTCTGGAGCTGGCGCGAACTGATGTACCGGTTCCTGGCCCACCTGCAGCCCGATGCGGTGCAGGCCATTGCCGAACAGGCCTACGTGGAGATGCTCGAATCCGGCTTCACCCGCGTGGGCGAGTTCCACTACCTGCACCATGCCCCGGACGGCACGCCGTATGCCGACCGCGCCGAGATGGCCGCGCGCATCGCCGCGGCAGCGCAGGGCAGTGGCATCGGCCTGACCCTGCTGCCGGTGTTCTACGCGCACGCCGATTTCGGTGGCGCAGCGCCGAACCCGGCCCAGCGCCGGCTGCTGCATGACGTGGACGGGTTCGCTGCGCTGCTCGACGGCTGCCGCCATGCGCTGCGCGGGCAGGACGATGCGGTGCTGGGCATCGCGCCGCACAGCCTGCGAGCGGTGACCGGCGAGGAGCTGGCGGCGCTGCTGCCGCTCAACCGCGGCCCGGTGCACATCCATATCGCCGAACAGACCCGCGAGGTCGATGCCTGCGTGGCCTGGAGCGGGCTGCGCCCGGTGCGCTGGCTGTACGAACATGCCGCCGTCGATGAACGCTGGTGCCTGGTGCATGCCACCCACGTCGATACCGACGAAGTGCGGCGCATGCTGGACAGCCGTGCCGTGGTCGGGCTGTGCCCGATCACCGAGGCCAACCTGGGCGATGGGCTGTTCCCGATGCAGGCCTTCGCGCGTGGCGGCGGCCGGTTCGGGGTAGGCTCGGATTCCAACGTGCTGATCGACGCGGCCGAAGAGCTGCGCCTGCTCGAATACGGGCAGCGCCTGCAGCTGCGTGGGCGCAACGTGCTCGCGCCGCAGGAAGGCGTTTCCAGCGGACGCTGGCTGTTTAAACAGTCGCTGCAGGGCGCAGCGCAGGCATTGGGCGTCACCACTGGCCTGCAGCCCGGTGCGCCGGCCGACGTGGTGGAACTGGATCCGCAGCACCCGGCGCTGACCGCGCGCGACGGCGATGCCTGGCTTGACAGCTGGGTGTTCGCCGCCCGTAATGGCGCCGTCCGATCGGTCTGGCGCGGGGGGCGCGAGCTGGTACGGCATGGCCGCCACCTGCAGCGCGACGCCGTAGCGGCGCGCTTTGCCCACGCCCTTCGCGGCGTGCTTGCCGCGCACTGAACGTGGCCGCCACCCCCTACCAGGATTCCCGCGTGACCGGCAAGAAAGCCGAAACCCTCAACCAGCGCATCCGTGCCGACCTCGAGAGCCGCATCCTGAGCGGGGAGTGGGCGCCGGGATTCCGCATTCCGTACGAGCACGAGTTGATGGAGCAGTACGGCTGCTCGCGGATGACCGTCAACAAGGTGCTCACCGCGCTGGCCGAGAGCGGCATGATCGAGCGCCGGCGTCGCGCCGGCTCGTTCGTGGCGCGCCAGCCGCCGCACCTGGAACAGGTGGCGCTGGAGATTCCCGACATCGCCATGGCGGTCGGTGCGCGCGGCCATGTGTACGGCTACCAGCTGCTGGACCGCGCCTACCGCGCGCCGGACACGCAGGTGGATGAAGAGATGGCGTTGTCCGCTGGCGAGAAACTGCTGGCCATCCGCTGCCTGCACCGTGCCGACGGCAGGCCGTTCGCGCTCGAACACCGGCTGATCAGCCCGGTCGGCGTGCCTGAAGTGCTGGACGTGGATTTCAACACCACCGCGCCGGGCAGCTGGCTGCTGCAGAACGTGTCGTGGACCCGCGCCCAGCACCGGATCAGTGCGTGGGGCGCCGATGCCGCGGCCGCGGCCCTGCTTGAAGTGCCGCTGGGCACCGCGTGCCTGGTGATCGACCGCCTCACCTGGCGCGGCGACCAGCCCATCACCTGCGTGCGGCAGATGTTCCTGGGCGACGCCTGGGACCTCGTGGCGCGGTTCGCGCCCGGCGCGCGCTGATCCTTACGACGTGGCGCACTGGCGCCAGCGCACCGGCTCGTCGGTGTTGATGCGGGGATTGAGCTGGATGCGCACCGTGCGCAGTGCCGGGTAGCGCTTCACCTGGGTGCAGATACGGGGCCAGACCTCGTCGATCTCGGCCGAGCGGTTGACTGCCAGCGTCTGCCGGGTCTGCCAGAACGCGCTGAGCACGCCCTCCTGCTGGGCCAGCAGTGTTGCCAGTTCGCGCTGGTACACCGCCAGCGTGGCCGCATCCGGGTCGGCCACGGTGCCGAGGATCTGGTTCGGCGCGGCGGCCGTCTGGGCCGGGTTGGCCGGCGCAGCAGGTGCAGCAGGTGCAGCAGGTGCAGGGGCGGGTGGGGTGGGCGCCGGCGGGGTCGCTGCCTGCACGGGGGCCGACGCCGGCGCGGGCGCCTGGGCTGCCTGGTCCAGGCGGGACGTCAGGTATCCCATGCCGACCAGCAGGCCCAGCGTCAGCGAGCCCAGCCCGGCGATCGAGATGCGCCGCACCGCTTCGCGGCGTGCCGCGTGCTTGACCCGGGTTTCCACGTCACCGGGCAGGTAAGGCTGCAGCATCGGCCACAGCAGCGCTCCATCCAGCACTTCCACGTTCTGCTTGTCGGCGGTGGAACGTCCATCGCGCTCGACCATGCCTTCGGTGATGAGGATGCCGCCGCGGGCACCGGCCAGGCGCGCCGCGGCGCCCAGCTCGTTCACCGCCGCCCGGCCGATCCGGTAGGCGCGGCCATGCTTGCACGACACCAGGTAGCGCTGGTGCTGGGCGTCCTGCATCAGGAAGTCGCTGCTGGGCTCACGGCTGTCGTCGGCCTCGCCGGTCACGTCCTGAAGGCCGCGCTGCTCGTGCAGGGCGCGCCGGACGATTTCGGAGAAGTCCCGCCAGTGCATGCCGGCCAAGGCGTTGAGCCCCAGCCGGGTCTCCTTGCGGCGGCGTTTCACCAGCCAGAAGTAGGCAGCGGCGAGGGACCAGACAACGAGGGCCAGCAGGAGAGCCAGAATCCAGGAGAACATGGGACCTAGAGATGAACACGGAGGTGCAGACGACAGTTTATATGCGCCCGCCCCCGTCTGCGGGATGTCGTTTTGAGATCGCGCACACAGAAAACCCGCCAATCCTTAGCCGTGAGGGGAGGGAACAAACGGCGCAGAAGCAATTGGCGGGTCGATTTCGATTGTCAACAAAGTGGTGCTGCTTTGCAACAATCGCCGTACGGAACAGTGTGGTCCGCGCTCAGGGGTCCGAACCGGGCGACTGGTGGGTGCCGGGCCGTGGGTCTGCGTTGGGGGAGGCGTTGCGGGCCTCGGCGCGGTTGAGCCGGGCGGTCAGGGCATCGATCCGCACATTCAGCGCCGCCACGTCTTCTGCCGTGGGGATATGCAGGCGCTTGAGCACGCCTTGGACCCGGTCGTCGAAGGCCTTCTCGACCTTGTCCCAGGTGCCGGCGGCCTTTTCGCGCGCCTCGCCCAGGTGTTCCTCGACGTTGTCGCGCCAGCGCGGGGTGTCGCCGGCCTGCTCGCGGTTGCGCGCGTCCACCGACTCGCCTTCCCTCACCAGGTCGTCGAAAACGCGGCTGCCTTCGGCCTGGGCGCGTGCGAACACGCCGAGCCCGGCCAGCCAGATCTGCTGCGCCGAACCGGTCAGCCTGCGCGAGAAGCGCTCGGCCTGGTCCTGCAGCGAGGGCTTTTCGCCGGTGCGGTCATCGTAGTCGTCGTGAGTATTCATGGGGCGATCCTGTGAGTGGCCACCCGCTGATCCTACCCAGCGCTTCGATTGCGTGGCGTGATGGCGTGCCCGCCGCCACGCCAGCGGTTCAGGCCAGCTTTTCCTGCAGGACGCGTTGGATTTCGCCTTCGACCATGCCCTTCATCATCGACACCGGGAAGCCCAGGTCGGCGACCACGCGCACCTGGTGAGCCAGCAGCTCGATCTGGCCATTCACGCCGGAGCCGTTGAACGTGAGCGCATCGCCGTCCCACTGGGTCTTGAGGGAAAACTTGTCGGTGAGCTTGGCCGCCATCGCCTCGATCGCGTCGCGGGCCGCTTCGGTGGACAGCGTGTGGTCGTGGCGGATATCGATGCGGGACATGCGGACTCCTGACGGGCGATAGCGGGAAACGGGCGTGCATTGTGCGCATCCGCAGACAGAACTCCAAGCAGTGCGTCACACTTCTCTATCTTCCCTGACATCCAACCTGCTAGGCTGCGCCGCGTGCAGAACCTGCTTGTTCACTTCACTCATCGCCAACACCCCGACCAGCCGTTGCGGCCCGGGGTACAGCGCATCGTGCGCCATGCCTCGGGCAGCGTCCGCCTGGGCGGCGACGCGGCCGGCACGCTGTTGCTGGCCCAGTTCTGCCTGGATGACCGCGGCCTGTGGCTGCAGGTAGCCGCCGGCATGCGCGGCATCCACGTCAATGGTCGCCCGGTGCGGCGCATGGCGCTGCTGCGGCCCGGCGACGCGGTCTACGCCGACGGCGTGGAAATGCTGATCCAGGGCGAATGCGAGGCCCTCAACCACGCCCCGTCGCGCAGCGATGAGAGTGGGGAGGACCAGCGCCTGCTGCGCGGGGTGGGTGGCCAGCACCACGGGCGCAGCTTCACCCTCGACCGCCCGCGGGTGATCGGGCGCGGCGCCGAATCCGACATCGTGATCGACGATCCCGCGTTCGCCGAACAGCACGCGCGCCTGGAACGCCACGGCGACCGCCTGCTGTTGCGGGATCTGGGGGCGGGCGAATCGACCCGGGTCAACGGCGTCAGCGTCAGGCACTGCTGGCTGCAGCCCGGTGACCAGCTGGTCTTCGATGCGCAGCACCGGTTCGTGCTGGAAGTGCCGCACGACGGCCGCAAGCGGGTGGTCAGCGATGAGGAGGACGAGCTGCTCGACCTGCCATCGCCGGTGGAAGCCCAGGCCAAGCCGACGCGGGTAAGCCGCTGGCCTTGGTTGCTCGGCAGCGCGCTGCTGCTGGCCGGCCTGATCAGCCTGCTGCTGTGGTTCGGCGCGCGCTGAACGCGTCGCCCGACCAACGGTCGGGCGCTACCA
>NZ_JBNBBE010000010.1:86825-169236 GCF_050031795.1 Stenotrophomonas sp. SrG
TTCCTGCAAGGCCTAAAGGCTGGTGCGCTGCGGCATACTAGGGGTCTTGCCCCATAGGTGTGACATGACGCGCGCGTTCAATTTCAGTGCCGGCCCTGCAACCCTGCCGGAATCGGTCCTGCGCCAGGCGCAGGAAGAGATGTTGGAATGGAACGGCGCTGGCGCCTCCATTGTCGAAATGAGCCACCGCAGCCCGGAGTTCATGGCCGTTGCCGCCCAGGCCGAAGCCGATCTGCGCCGCCTGCTCGGCGTGCCGGACGATTACGCAGTGATGTTCCTGGCCGGCGGGGCAACCACCCAGCAGGCCCTGCTCGCGCTGAACTTCGCCGCCCCCGGGCAGACCGTGGATTACGTGCTCACCGGGCATTGGGGCAAGACCGCGATCAAGCAGGTCAGCCCTTACGTGCGGGTCAACGTGGCCGCCAGCAGCGAAGCCGGTGGTTTCCATGACATCCCGCCGCGCAGCCAGTGGCAGTTGTCCGACGATGCCGCCTACGTGCACATCACCGCCAACGAAACCATCCACGGCGTCGAGTTCCGTGACACCCCGGACGTCGGCAGCGTGCCGCTGTTCGCCGATTTCAGCTCCTCCATCGCCAGCGAACCGCTGGATGTCTCGCGCTACGGCCTGATCTACGCCGGTGCACAGAAGAACCTGGGCCCGGTCGGCGTGTCGGTGGTGATCGTGCGCCGCGACCTGCTCGAGCGCAGTGGCCAGCCGCGCGCGGACATCTTCGATTACCGCTCGCACGTCGCCCGCGATTCCATGCTCAACACTCCGCCCACCTGGAACTGGTACCTGGCCGGGCTGGTGTTCCAGTGGATGCTCGCCGAGGGCGGGGTGGAAGAATTCGCGCGCCGCAACGCGGTCAAGTCGACGCTGATCTACGGCGCCATCGATGCCTCCGGCGGCTTCTACCGCAATGAGGTGGTGCCTGCCGCGCGTTCACGCATGAACATTCCGTTCTTCCTGCCTGACGAAACCCTCACGGCCCGTTTCGTGAGCGAATCCAAGGCCGCCGGGCTGCTGGCGCTGAAGGGCCACAAGGCCGTCGGCGGCATCCGCGCCTCGCTGTACAACGCACTGCCGGTGGAAGGCGCACAGGCGCTGGCCGCCTTCATGCGCGATTTCCAGCAACGCAACGGCTGACGTTCCCGAATCTGTAACTGGATACCCTGATGGCCACCAAACCCGCCAAGCCCAAGGCACCCGCCGCCAAGCCCACCAAAGCCAAGGCCGACGCCGTACCTGCCGTCGCCGCCCCGGTGCTGTCGGATGTGCGCGCCAAGATCGACCACATTGACCGCAGCATCCAGGCGCTGATCGCCGAGCGCGCCCAGTTCGCCCACCAGGTCGGCAAGGCGAAGGGCAAGCTTGCCGCTGCCGTGGATTATTACCGCCCCGAACGCGAAGCCCAGGTGCTGCGCATGGTGGTGGACCGCAACGAAGGCCCGCTCAGCGATGAAGTGCTGGTGCATGTGTTTCGCGAAATCATGTCGGCCTGCCTGGCCCAGCAGGAGCCGCTGAAGATCGGTTACCTCGGCCCGGAAGGCACCTTCAGCCAGCAGGCCGTGCTCAAGCACTTCGGCCGTTCGGCGCTGGGCCTGCCGTTGGCCAGCATTGAAGAAGTGTTCCAGGAAGTGGAAGCGGGCAACGCCGATTTCGGCGTGGTGCCGGTGGAAAACTCGGGGCAGGGCACCATCCAGATCACCCTGGACATGTTCCTCACCTCCAACCTGAAGATCTGCGGCGAAGTCGAACTGCGCGTGCAGCAGTACCTGATGTCCCGCAGCGGCCGCCTGGAAGATGTCGAACGCGTGTATGGCCACCCGCAATCGTTCATGCAGACCTCCTCCTGGCTGCGCGCCAACCTGCCCAAGGCCGAGAAGATCCCTGTGTCGAGCAATGCCGAAGGCGCTCGCCGCGCCCGCAATGCCGATGACGCCGCCGCCATTGGTGGCGAAAGTGCAGGGCACGTGTATGGCCTGAAGAAGGTCGTGACCAAGCCGATCCAGAACGACGCCGACAACACCACCCGCTTCCTGGTGGTGGGCCGCCAGTTCTTCCCGACCTCCGGCCACGACCGCACCTCGGTGCTGGTGTTCATCCACGACAAGCCCGGTGCGCTGTTCGACGTGCTCAGCCCGTTCGCGCGGCACGGCATCAGCATGAACCGCATCGAATCGCGCCCGTCGCACAACGCCAAGTGGGAATACGGCTTCTTCATCGACCTGGCCGGCCACATCGACGACGAGGCCATGCAGGCCGCGTTGGCCGAACTGAAGGCGCACTCGGCGCAGATCAAGGTGTTGGGCTCCTACCCGGTGGCCGTGCCCTGATACCTCGGCGCCGCCGCACTGCGCGCGGCGCCGCTTACCGTCATTCCGCACCATCGCTGCCTTCGCGGGCGGCTTTCTACAGGATTCCCCGATGACCGCTTCCGCTTCCTGGACCGCCCGCAAGGGCCAGCCCCTGCAGGGCAGCCTGACCATTCCCGGCGACAAGTCGGTCTCGCACCGTGCGGTGATGTTCGCTGCACTGGCCGATGGCGTTTCGCACATCGACGGTTTCCTGGAAGGCGAGGACACCCGCGCCACCGCCGCGATCTTCTCGCAGATGGGCGTGCGCATTGAAACCCCGTCGCCGTCGCAGCGCATCGTGCACGGCGTGGGCGTGGATGGCCTGCAGGCGCCGGAGGCGCCGCTGGACTGCGGCAACGCCGGCACCGGCATGCGCCTGCTGGCCGGCCTGCTCGCCGCGCAGCCGTTCGATTCAGTGATGGTGGGCGATGAATCGCTGTCGCGCCGTCCCATGCGCCGGGTGACCGGCCCGCTGGCGCAGATGGGCGCGAAGATCGACACCGAGGCCGACGGCACCCCGCCGCTGCGCGTGCATGGCGGCCAGCCGCTGCACGGCATCGACTTCGCCTCGCCGGTGGCCAGCGCGCAGGTCAAATCGGCCGTGCTGCTGGCCGGCCTGTATGCGCAGGGCGAGACCGCCGTGACCGAACCGCACCCGACCCGTGACTACAGCGAGCGCATGCTGCGCGCGTTTGGTGTCGAGATCGAGTTTTCGCCCGGCAAGGCCCGCCTGCGTGGCGGCCAGCGCCTGCGCGCCACCGACATCGCGGTGCCGGCTGACTTCTCCTCGGCTGCGTTCTTCCTGGTGGCGGCCAGCATCATTCCCGGTTCGGCACTCACCCTGCGCCAAGTCGGCCTCAACCCGCGCCGCACCGGCCTGCTCGCCGCGCTGCGACTGATGGGCGCGGATATCCGCGAAGAAAACCATGCGGAGCAGGGCGGGGAAGCCGTAGCAGACCTGGTGGTCCGCCACGCACCGCTTCACGGCGCCGAGATTCCCGAAGCGCTGGTGCCGGACATGATCGACGAGTTCCCGGCCCTGTTCGTTGCCGCTGCCGCTGCACAGGGCAACACCATCGTGCGTGGCGCGGCCGAACTGCGGGTCAAGGAATCCGACCGCCTCGCGGCCATGGCCACCGGCCTGCGCAGCCTCGGCGTACAGGTGGATGAAACCGAAGACGGCGCCACCATCCACGGCGGGCATGAGCTGGGCAGCGGCACCATCGAAAGCCACGGCGACCACCGCATCGCGATGGCCTTCGCCATCGCCGGCCAGCTAAGCAGCGGCGAGGTGCGCATCAACGACATCGCCAACGTCGCCACCTCGTTCCCCAACTTCGACGGCATCGCCCGCACCGCCGGCTTCAACCTCGGGTAAGGCACCGTCGGCGGCAAAAAAAAGGAGCCGACCCGATGGTCGGCTCCTGCTCCCCCGCCGTTTTACAGATGAGGGTTACCGCTGCTCGGTGCGGAAATCCACCGGCACGCGTACCACGCTGGCCACGGCGCGGCCGTTGTGCATGGCCGGTTCGAACTTCCAGTCACGCACGGTGCTCAGCACTGCACGGTCCAGGTCGCGATCACGACCGCCACTGCGCTGCACGATATTGGCGTCGGTCACCTGGCCGCGAGGGTCGACGTTGAGGCTGGCAATCACGCTGCCTTCCACGCCACTACGCAGCGCGGTCCGCGGATACACCGGCTTGGCATTGCTGCTCAGCGGGCGCGCATCGCGATCGCGGACCACGGGAGCAGCACGACGCTGCGTGGTGGCTGGCGTCGCTTCACGGTTGGCCGGGGCCGGCGTCACCGCCACCGGCGTCTCGGTAGCAGGCAGCATGCGTTCCCCGACCGGCGCGCTGGCGCCTTCATCGGGATTGGCATAGCGCAGCCACACCAGCGCGGCGGCAAACATCGCGACGATCAGCGCGATCCACAGCAGGGGGGAGGTGCGGCGGCGGCCCGGCTCGTCAATGATGTCGCGCTGCTGCTGCGGCGACGTAGGCATCTCGTGTGCATGGGTAACACTCATGGCGGACTCCTGGTGTCGAGTTGACGACGCCAGTCTTGCCTGAGCCGGGTTGCGGGTGTGTCACCGATGCGTCAACGCGATGAGTGCATTCCCGTCGAGGTTCAGCATCATGAGCCGGACCTTTACGTGGAGCTCGCGCGGTTTTCAGAAGTGTGCCCACTAACAGTGGGCACCTACCCGTGGGCATCTACCCGCGCAATTTCATTGCGCCTTGAAATCGAACGGGACTTCGATGCTGCCGGGCACCGCGATGCCGTTGCTCTGCGCCGGCTGGAAACGCCAACGGCGCACGGCATCGCTGGCAGCACGATCCAGGTCACGCGAGCCGCTGCGCTGGATGATGGTGACGTTCATCGGGTAGCCGGTCGCGTCCACATCCACGCGCACCACCACGCTGCCTTCCACGCCGTTGCGCAGGGCGGCAGGCGGGTAGGTCGGCGGCGGCGACTGGTCGGCAATCGGCTGCGGGCGGTCGCCGGCGGCCATCGCCACGGGGGCGGTTTCCGGCGCGGCAGCGGCCGGGGCGGCCGGCGCCGGCGGCGGAGCGGTTTCCACCAGCTGCGGCTTTTCGTCTTCCACCGGCAGGGGCTTGGCGTCAGGCATGTCGCTGGACCCGGCCGCGGCGGGCAGGGGTTCGGGCAAGGGTTCGACTTGGGCGACTTCCTGCGGGGTCTGCGCGGGGCCGGCCTTGTAGAAGTCGTTGTTGCGGTTGCCCAGCCACACGGCCAGGAACAGCAGCACGCCGACGCCAAAGGCGATCCCGGCGATCATGAGGCTGCGGCGGGGCAGCTGGAAGGTGATGTTCTTGCCAGACGAGGAACGGGAAGCGGACATGAGCCATACCATGGTGAACTCCCCGATTCTGCCACGCCGGGAATGAACCGGGCGGCAGAAAAGCCGATTACAGGCGATAATCCCCCTCCAGACCCGTACTTACCGCCCAAACGCCATGCTCGATCCAGCCCTGCTCCGCCAACAACCCGCCGAACTCGCCGAACGCCTGCGCTCCTCGCGCGGTTTCGAGCTGGACGTCTCCGGGCTGGAGTCGCTGGAAGCCGACCGCAAGCGCATCCAGATCCGTACCCAGGAGCTGCAGAGCCTGCGCAACAGCCGCTCCAAGGCCATCGGCCAGGCCAAGGCCAAGGGCGAGGACGTCTCGGCGATCATGGCCGAAGTCGCCGCCTTCGCCGACGAACTCAAAGCTTCGGAAGTAACCCTGGACGAGCTGCGCGAAAAGATTGAAGCCATCGCGATGGGCATTCCCAACGTACCGGCAGACGATGTCCCGTACGGCAAGGACGAATCGGAGAATGTCGAGCAGAAGCGCTGGGGCACCCCGCGCAGCTTCGATTTCCCGGTGCTCGACCATGTCGAGCTGGGCGCCCGCAACCAGGGGTTGGATGGTGAAGCCGGCGCCAAGCTGTCCGGTTCGCGCTTCACCGTGCTGCGCGGCCCGGTCGCGCGCCTGCACCGCGCCCTGGCCCAGTTCATGCTCGACCTGCACACCGGCGAGCACGGGTATGAGGAAACCAACGTCCCGGTGCTGGTGAACCCGGAATCGCTGCGTGGCACCAGCCAGCTGCCCAAGTTCGAAGACGACCTGTTCAAGACCGCCGTGGGCGAGTCGACCCGCTACCTGATTCCGACCTCGGAAGTGTCGCTGACCAACATCGTGCGCGACGAAATCGTCGATGCCGAGCGCCTGCCGCTGAGCATGACCGCCCATTCGCTGTGCTTCCGCGCCGAAGCCGGCAGCGGCGGCCGCGACGTGCGCGGCATGATCCGCCAGCACCAGTTCGAGAAGGTCGAGCTGGTCACCGTGTGCGCCCCGGCCGAGAGCGAAGCCGAGCACCAGCGCATGACCCGCTGTGCCGAAGTGGTGCTGGAAAAGCTGGGCCTGCCGTACCGCAAGGTGCTGCTGTGCACCGGCGACATGGGCTTCTCGGCAATCAAGACCTACGACCTGGAAGTGTGGCTGCCCTCGCAGGACACCTACCGCGAGATTTCCTCGTGCTCCAACTGCGGCGACTTCCAGGCGCGCCGCATGCAGGCGCGCTGGCGCAACCCGGAAACCGGCAAGCCGGAACTGGTGCACACGCTCAACGGCTCGGGCGTGGCCGTGGGCCGCGCGATGATCGCGGTCATGGAGAACTACCAGAACGCCGACGGCAGCATCACCGTACCGGATGCGCTCAAGCCCTACATGGGCGGCCTGGAAAAGATCGCGTAACAGCAGAAGCCCGCCGAAAGGCGGGTTTTTTGTGCGTGGCTGCCTGAAAAAAGAAACGGCCCCGCAGAAGCGGGGCCGCAGGGTGGGCCGGATGGGGGAGGGGGAACCCGGCCCGGGCAGGGCGTCCGACGAGGACTCAACGCCTGCCCTGGAACACTCAGGCTTCGGCCAGTTCTTCGAACTCGGCGGCCGGCAGGCTGGCCAGCGCTGCGGCAATGGCTTCTTCGCGGTGGGTCGGCGAATACGCAATGCCTTCGGCACGCACGAATTCGACATTGGTGATGCCCATGAAGGCGAACACCTGGCGCAGGAACGGCTCCTGGAAGTCAGCCGGCGAATCGGTATAGATGCCGCCACGCGAGCTGGCGATGATCACGCGCTTGCCACCGGCCAGGCCGACCGGGCCATTCTCGGTGTACTTGAAGGTGCGCCCAGCCACCGCCACGCGGTCGATCCAGGCCTTCAGGGTCGACGGAATGCTGAAGTTGTACATCGGCGCGCCGATGACAATCACGTCTGCGGCAAGGAACTGCTGCATCACCGCTTCGGCATCGGTGGCTTCGGCCGCATCCACCTGGGCCAGCGAACCACTACTCAAATGGGGAATGGGATTACGATCGAGATCGCGGTAGGTTACATCGAGGTTCTCAACGGTCTCATTGAACCGTGCGACCACGGCTGCGGACAGCTGGCGGGAAACCGAGTTGTCGCCCAGCACGCTGGCATCAATGTGAAGAAGCTTCATGGCAATCACCTGTATCCGGGGAAGGGCGGTCAAGGCGCCGCCGACGGAAAGCAGGTTAGGTTGTTGCGTCGCTGGGATAAAGGTGGTTGAATACCACGTATTGTTCTATATCTGGAACTTCGGTATGCACGACCTCAACGACCTGTACTACTTTGCCATGGTGGTGGACCACGGCGGTTTCGCCGCGGCCGAACGCGCCCTGGGGATCCCCAAATCCCGTCTGAGCCGCCGCATCAGCCAGCTGGAAACCGACCTGGGCGTGCGCCTGCTGCAGCGCTCCACGCGTCGCTTCGCGGTGACCGACGTAGGCACCAGCGTGCATCGCCACGCGCAGACCATGCTGGCCGAAGCGCAGGCCGCCCGCGAAGTGGTGGACCGCCTCAGTGCCGAGCCACGCGGCCTCGTGCGCGCCAGCGTTCCGGTCTCATTGGCGCAGATGCAGCTGCCCAAGCTGCTGCCGAAGTTCCTGGCCCAGTACCCGAAAGTGCGCCTGCAGCTGAACATCAGCAACCGCCGCGTGGACATCATCAACGAAGGCTATGACGTGGCCCTGCGCGTACGCTCACGCTTGGACGATGACGGGAGCCTGGTGATGCGCAGCTTCGGCCAGGTGCAGGAACTGCTGGTGGCCAGCCCGAAATATCTGGATCGCGCCGGCCGCCCGAAAGATCCCGATGAACTGGCCAACCACGTCACCCTGAGCATCAGCGAAGACGAGGCCCGCCAGCGCTGGGAGCTGCACGGCCCGGAGGGCGCGGTACGCCGCGTGGACCTGCAGCCGCGCGTGGCCGGATTCGACTTCCCGCTGCTGCAGAGCATGGTCAAGGACGGCTTCGGCATCACCATGCTGCCCGAGACCGTCTGCGCCGACGCCGTGCGCAGCGGCGAGCTGGAAGTGGTGCTGCCGGAATGGTCGCTGCCGCAGGGCATCTGCCACGCCGTATTCGCCTCCCGCCGCGGCCTGCTGCCGGCGGTGCGGGTGTTCATCGACTTCCTGGCCGAGCATCTGCCGCCGCAGCTGGAAGCGTCGCGCCTGGACTGCGGCGGCGCCTGCGAGCGGGCCAAGGAAAAGATCCGCGCCAGCGCCCTGGGCGCCCTGGCGGTAGACGCCGGCTGACGCTGTCGGGGTCGGCCTTGGGTAAACCCGGCCGACCATGCGAGAATACGCGCCCGGCCTCGGCCGGCGCAGGACATCCGGAGAGATGGCCGAGCGGTTTAAGGCACCGGTCTTGAAAACCGGCGAAGGGTCATTCCTTCCGTGGGTTCGAATCCCACTCTCTCCGCCAATATCTATATAAGTTATTGATTTAATTGAACTTATTTTGGATATTTAAGTCTGCCAGCGGGACGCAAATCGGGACACATCTCCCGAAATGCGCATTCCCCATCACCTCATCCGTACCCCCTCCGGCACTTACGCGTTTCGTCAGCGCGTGCCGAACGACTTGCAGGCCGTCATCGGCCGCAAGCTCATCAAGCAAACGCTCCGGACCGCGAACTTGGCCTCCGCCAGACTGCGCGCGATCGTCTTGGCATCAGGCTATGCTCACGCGTATGACGTGTTGAGGGATCGACGGGTGGATCGGTTTAGCAAAAAGGATCTGGAAGCGCTCGTCGAGCGATTGAGTGGCGGGGGAGATCGGCGCGATCTGACGCTTCATCGGACGCAGGCTGCGGACGGCACCGTCACGGAACGCTGGCAGATCGACAGCGAAGACGATGTCCGTCTGTTCCGCCAAGCGCAGAGCTTCGCAACGCCCGCAGAAGTGGCATCCATCGGCATGCTCGACCCCGAGCCTAGGCCGGTTCGCGAAACTCGTGCGCAAGTGACGGAGACGATCTCATTGGAAAAGGCGCGCGATGCGTGGCTGGCGAGCATCAAGCCGCGCACATTGCCCAAGACTTACACGATCAAGACAGCCGCAGTAGAGTCGCTCGTTGCGTTCCTAGGACCGAAGTCCAAGCTTCACACGGTCACGAGGCCCGACTTGGCGCGCTGGTATCAACATCTTCGTGATAACGGCGCCTCGACGCCAACACTGACGAAAAAACAAAGCTACGTTGGCGGTAAAGGCGGCTTCTTCGACTGGGCCATTGCGTCCGGTTACTTCCCCCAGGGCGACAATCCCGCAACCGGGCATGTGAGCTATTCGCTGCGGGAGAAGCGTGCCAGGCGCAAGCTCGGCTTCAAGGCTTACGACCGTGATCAGATCCAAACGATCTTCTTGCCGAGCAACTTCGATAAGCTCTCAGAGAACGCCCGATGGGCGTCGCTCCTTGGACTCTACACAGGCGCCCGAGCCTCGGAAGTGGGTCAGCTCTTGATCGACGACATCATCTTGGAAGGCAAGCTGCCTTGCATCCGAATCTCCGATGAAGGCGAGAACCAGAAGGTAAAAACGGAGGTCAGCCTTCGCACCGTTCCCTTGCATCCGGATCTCTTGGCGTTGGGCTTCATGGATTGGGTTGCAACGCGCAAAGCGTCAGGGCACAAGCGTCTGTTTCCCCAGGCGAAGGGCGACGCGCTCAATGGTCAAGGCAATTGGATCACGAAGGCGTTTAGCCGACACTTGGCTACAATTGGCAAGGACTGGCCGAAGGCAAAGCGGGGCTTTCATTCGTTGCGAAAGACCTTCATTCAAGAGCTCCAAACACTCGGTGTAGCATCCGAGCTGCGCGCTCAGATCGTCGGGCACGAGCTCGATGATGAGCATCACGCCACTTACAGCCGCGCCTTCACTGCCAAGGAAAAGCTTAGCGGTATGGGCAAGCACTCCCCCGGGCTCTCTTCGCTGAACTACGGGTTGTTTTTGCGCTCTGTCTAACAAAGTGATGCATCTATGCGGCGATTTCTCCGCCCGTTCGAAGAGGGCTGCAAAGCCGTTTGTATCAAAGTTTCCGATGCCATTGCGACAGGGCGACACCGTGCGAGCGCGCCACTCCTTCTTTTCTGGATACATGATATATGGCCACACTCACAGATACCTTTGATGATCTTTCACACGCGTTGCGGCTTCTCCAAGAGGCAGATTTCCGAGCGAACAATGGTTTGCTACTCCTGGATCGAGCCGAAGCTGTCGGGAACATCGAAATGGCCTGGACTGGGGTGCTGAATTCATTCCACAGCCTATATGATGCGACGGAAAAGGACTCGCGATGTGAGCTGGACTGGTATGCCCACCCCGAACTGGCAACCATCTTGGTGCTCAGAAATGCTCGCCATCATAATCACGCGAAAAAGGTCCGCACGCTCTATACGCACTATATTCAAGAGGCGCAGAAGATTGGTCGGATGGAGATGTATGTCCTGCTTGACTTTGTCGCTGCCGAGGAAGGAGGAGATACGTTCGACCTCCATCTGGCATGGCAAGATCTGAGGGATCTCTTGGAGCTGCCCCAAGCCACAACTCGGATTAGACCGTCGTTGGCGTTACAAATTAAGGCCTACCTTGGATCAGGTGAGTTTTGTAGATATGCATCCAGATTCAATTTGCCGGAGGAGCGTGTGGTTTTTAACGTAATTCCTTTAATCTGCAATGCAGCGGCCAGAGTCACCGCCGAAATCCAGGGCTGGATTGAGCCGACTTCAACAGAAGCGAAGACGTTCCTTTCCCTCTTCAAAGATATGCCTCAATCGGACACGCGTTTTCCCGAGGTGAATGCTGGACCCATCGCGTTCGTGTCTTGAGCACATAGCGCTGCCGCTATGAAAGGTGAGCTGGGAGAGATGCCCGGCGATTTGACCAACCCCGATCTTCCATTGCGCTGTTTCTTTTTGCGAAATTTCGCGCTCTGCAAAGACTTGGCTTACAGCCTCAGTCGTTGAGGCCAGTCGGAGATGAAACGATGGTTTGTCCTCGTCCTTCGGATGCATCTTCACATCCTTGCAGAGGTTTTCTTAACCTCCGCCTTGATGCGATGGGAGCGCGGCGGGTGGCTGTTAGTCGCACGTGCTGGTGTGCGAGGCTGACTCGCAGCTTGCGGCGAGCGATGGAGTTGCCGGGCTCTGGAGAGATCATGCATCCCTCACAATCGCGTTGCTAACTCATCTTAGTATCGTAATTTCCTTAAACACTTCCCCGCAAAGTTACGTCCGTGGTCCAATGTGCCGTGTAGAATCGCGGCATAAGGGTGGGGGCCTGCTATCGTCTGGGGGCGCTTGTGTGAGCTGGCCGCTGGCCGATAACTCGAAGGCTGTATTGTGGATCGTCAGGTCAAGCAAGTAGAGCCGAAGTTGGAAGATGGCGGGGCGGCAGCTTTCAGCGCCTTCCGGCACGTCAAGAATATCGTCGTTCTCGGAGATCCAGGGGCTGGCAAGAGCGAGCTCTTCCGCTCGCAAGCCCAGGCGACTAACGGGGCCTTCTTCACGGTCCGTGAGTTGCTCAACACGCCACTCAATGACATCCCATCTGACCAGGTGCTTTGGATTGACGCGCTGGATGAGACCCAGGGTGGACGTGGAGGCCGATCACCCGTTGACGAACTTACGCACAAACTGGCAGAGATATCGCCCTGTGGAATGCGTTTGTCCTGCCGCGCGGCGGATTGGTTGCATACCACTGACTTCGAAGCGTTGAAGCCATACGTTCGTAAGGGCGGCAAGACCCTTGTGGTGCAATTGCTCGCGCTCAGCAGGTCCGAGCAAGCGCAGATTCTCCAAAGCAATGGGTTTGAAGATGCTGAGGACTTTCTTGAGCAAGCTGAGCGCCGAGAACTTGGTGAGCTACTTGGCAATGCCCAGACGCTCCTCATGCTCGCGGCCGTCTCAGGTAGAGGGGATTGGCCTGCAAGTCGCACGGAGCTGTTTCAACGCGCAGCGTTAGGTTTGCTGGACGAGGTCAACGACCAACATGCTGATCGCGATCAAGGCGCCGCTCATATCCCTGGCAGCCAATTGCTCGATGCGGCCGGAGCCCTTTGCGCGCTTCGCCTGACTTCCAGCTGTCTAGGATTCACTTGGAAAGCGCGGTCCGTAGGGAAGGATGTTCCGAGCTACAAGGAGGTAACGCTGGCGTCCCAGGATCATCTTCTGGCGTGTCTGAAAAGGCGCGTCTTCGTCGCGAGCGGGATGGACAGGGTGGACTATGTCCATCGCACCGTTGCCGAATACTTGGCAGCGCGCTGGATTGCTGATCGTGTCCGTGCAGGACTGCCGATGGGGCGTGTATTGGCTTTGATGGGGGTTCGGGAGCGTCCACCAACAGCGCTTAGAGGGCTGGTTGCGTGGCTTACGTCTCAACTTCCCGATCCGTCATCGTTACTACATCTGGATCTGGTCGGGCTGCTGATGTATGGGGACTTGTCTACATGGTCTACTTCGATGAAGCTGCGCCTGCTAGAGGCGCTGCTTTCGGAGAGCAAGACCAACCCTCTCTTCTTTCGAGAGACGCACCTCCCTTCCGGCGCTTATGCACTTGCCGACCCGGCACTGCTGGTCAGCTACCAAGAGCTCTTGGGCAGTCCAAGTGCCGAAGTCTCCATCAAGCTCTTGGCGATTGCCGTCCAGAAGTCGGGGAGGATGACGCCTGGGATTGAGGGGGCGCTGGAGCGCCTCATCTTAGATGGGTCGCAAGTGATCGTTCTCCGCATGGAAGCGATCCACGCATTGCTAGAGGGCAGCCTGGCGCACCGACAATTGCTCGTCGCTGCCTACGAGCGGTTGGGGACAAGCGCTGATGACACGCAGCTTCGCTTTCTTTTGCTGCGGGCTCTCTACGACGGCGGGTTGGGCAAGGAGGAAATTGTTGCCCTCCTTCTACATTTTCTTCGCATGAACGAGCGCATCCCCATCGGAGCAAGTTGGGGGTTGACCGATGTTGTGACGCCAGTTAATGCTGCCGAAATCCTTCGCTCAGTCGATCTGCCAGTGCCAAGTGGGCCGCTGCTGGTCAGGCGCAATACGAGGGAGTTTGCGCGTATCTATGGCGAGCTCTTCGCCAAGGCGCTGGCTGTTGAAAGCGCGGGGCGCCTGATTTTCGATTGGTATCTGATCTACTGCCATCATCTGAGCGGTGAAAATCCGGGCAAGTCGCTGCTTCTTGCACTTTCAGGAGGTGAGGGCCAAGATTTAAAGCTGCTTCGGAGCGTGTTGCGGCACATCGATTTCGGTGTTGGCGTCAATCTGCCGTGGGATCGTTTTATGCGCCTGTTCGGTTCCGTCTTGGATCCGCAAGTGGTGCTTGACGAGATGGAGTCTGCTCTGCGGGAAACTTGCGATCCGCGTCGTGGCCAGATCTACGCAGCGTGCCTTCGGCAGGCCATACGGAATGATGTGTCACCTTATCCTGTTTTTTGGCGTCTCTACGCGCTGGCAGATAATGACGTAGGGCTAAGCGAAATCAGGTCGTTCCACTCAGCTGCCTACCTGGAAGTGGCGCCCGTCCTGGACATTGAAGAACTGCACAGGCAAGACAGCGAAGCCGAGGCTGAGCGGTGGTTGCGCGCGCTCGGTGCTGAGTTCTCAGCTAAGCGTGAGGAAGTCGTCGCGGGCAAGGCGTCCGCTTTCCTGGATAGCTTGGCAAGAGTCTATTTCGGCCAATGGCTGCCCATTCGATTCGCCGCATCGCTCACGCCGCTCGCCCGGCTGAAACAAGTTTTGGGTGCGGACGATGCTCTGACAACCTTGCGTGGCTTCGCGGTATTGCTCTCCAGCGGCGAGCTGCCAAGCATTGGCGCGCTGCTTTCAAAGCGACGACGTCAAGCGGAATTTCGCTGGACAGCGCTGTTGGCAGGACTTGATGATCATTGGCGCAGGAGCGCTCGGATCGCTGATCTTCCGGAGGCCGTTTGGTCTGCGGGGTTGGCGGTTGCTTTGCTTTGTCCGGTGTATGTCGAAGTAGATTCGCATCCCCGCGTGTTGGAGCACGTCTGGTTTGGCCCGCTCTTAGAAGCCAAGCCCGAGCTCGCCATCCAGGCATATGAGACTGTTCTTGCTGCTGAGCTCGCGCTTGGTTGTCACGAGCTTCGAGCGCTCAGCGCTCTGGAAAACGTTGAGCTTGCGGGTCAAAATCGGGGTGAGGCCATTGTCCGAGTGCTCCAGGCGCACCCAAGAATAGCTGAGTATGACCTGCTTCGGATGCTTCGCTTGTGCAAGGCCGATGGCTGCTGGAGCGACCTCCCGGCCTTAGCAAGAACCCGGGTGGATCAGCTTTTGACTGAGCAGGACAACGACACCAAGCATCTGAGGGGCGGCTTGAGCGGCGGTTTGGCTGCGTGGCTTTGGTGTGGCTTCTCGCTCAGTCCAGAAGCCTACTTTGATGTGCTGCAAGGACTGAGTGGTGATCGAGAAGAGTCAGCGATGTGGGCTCTCCTTGAAGACGGCGGTGAAGCATCATGGGGATCTCAGAAGACGTGGACGTATAGCCTCACTCAAATTGAGTTCATCGTGACCTGGGTGGCATCGCGCTATCCCTATATGTCGCATCCAACTGGATCATCGGTGGGAACACGAAATCCTTGGGACGCCGCTTCTATGGTCAACACGATGCTTGCGCAGCTTGGCAGCGATCCGGGCCGGGCGGCAGGAAATGCTCTGACGCGGCTGGCGGATCTGTCGGGTTTGATGAGCTATAGAAAATACATTTTGCACCAGCTTGCAAACCACAAGACGGTTTTTGCGGATACGCAATACGAAATACCGACTTGGGAAAAGGGGATGAGAGTTTTGGAGAACGGGGTCCCCAGTAGTGCGCAGGATCTTCATGAACTTGTGTGCTGCCACTTGGAGCAGATCGCCAAGTCAATTTCTACTCGAAACGATGATCCGTTCAAGCAGTTTTGGAATACCGGGTCCTATGGTGAGATTGTGGACCCGAAAGTGGAGGAGGTTGCCCGGAACTGTCTACTCGTTATGCTGAAGCCATTGCTAGTCTCGCACGGCGTTCGCGCCGAGCCTGAGGGACATATGAGCGCAGATAAGCGCGTCGACATCGTTGTGTATGGCAATCAGATCAAGAGCGTCATCGAGATCAAGCGGGACTTTCATAGCGATGTGTGGACGGCGGCAGCTGGGCAACTTCATCGACTGTATTCCATAGATCCGGAGGCCAGTGACTTCGGCATATATCTGGTCCTTTGGTATGGCGAGAAGCGAAAAGCCACTCAACCTCTGCCGCCCAATAGAGGAGTTCGACCAGCCACCGCTAAAGAGATGCAAGCGATGCTTCAAGACGATCTTCCTGCACATCTGCGAGCATCGACGCGAATAGTGGTGATGGATGTGACTGGCGCGCGGAACGATGCTTAGTTGCCCCACGTCAACTGCCCGCAAAAGGCTTGGCCGCGCGGGTTCTGTTGGTAAGTGAGCCACGGTTCTAGCCGGCTCCCTGGCCCGTTATTCCGATAGGCGTTGGCGGAAAGAGATCAGGCTCGGTCGTGACTCACTTGACGAACAATGAGCCTGCCCTAATTTAGGATTCTTTCGGAGATGGCGTGTGCCTCTTGGCCGCAGCTTGATCGGAGACATCCAAAGCGCGGATGTCAGAGCAATCATGAAGGTTGTCTCTGAGTCAGCTGATAGTGCGCCCCTGGCATGGGAAGTGGTTCACGACGCCATAAATGCCAACCGTGAGGCATTGATTGAAGCACTGATTCCCATGTTGTCCCCCAACGACAGAGTCTTTGCCATGGCGTTGGTGGCCGAGGAGGGGCTTGCCAATGTTGTTCGTAAGCTTGTTCCGCTAACTGAGCCAAGGGCAAGAAACTCAGTAGCGCTGGTGTGTGCAGCTCGGGCAGGGCACAAAGAGGTCGTGGAGCTACTGTTGCCCGTTAGTGACGCACTAGCGGACCATTCCGCTGCGCTATACGAAGCAAGCGCCTGCGGCCACTCTGAGGTGGTGAAGCTACTAGTTCCGGACAGCGACCCTCATGGCAAGGACAGTCGAGCTCTTGCCCAGGCTGCTCACGAGGGCCATCTTCGTGTGGTCAAGATGTCCCTTCGCGCTTGGTGTTGTGCCAGTGTTTTTCCCAGGCTCGCACGTCAGCAAAAGGGTAGATCTTGGTCTGGTTGCGGTCACGAAGCTTGATCCTCACTTGCTCAGGTGACAGCGCGATGGCGCCCGAGCGGTAGAAGTAGCTTCGCGCGTAGTCCTGCTCAAAGTTGCCGCGCTCGCTCCGCAGTTTGAAACTGCGGCCCAAGCCAATAAGCACAAGCGCGGTGGCGCCGAGGACGAGCAGGAGGAAGAACGTGCCGACGGTCATGGGAATTCCTGATTGGCTCTGGGATGATAAGCGCGGGCTGCCGTGCGAAGTGCGTCGGGGTCAATCAAAGGGTGCGGCTGACGACGCCGACGACTTGGTAGTTGCCGTCCACCTCGGCGAACGTAAAGACGCCATTGAAGTCTTCGTCAAAGCGACCATTCATGGCCAAGACGCGGGCCTTGACGGGCCAGTTGTAGCCACCGTCGCCTTTCTCGCACTTGTCGATAGCAAACTTGGTCAAGCGAGCGTCGTCAGATCCGTTGGCCTTCACAAAAACAAGCATCGCGTCCTCCGCCTTGTTTGCAGACGGTCCAGCAGAGCACGCAGTCAGCAGCAAGGCGGTGGCAAGTGAAACCAGAAGGGTCTTGGGCATGGTCATTCCTTTGAGGTCTGAAAGCGGATGGGTGAGGGCAGGGAGTGTGGACAAAGGTTTAGGCAGGTCCCGGGATTCGGCCGGAGGCCGTAGGGGCCGATTGGACGAGCGCGCTTGAGCGAGCATCAGGCGATGGAGGGGGGCGATCCGGAGCGGGCTTGCCAAAAAGGTTACGTCAAACGTATGATGCGTTCAACGTAACTTTGCGTTGGGCGTAACTGACGTTCATCATTCCCAGATGAACGCGCTCGCCCTCTCGATCCAGACCCTTATCGCGACCCGAATGAAAGAGGTCCGCAAAGCGTCTGGCGTCTCTCAGCGGGCCCTGGGGAAGAGCGTGGGGTTGGATGAAAAGCGGGCGGGGCCCTACATAAGCCGCTATGAGAGCGGCGTCCATGCGACCGACTGGGAAACGACCTTGAAGATCGCCCAGTCCTTGGGCGTGTCCGTGGCGTATTTGGTTGCCGAGACGCCGGAGCTAGCCGAGCTGATCAAAGCTGTCCAGGACTACGAACCCGAAGAGCTTCGGGCACTAGCCGAAGAAATCCGGGTTCGCCACGCTCAAATTGATCGCACAGCGCAGGATCAGCCGTAGCGGTTTGCCTGCGTAGATCCCAACTCCGCAGCGGAAGCTGGCCGAGCGGGTAGGCTGCTTCTAAGATAGGGCAACCTATCTGCGAGCTGCCAATGACTTCGGACCAGGAAGACGCGCGTCAGCCAGACCAAACGCCGGGTGCGCGGCTCACGCGTGTGATTGACCGAAGCTCGGCAACGCGGCTTGTTGAGCAGATGCAACGCAACTCAGCCATCCATGCTCTCCACGCGGCCCAGCAGCATCCATCGATTGCCGCTATGCGAGATATCGAGTCACCCGCTACCCGATTTGCGATAGAGCTGGCCAACAGCGACGTGCTGCGTATGTCCTCAGGCATACGACAGAACTTGGCCGACCGCATGGGTCAGTTGAACGAATATGCAGAGATGGCCAGGCGATCAGCCATGGCATTGCGCCAGTCCCTCATGCCTTGGCAGCCGGTTGTCAGCGAACTCGCGATAGCTGCAAGCCGAACGGCAAATGACATTCTTGCTTGGCGCGACCGGTATGCGCCCCAACGCGACGCTGCCGTCGAGGCGATGCGCCGACTCGAGTCAAGCATTGGACCTGTCAGGCGCTTGGCTGAGCGGTTCGGCGAGCAGTTGCACGTAGCAGCGCAGCTGAGCCAATCGCCGGCATTTCAGTCTTGGCTATCGGAGATGTCCAGCGTCGAGATGCAAGAGCGCATGGAGCAGCTTTTGCAGGAGGCGTCGGAGGATACGTCAGCCTCGTCACCAGACATGGCAACGCCCCCTGCTGCAATGCCGGCAACGGCAACATCTCTGGTTTCATGGTTGGTGGGGTGTTTGGCTGCGTTGCGATCATCCGGTCTACCGCATGCAGATCGAATGGTCCTCTATGGATATGCGCTGACAATCGCTTGCTTCCTCTATACGGAAATAGGAAGCAATCAAGACCACGCTGAGCACATGGCCAAGATTGACGCGCAAAGTCAGGCGATGAACGCCAAGCTTGACGAGCAGAATCGAAGCGGGCGTCAGATGGTCGCGCTAAATCAAGCCATATTGGATCTAGAGATGGCTGATCACGCCTACCAGGTCATCGTCCGTTCCGCTCCATTTCGGGTAGAGCTCTCTGAGCCAGCCACGCATTGGTTGCCTTACGGTGAGGAAGTGCAGGTCCTGCGCGCTGCCGGCAAGTGGCGTTTTGTCCAAACGGTGGACGACGAAGGCGCGTTGCGGTTCGGATGGGTCCTGAACAAGCATTTGAAGCGCCTCACCGAGCCAGACTAATCGTTCCACTTTCGGATTGTGGCCACCAGTTCTCGCATGCGTTCGGCCCAGTCAAAGCGTGGGGCCATGATGGCTGATGTGGTGTGCTCGCGAGAGGCGAGGGCAAGCTCAACCTTGTCAATGCTGGCCCGATTGAGCTTGGCCTCAACGTAAGAGTCACCCTTCTTCGACTTAGATGCGCTTGGAAAGAAGAGCTCGAACTGCGCAGGATCAACGGGATCGGCTTTCAGGCTGAGTGCCTTGCCAATCACTGAGCCAGGCAGGTAAGTCTCAATTTCTTTGCCGGCAGTCACCCACATGTATCCATTACGCAGCTTTGCCATTTCTTCTTGCGCTTTCAGAACTCGCTTTTTGAGCGAACTGCTCTTTGATGACCGATCGCTGTCGCAAACCATTGCTGCGTTGCGGTTGAGTTGCATGAGCTTGATCAGCTCCGGGTTGGCTGCCGTGGGGTCACTGAGCGTGGTCCGAGAGAGCAATGATCCGCCGTAGAAGGCGCAGGCGTAGTCACGGCCTTCCAAGAGACTGCCTTCGGAGAAGGTCTCAATCCAATGGTTGAGATAGATGGCATCTGAGGGACCCTCAACCCAGATGATTCCGTTCGCTTGCAAGATGTCTGACGCGCGGGCACCCAGGTCACCGACTACCTGAGAGTGATCAAAATGCGCGGAGATGGTCTGGGTCGATGCAGCGGTCCCATCATGCGAAACCCGCACGAACTGGGCGTGATCTGAGCGACTGAACTGATCCAGAGTCGCGCTGGAATGGGTTGTTAAGAAGATGGAGCACCCGTTCTTAACGGCAAACTCGTCGATGAATTTCAGCAGACGCCGGAGCAGGGAAGGATGAAGGTTGTTCTCCAGCTCTTCAAACGCAAATATGTAGTCGCTCGCGCTCTTGCCTTCGAGAACGGGGACGATGAGAAGATTGAGAAGGACCAAGATAACGGTCTTTAAGCCACTGCCGGAACTGCTGAGCGGGATGAGCCCCTTGAGAGCCTCTTCCAAGAAGATCTCCCATTCGCCACTTGCCTGTTCATGCACCGAAATTGCTGAGAAGGAGCCGTCCGGGCCGAAGATATGGTTGAGCGCTGCTCGCAGTTCGCCTTGAATGAGGCGCCGCGTAACCATGATGTTGTCCGCCCGGATGAGGTGGTCACGGATGATGTTCGTCGCGCCTTGCCCGTCTGAGCGAAGCGCAAGCTTCGCGGCGGCAGGCTCATTACGTATGTCGCGATCAGCCAGCATGTGGCGGAAAACTTTGTCGGCAAATGGGCCCCGGAGTCGGCTTACTGCCTTGCTAAGCTCCATCTCTGTCGCTTCGTTAACTTCATGAGGGAGAATTCTGCCCCAGGCATCAGGCCTTTCCTGCGCCCGATGTGATAGCTCACTCACGAGCTCGTGGGCGTTCTCGATCCAACTCACTGGTGTGTCGACGAACCGCAGTCCGTGATGCGTCCAGTTGCTTTGGGTGTTCGGAACGCCGAGGGCACCAGAGCGCTGAGAATTGGAAAAAATTCCTTGCAGCGTCCCTTCGTCGAAGGTGCCCGTGAATCTATACGAGGCAGGAAGGCGCGACTTGGTGCGATCCGGCGAGCAAAGACTCTGGACCACTTTCAGTAGCTGCGATTTGCCGGTGTTGTTGCGCCCGATGATGACATTGATCAGCTTGAACTCGTCAAAGCCGCAGAACTCTGTGGTGAAACAGCTCAGACCCTTGATCTTGACCCCGGTGATGGGCATAGCATTCCTTGCAAATTTGGACTGGGACGACGCGCCGCATGACGGGGCCCTGTCTATGACCCGCATCTCAGTCTAGCGCGAGAGCAAACGGCGCCAGTGGCAATCGCTGTTTCTCCCTATTCATATTTCGTTCACCAACAGATACGCTCAGCGTAAGTTCGTTGGCGATTGGGAGGCATCGATTGGGACGGAATCTAGGGTGCGGATGACCCCTAAAACAGGAAGTCAAAACCGCACTTATGGTTTCCGCTTCGCGTAAACCGTGCGGCCTGCCGGGGTTTGGCCGAGCGCTGACGCGCCCGCATTTGACGGGGTCAAATGGCCAGGCAGGCAGACCAATTCGGTCGCCGAGGAAAGTGTGAGCTAGCGCTCGCTTACGCAGTTGCCCGACAGCACTAGACGAAGACAAGTCGCGCCTTTAATTGGGTGCTCCATTCACAGGAGCCCTACTTAAATGGCCATTTATCACGCAACACTGAAATCGTTCTCTCGCGGAAAAGGCGAGTCCTCCGTCGCCGCTGCTGCTTATCGTGCCGGGTTTGATCTTGTCGATACCGCAACAGGTCTTTATCACCGCTACTCGCACCGGCATGGTGTTGCCCATCATCAAATGCTCGCCCCCATTGGAGCGCCAAATTGGTGCTATGACGCTCAGAAGTTTTGGGACGCCAACGAGGCAGCCGAAACACGTGCTAACGCCCGCGTTTGCCGTGAGGTCGAGGTCGCTTTGCCTCACAGCCTCTCAGACGCCCAGCGCAAAGCCCTAGCCCTGGATCTGGCGACGTCCCCCCGAGATTGAGTAGAGAAGCGGTTTGGAGTCCAATCCTCAATGACAAGGAGATTGGACGTGAAGAAACGCTTTTCCGAAGAACAGATCATCGGCTTCCTACGCGAAGCTGAGGCCGGCATGCCCATTAAGGACCTCTGCCGCCAGCATGGCTTCAGCGAGGCCTCGTACTACCTGTGGCGCAGCAAGTTCGGCGGTATGAGCGTGCCCGACGCCAAGCGGCTCAAGGACCTGGAGGCGGAGAACACGCGCCTGAAGAAGCTACTGGCGGAACAGGTCTTCGAGAACGACGTCATCAAGGATGCGTTGCGAAAAAAGTGGTGACCGCACCGGCGCGCAGGCTGCTGGTGCGGAGCATGGTCGAGAAGGGGTTGAGCGAGCGGCGAGCGCTGACGGTGGTGCGGATGAGCGCTAGCGCGCTGCGCTATGAGCCTCGAGCCGACCGCAACGTTGAGCTGCGCGAGCAGATCGCTGCGCTGGCGCATCGGCACAGACGCTACGGGGTAGGCATGATCCACTTGAAACTGCGGCAGAAAGGGCTTGTCGTGAACTACAAGCGAGTGGAGCGCCTGTATCAGGAAGCGGGCCTGCAGGTGCGTCGCAGAAAGCGTAAGAAGGTGCCGGTAGGCGAGCGCCAGCCTCTCCTGCGGCCGTCCGCTGCCAATGAGGTGTGGTCGATGGACTTCGTGTTCGACCGTACCGCGGAAGGCCGGGTGGTCAAGTGCCTGACCATTGTCGACGATGCCACCCACGAGGCTGTGGCCATCGAAGTGGAGCGGGCAATATCCGGGCAAGGCGTGTCCAGGGTGCTGGACAGACTGGCCATGCAGCGTGGGCTGCCACGAGTGATCAGGACAGACAACGGCAAGGAGTTTTGCGGTAAGGCGATGGTGGCCTGGGCTCACGAAAAGGGAGTTGCCCTGCGTCTGATCGAACCGGGCAAGCCGAACCAAAATGCTTACGTCGAATCCTTCAGCGGGCGGCTACGCGACGAGTGCCTCAACGAGCACTGGTTCCCGACATTGCTTCATGCCCGTACCAATATTGAAAGCTGGCGGCGCGACTACAACGAAGAAAGACCCAAGCGAGCGCTTGGCGGGCAAACACCCGCCCAGTAGGCCGCGCAGTTGGCGGCGAGGAAAGATAACATCAGCAACGGACTCTAAACCCGCCCGCTACTGAAGTCGGGGGGACGTCGCTGGGGCAGCTCATGGTCGACCGCTATCAAGTTGCGGTCTTGGTTGCCATTCACGCCCCCTCGAAAGAAGGCGATCAGCGTAATCATCATGTGCACTTGTTGATGTCGGCGCGAAAGGTCGACTCTAGAGGACTCGGCGAGCGCGCCGGCATGGCGTTTGACTCGCGACAGGGTGGCGGTGCCAAGGCTATTCGGGAACTTCGAAAAGCCATTGAAGGCGTCATCAATGCGCACTTGGAACGCGCTGGTGCAAGCGATCGTGTCGATCACCGCACCCTGAGGGCTCAAGCTCGGGAAGCTGCATTAAAGCAAGATTTCGCGCGAGCCAAAGAGCTCAGCCGCCCTCCAACGAAGCATATGGGCAAGACCCGGACCGCGATGATGCGCCAGGCCAATAAGGTGGGTGTGGACCACGCGCTTACAGTAGGGAGCTTCGTGGAGCGGATCATTAGTCGACGATTGCAAACCGCCCACCAGACTCATGGCGTTCCCGAAGGGCACTCCCACCAATCTGCGCTCGCGGATCGTGCGCGCGAACAGGCGGCGCTACCGGAGGGGACGCCAGGCAGAGGAAACACCGCTGGCATAGCGAGACCGACCGCTTCACGTATCATGCCCACAGCTGTGCCAGTGGGGATAACGCGACGGATCAGCCGGGTGATGCGGTTGGCGCGGGCGACTGGGCAAGACGCTGACGTTCTCAACACCGAAGCAGAGCTCGTCGAACAATGGTTGGAGAGCCAGCGCCAAGCTGCGCAAGACTCGCTTGATATGCTTCGAAGCGTGGGCGGCATCCAGATCGAACCGCAGTTTCAAAAAGCCTACACCACACTCATGTGTCGACGAGTCGACGCCTATGCGACCAGCTCGTTCTTGTATGAGGACACTGAACGCCTGGCGCTGGCGGTGATGAGTTATGCGCACGCTGTCGCCCGACCTCAGCATGCGCGTATGGCTTATCTGTCGGCTCGTGCCAAGCTCTCCGAGTATGAGGCCACGCCAAAGTCACGTGAGGCCGCTCGAGCCAAGCAACGCTACTTCCGAGCCAAAGCCCACATTTCCAAGCGGGCATCGGCGCTGCAAGCGGACGCGATCAATCAGGCGCGAGAGCATATGGTGGAAGCGGGCAACCACCTTGAGCAAAGATTTGGCATAGAGGAACCACGTGCAAGGAGGTCAAGCATAAGCATAGGCGAGGGCGACGCCAGGAATGGCGTTCATTCAAATGGCCAGCTTGATCTTCGCCCACGCCCTGCTAGACCCAAGGCTTAAATGGGGGGCGCAGGGCGACGGTCTGCACGCACCATGCTGAACACGCTGACTTGTGCTGATTGACTAGCGGCGCTCTACGTTGGGAACCAAGAGCGATCATCGCGCTGCCCATGGGCAGAAGACTCGGTGGGAATAACGTTGCTTGTAGGGTGCCCAGATCGTAGACTTGGAGGACACTCACCAGGACACATTCCGGTTTGAGTTCTGTAGGCAAATCAAAGGTTTAAGAGTGGGCACGTTTAGTCCCACTCTCTCCGCCACTAGATGCTAAAAAAGTGATCTGGATTGAGATCTTGATTTGAGTCGATTGGAAGGCAGGAAGCATGCAGAGGAATCACTCGCATGCGCATCGCTCTTCGTCTGAGCCGGCCCGCCACCGGCCGCTGGTGCTTCGTCCAGCGAGTCCCCGTCGAACTTCGCGTCGTGCTCGACTGCCGGCTTATCAAGCGTACCCTCCGGACCATAGATCTGGCCCAGGCCACGTGCGTGCGGTCGTCCTTTCATCGGCTGTGCTCGACTCTTCGCATAGTTGAAGGATCAAGGAGTGGTCAAGCTCAGCAAAACGGATGCTGACCTGGCAATCACTCGACTGACGGGCGCCGGGGAGTTACAGGAGCTCACGTTGAACCGGAGCGGCTCCCCAGACGCCACGGTCAACGAGCAGTGGCAGATCGAGAGCCCTGGCGCTGTGGAATCCTTCCACGCTCAAAATGTGCTCGCCGTCTCGCCATATCGAAGTCTTGAGCTTGTCGCGTATGTGCAAGCCAAGCTTTCCACTCAAGGCAGTCTGACAGTGGCCTGTTGGATCCGCCTCAATTGCGAATGATTCGTGATATCATTTGTGGGCCGCAAGCTTCCATCGCGGTCATGGACGACTCCCAGCCCAAGCAAGACGGAAAAAGATGAATAGACGCACTTACATCGAACTTGCTCTTGAGTTGTTTGCGTTTATCGCCTTGTGTCTGGCGATGATGGCAAGCGGCAAAGCAGTGGTGATCTTCTCGCTGATCACTATCGTTTTAGTCATCTGGATTCCATTCCAAGGCAATGCGGGGAACCGTTTGACCGTGGCCC
This sequence comes from Stenotrophomonas sp. SrG, assembly GCF_050031795.1. Classification (NCBI taxonomy): domain Bacteria; kingdom Pseudomonadati; phylum Pseudomonadota; class Gammaproteobacteria; order Lysobacterales; family Lysobacteraceae; genus Stenotrophomonas; species Stenotrophomonas sp. SrG. The sequence continues at coordinate 111,686 of NZ_JBNBBE010000010.1, forward strand.
TAAGCATCGCGCTCCCCATTGCTGCTATAGCAAGGACTGTCGTTCACTTCCTGCCAAACCCTTCGCTTTAGGAGCTGAACTACATGAATGTGCTTGGATATTTCGCGGCGGCGGCCTTGGCGGTCTATGCCTCAAGCCTCATGCAGGCGGCGACGCAGCGCCCCCACCGCTGCCGCGATAGCCATCGCGGGCACCGCCAGCACCGCTGCGTATACCAGTCCGGCCAGAAACATCGGGCCAAAGCCCGACGCCATGGCCGCTACTGGCACCTCCAGCGCCATGAACAGCAGGCCCCACAGCCACGCATGCCGGGGAAAACACGCGCCTAGAGCCGCAGCGATCCCCAGTGCGATGGGATAGACGACGGTCCAGAACGCGGGCGCGTCCCAAGGCTCGCCCCCCGGAGTCCGCCAGGCCACCAGGACCCAGAACACGACGCCTACCTTCAGCGTGACAGCACTTGCTGCAAGAAAACTGCCCGATATCCGCATAGTTATTCTCCCGCACGAACATTCAGCATGCCCCTGTCACGTTGACGGTGTATGACCAGCACCGGCAGGCGTTTTGCGTATCTGGCGGAGAGCGCCGGATGTCGAAGCAGAAAACCGCAAAAAGAAAACGCCCCAGGAAGGGGCGTCTTTCATGAGGTTGACGCAATGCCACGCCATGCGTGGCACCGACATCAATGGCGCGCGTTATCGCGGGCCTTGCCCACGTCGCTCTGCACCTTGCCGACTTCCTTCTGGACCTTGCCTTCCAGTTCCTGCGACTTATCGCCGGTCACCTTGCCAGCTACTTCCTTCACGGTGCCCTTGACCTGGTTCTTCGCGCCTTCAGTACGATTCTTGTCCATGTTCAATTACCTCGTGGTTGAACCCGTTGTGGGTGACTCGATCCTGCTTGGAACCCGGTAGCGAAGCAGTGAATCCGAGCCTCACACGGAGCGAACGCTAGGCAACTGTTCATGTGCAATCGGCCCGCAAGCTACCTGACGCTGCAAGGTGCGACCACGTGAGCGGTACTTCACGCGGCAACCGTATGCTGCCGAAATCCATCTACACAGGTACCACCCGCGCATGAGCCGTACAGCGCAAGACCATTTCGACGTCATCATCATCGGCGGCAGCTACGCCGGCATGTCGGCCGCCCTGCAGCTGGTCCGGGCCCGGCGCAGCGTGCTGGTGATCGACAGTGGCCTGCCGCGCAACCGCAATTCCCTCGAAGCGCACGGCTTCATCGGCCGGGAAGGCATGCATCCGGCGGAAATCGCCGCGCAGGCGCGCACCGAACTGCTTACCTATCCCACCGTGACCTGGGTGGAGGGCAAGGCCGCGAGCGCCCGCGTCGTGGAGGAAGGCGTTTCGTTCGAGGTGGACTGCGCCGACGGCCGCACGTTCGCCGCCGACCGGCTGGTGCTGGCATATGGCGTAACCGATACATTACCGCCCGTCGATGGCCTTGCCGAGCGCTGGGGACGCAGTGTCTACCATTGCCCCTACTGCCACGGCTATGAGTTGTATGAAGGCAACATCGGCGTGCTCGGCTGCGCCAAGGATGGTGGCGTCGGGCAGGCGCTGCTGCTGTGCGACTGGGGAAAGATCACGCTGTTCTGCCCGGACCCTGGCAGCATCGATCCTGAAAAGCGCGAGCGGCTCGATGCATGCGGCGTGGTGATCGAATCGACCCGCGTCCAACGTGTCGAAGACACGGCCACCGTGGTGCTGGCCGACGACCGCCGTGTAGTGCTCGATGCGCTGTTCCTGCTGCCGACGTCGACGTTGTCCTGCGACCTGGCCGAACAGCTTGGCTGCGAGCTGATGGATGCCGGCTGCATCACGGCCGATTCGGCCAAGCAGACGACGGTGCCGGGCGTGTTCGCCTGTGGCGATGCCGGGCGGATGGCCGGCAGCATCGCGTTGGCGGTGGGCGAGGGTGCATTGGTCGGGGTTGCGGTGCACCGGTCGCTGTTGGGGTTGCTTGATTGATGCGTCAGCCACGCAGGGCGTGGCGCTACCGTGGTGCTGTTGCCGCCGCCGTCTGTCGCGGTTTGTACTGGCAGCGCGGGTAGCCCGAGCATGAGGTGAACTCGCCGTAGGGCCCGCTGCGCTGCACGATCACCCCGCCATCGCACGCCGGGCAGGCCTGCTCGCGGATCGGCTCGCCGCTGGCGGCCGTGATCTCCACGGCGCCATCGTGGACCAGCTCGTCGAGGAACGGCGAGCGTTTGCCCTGCACGGTAAACATGACCACCGCGCGACGCGCACGGGTCAATGCGACATAGAACAGGCGGCGCTCCTCGCTGAGCGGATACGCATCGGCATGCGGCATTGCAAGCGCGAGCACCGGATCATCGGCGCGGGCACTGGGGAAGCTGCGGTCGAGCATGGCCGGCAGGATCACGATATCGGCCTCGGCGCCCTTCGCGCGATGCGCGGTGAGGAAGCTCAGCTGCAGGTGCGCGCCGAAGCGCGCCGCCCAGTGCGAGGGAAGGAACGCGCGCTCGGCGTTGTACCGCCCTACGATGAACACCGACAACCGGCCATCGCGGCCGGGCGCCATGGCCCCGCTCTGAAGCTGCTGCTGCAGTCGCTGAAGGTACTGGTAGATCGCATCCTGCAGGCGGTCGCGCGCGGCCACCTGGAAGGCCTGCAGGACCGGGCCCTGTACCGGTGCGAGCGAGCGCACCTGCTTGGCGATCTGCCCGGGGTTCCTTGAAACGAAGCGGCTGGAGGCGTCGCACAACGCCTGCGGGCAGCGGAAGGTGCGGGTGAGGTGCAGGATCTGCGACGGCCCGAAGGTCGCTTCGAAGCGGGTCATGCAGCTCACATCCGCGCCGGCGAAGCGGTTGATCGACTGCCAGTCGTCGCCCACCGCGAACAGGTGCCGCCCCGGCGCCTCCACCAGCGCCCGGCACAGCCGCGCACGGGCACGCGAGGCATCCTGGAACTCATCGGCCATCACCAGCAGATACGGCGATGCGTAGCGGCCCTGTTCAAGGTGTTCGGCGGCCTGGTTGAGCATATCCTCGAAGTCGATGGCATTCTCGGCGGCCAGCGCATCGTCCCACGCGTGCAGGATCGGGGTGGCCAGCTCGAGGAACAGCCGATAGCGGTGCTTGAAGCGGTCCTCGGGCAGCTGGCGCAGGCGCTCGGCGAGGTCGGCCACGGCAAGGCCGTTGCTCTTGGCGTGGCTGATGAAGGTACGCAGCAGGCCAATGAGGTCGCTGTCCGGCATCGGCTTTGCACCCTCCGCGGGCAGCTCGCGGTCCGGGTTGGGGTCGAGCCCGATGCGGTGTTCGCTCAACGCCGTTTCGAGTGCCTCGAACAGCGCCCCGCTGCGCAGCTGTCCGCTGCTGGTCTGCAGTTGTATCGCATCGCGGCCGCGCGGGTGCGGACCGGCGCCGTCTTCCGTGCGATGCGTGTGGTACAGCGTCGTGCCCGGATAGAAGAAGTCCGCGTGCCCCGGTTGCCAGGTATCGGTGGCGGTATCCAGCACCGGGTGCGGTTCGTAGGTGTATTCAACGCCGTTGTAGAACAGCCAGTCGGCAATCACGCATTCTTCGATGTTGCCCACGCGTTCGCCACGAAGCGTGCGCACATAGCGGTGACCCTCGGCGTCCCAGCCGTCGGCCGGCGCGGCCTGGCCCTCCGGCGGCAGGTCGCGCGCGAACACCAGCCGGAACATGTCCCACTGGGTGCGGAAGTGCAGCGACCGGTCCTTGAGGCGGTCGATGATGTCGGCCAGCTGTTCGAAGCCCTGGGCGGCGTCCACCGCCCACGCAGGCACCTCCGGCATGCGCCCGGTGACCTTGCCGATGATCTGCCGACCGAGCGCGTGGAAGGTACAGGCGGTGACGTCGCCGGCAGGCAGGCCCAGCCGCTCGAAGGCGGCGCTGGTGCGCTGCTGCAGTTCGCCGGCCGCTTCGCGGTTGAAGGCCAGCATCACGATCTGGTCCGGTGCCATCAGGCCGCGCTCGACGGCGTAGGCGGCCTTGGCCACCATCGTCGAGGTCTTGCCCGAACCGGCGGCGGCCACCACCAGCATCCGGCTGTCGAAGCACAGCACCGCGCGTGCCTGCTCGTCGCTGAGGGGCAGCCGCTCCACGTGGCTCAGCAGTGCTGCCGCATCGGTCCGTTCGCGTTGCAGGTGCGCTTCATTGCGTGACGCCCACACCGCCGTCCAGTCGCCCGACCAGCGCAGCAGGTCGTCCTCGATCACCGCAGCGGTCCCCGCGAGCTGCGGGCGCAGCGCAGGATCGTCGAACACCGCCCACAGCGCATCGTCGTCCAGCGCCAGCACCGGGCGCGCGTACAGCAGCGCATGCTGGTGTTCCTGGGTCAGCCAGCGGTCCGCGGCATCGGCACCCGCCATCACCGCGTCGACCTGTTGCAGCCACTCACGGATCTGCGCCAACGCTGCATTGGCCTCGCCCACCGCGTGGTCCTGTCGATGGATCTGCGCACTGGCGCTCCACAGCGCTTCCAGTTCGTGCGCCTGCGCGTTGGGGAGCCCGCCCAGGCGAAGGTCACCCTCGTCGGTCGACATGCACAGCGTGGTCCATACCGCACCGCGCTGCAGGTGCCACGCCTGGGTTGCGCTGACCGGCAGGGAATACACCTGCGCGTCGACGGTGAGCTCGAAACGGTCATCGAGCCGGCGCAGCCGCCAGTCCGGCGAACGCGAGAGGCGTCGGCCCCACGGGGAAGGGGACCAGTCGTGGATCATCGGTACATCCAGGAAAGCGGGCCACGTACCGGAACGGGCCGGCATCGGGGAGAGGTGGGCCGCCATGATAGGAAAATCCCAACAAAAAAGCCCCGCCGGAGCGGGGCTTCTTCAGCGCGGCGCCACGTTTGCGGATCAGCGCTCGCAGGCCACCACCGCACCAGTGCGCGACTGGCGCTGCACCAGTACTGCCACGACCCACAACAGCAGGCCGCCCAGCGCGGTGGCCGCACCGACATAGCCGGTCACGGCGGGGCTGAAGCCGGCGCCGATAGCCAGGCCACCGAACCACGGGCCCAGCGCATTGGCGGTATTGAACGCGGCATGGTTGGACGCCGCGGCCAGGGTCTGCGCTTCGCCCGCCACGTCCATCAAGCGGGTCTGCAGCACGGCGGCGAGGGCGCCCATCGTGCCCACCGCGATGATCATCGGGAAGATCGTCCAGACAGAGTTTGCGGCCAGCGGATAGGCCAGCAGCACCACGATCGACCACAGCAGCACGATCGCCGCCGCCCGGAACTGGAAGCGGTCCACCAGCCAGCCACCGGCGACATTGCCGATGATCGCGCCGATGCCGAAGATGCCCACCGCCACCGGCATCCACGACTCGGCCAGGCCGGTCACCTGTACCAGCGTCGGCGCCAGGTAGGTGAACACGCAGAACATGCCGGCAAAGCCCACCGAGCCGATTGCCAGCGCCAGCCACACCTGTGGCCGGTTGAACGCGCGCAGTTCGCGCATCGGCGAGGTCCGCACTTCATCCGGGTCCGGTAGCAGGAAGCGGGCAATCATCAGCACCGTGGCAATCGCCAGCACGCTCACCAGCGCGAACGCAGTGCGCCAGCTCAACTGCTGGCCCAGCCAGGTGGTGAGCGGATTGCCGACCAGGATCGCCACCGACAGGCCAAGCAGCACCTTCGATACGGCGGCGCCACGCTGCGCCGGCGGACTGATCGCGGCGGCCACCAGCATGGCCACGCCGAAGTAGGCGCCATGCGGCAGGCCTGCGATGAAGCGGGCGATCAACATCGTCGTGTAATCCGGGGCCAGCGCGCTGGCGAGGTTGCCCACGGCATAGAAGCCCATCAGGCCGAGCAGCAACGTGCGGCGTGCATACCCCGCGCCGGCGAACGCCAGCACCGGTGCTCCCACCACCACGCCGATGGCATAGGCACTGATCAGGTGGCCGACCTGGGTCTCGCTGATCGACAGCCCGCGGCTGATCTCCAGCATCAGGCCCATGCTGGCGAATTCGCTGGTGCCGATGGCGAAGCCGCCGAGCGACAGCGCCAGGATGATCAGCGTGCGCTGGCGCGCGGTGAGGCGCGCGGCCAGGGGGAGGGGAGTGGGGCTCATGGGCAGCAGGCGGAGAATGAAGCGGCCCATTGTACTGCTGCGGCGCAACATATGGCCGGAATCAAGGTATCCGGTGCTGGAATGCTGTGGCGTGGCCGCTGGAACCGGGGATCGGTCTCGCCTTTTCTTCACGCGATCTTCACGTCGGCGAGGTGCGCACGCTTCACGCTTGGACCATCCCATTCCGCGTGTGGATGCCGATGCTGTTGACGCCGAACTTCCATCTTGAAGAGTTCACCCGGACCGCGACAGGGCTGCCCAACGTGCCCAACCGTGCAGAGCGCGCCGCACTACAGGCTTTGGCTACAAACGTGCTGCAGCCGTTGCGCGATTCAATTGGTAAACCGGTGTACATCACGTCCGGCTTCCGCTCGGCCGCGGTCAATCGCGCCGTAGGCGGGGTGGCTGGCAGCCAGCACCGCAGTGGCCAGGCCGCAGACATCCAGGTGGAGGGGATGACCTCCATGGCGCTGGCGCGACGCATCGTCGCGCTGCAACTTCCGTTCGACCAGCTCATCGAAGAGTTCGGTGAGTGGGTGCATGTGTCCCACGCACCGCAACCTCGGCGGCAACAACTGACCGCAGTGAGACGTGCGGGACGTACACGCTATCTTCACGGCTTGCGATGAGTGTTGAACGCGATCTCGTTACATTGTCCCGCCACGCGCAACATTGTTGCGAGTACACCTGTATTCACAGCTGTATTGTAAGTAATTTCTGATTGGCATCGCCGTAAACGTGCATTAGCATGCGCGCATTGGCATCGACCCGAGGGAGCGTGCGTGATGGTGCAATTCCCTCACGCACTGCGGGTAGATGGCAGGTTTCAGCTGGTGGCTTTGACATATTCGCCGGTCTACAGTCCGGCCGATGTGTTCGGCTTCGCCGTCCTCACGTCCGACGGCGCGCGGCTGACCGATGTGGTGTCGCTTGATGAGGCGCACCTGCACTGGTCGCTGTTGCGCGAGGAAGCGAAGACGGCCCTTGGGGAAGTTGAAGCAACCGGTACACGCGCGGCGCCACGCAGGCGTCGGCGTAAGTCGTAGCGCCTTCGGGCGCGTCATGGAGGATTGGGTTTGTCCACGCAGAAGATCGTTGTCACCGCTGTTGTCATCCTCTTGACCGCACTTGTTGGCTACTGCCTTGCCGGCTACCTCACGCTGCTGTTCCTCGGCCTCGATACCGGGCTGTTCAAGTGGAATACCTATTACCAGTACGTCCAGGCGATGGACCAGCCGGCGGTTGCGCCGTACCTGACCAAGATCAAGGCGGCGGGCGTGGTGGGTTTCAGCCTGCCCATCGTGGCCTGTCTGGTTGCGCTGTTCTTCGTGCTGAAGCCGAAGAAGAAATCCCTGCACGGCGATGCCCGCTTCGCGGACGCCGCCGACCTGGCCAGGCACGGTCTGTTCAAGAAGACCGACAACGGCATCGTGGTGGGCAGCTTCGGCGGTAAGCTGGTCCGCCTGAGTGGCCAGCAGTTCGTGATCCTCGCCGCGCCGACCCGTTCGGGCAAGGGCGTGGGCGTGGTCATTCCGAACCTGCTCGAGTACGGCGAGTCGGTGGTGGTGCTGGACATCAAGCAGGAAAACTTCGACCTCACCAGCGGCTGGCGTGCCAGCCAGGGCCATGAGGTGTTCCTGTTCAATCCGTTTGCCGAAGACCGCCGCACCCATCGCTGGAACCCGCTCAGCTACGTGTCCGACGACCAGGCCTTCCGCGTCTCGGAACTGATGAGCATCGCCGCGATGCTGTACCCGGATGGTTCGGACGAGCAGAAGTTCTGGATCAGCCAGGCGCGCAATGCGTTCATGGCCTTCACCCTGTACCTGTTCGAGAACTGGGACGACGAGCGTCGCCAGGGCTTCCCCGGCGGGCAGGGCACGCCGACGCTGGGCGCGGTGTTCCGCCTGTCCACCGGCGATGGCAGCGACCTGAAGAAGTACCTCAAGGCCCTGTCCGAGCAGAAGTTCCTGAGCGGCAATGCGCGTTCGGCATTCGCCAACCTGCTGTCGCAGGCCGATGAGACCTTCGCGTCGATCATGGGCACCTTCAAGGAGCCGTTGAACGCCTGGATCAACCCGGTGCTGGACAAGGCCACCAGCGCCAACGACTTCCTGCTGACCGACCTGCGCAGGAAGAAGATGACCATCTACATCGGCATCCAGCCCAACAAGCTGGCTGAAAGCCGATTGATCATCAACCTGTTCTTCAGCCAGATCATCAACCTCAACACCAAGGAACTGCCCAAGTCCAACCCGGACCTGAAGTACCAGTGCCTGCTGTTGATGGACGAATTCACCGCGATCGGCAAGGTGGACATCATCGCCTCGGCGGTATCCTACATGGCCGGTTACAACGTGCGCCTGCTGCCCATCATCCAGAGCATGGCCCAGCTCGACGCCACCTACGGCAGGGACGTCTCGCGCACCATCATCACCAACCACGCCTTGCAGATCCTCTACGCGCCGCGTGAGCAGCAGGATGCCAACGACTATTCGGAAATGCTCGGCTACACCACCGTGCGCAGGAAAAATGTCACGCACGCCCGTGAAAAGACCCACAGCTTCACCGAAGAGCGGCGCGCGCTGATGCTGCCGCAGGAGCTGAAGGCGATGGGCAATGACCATGAGGTGTTCCTCTACGAGGGCATTCCGCATCCGGTCAAGTGCGACAAGATCAAGTATTACCAGGACCGCTACTTCACATCGCGTCTGTTGCCGAAGACGTCGGTGCCTACGTTGGATCTGTAATCGTCATATGTGAAGGCATGTGACGTGCGTCAAAGAAACGCGGGATGAACGTTAAAAAATTGTCGCTTTTGACGTTGATTTGACGCGAATGTGTGGCATCGTATTTGTGATGGACGTTCTGTACGTCATGAATTTGTTGTTGAGACCAGTGCTGGAAGACATGCACTGAAGCAGTCAAGAGGAACATGGATGGCTTTTCTCGGGTTGGGTGTGCAGGCGCAGGGGCCGGACAGGCGTTCGGGGCGTTTACACACCAGACGGGGCGGGGGCCCGGTTGCACCGGTGAAAGGTGTTGCTCGCATCCAACGTTGCGTTGTCGGGCCTGACCTCAGGCCATGACACGTCAGCGTGTTGCCGTTTTTTCCCGGTTAAAAGCCGCTATTCCGTACGTCATAGGGAAGTTCGTATGAAGCAAGCGTTTCTGTCAAAGGGATCCATCAGCGTTGCCACCGCCGTTGCCGTGCTGCTGCTCGCCGGTTGTGCGACTCCCGACGCGCCGGATTTTGGCGGTCGCTGGAAGCCGGTGAACCGCTTCGCCAGCACCACCATGGAAATTCCGCTGTACACCAGCTACGTGTACCAGGCCTCGCCCATGGATGGCACCTTGAAGACCATGCTTGAACGCTGGGCCAAGGATTCGGGGATGACGCTGGATTACCGCATCAGCTCCGATTACACGCTGTATGGCGCGGTCTCCACGATCGGCACCACCAATCCGCAGCAGGCGATGATCGATCTCACTGCCGCCTATGCAGGGCAGGGCGTGTCGGTGTCCATCGTCGGCAACCAGATCGTCGTGCAGTCCGCCTCCGCCGCATCGCCGACCGCTGCCGCCGGCAGTGTCGACGCGTCCAGCGGAAGCTGAGTTCCGCGGCCCCTTGATGTTCCAGTAGTACGGATGACCCCATGTTCCGAAAGAAGGAAACAGGCAACACCCCCAAGGTCGACCAGGCGGTCGCCAAGGCGGTGAGCTACGAGTTGACCGTTGCCGACATGGCGCGCCGCAGCGAGCGCCGCGCCTGGTGGGTGGCGACCGGTTCACTGGTGATGTCGCTGGCGTTGGCCGGCGGCTATTACTACATGCTGCCGCTGAAGGAGAAGGTGCCGTTCCTGGTGATGGCCGACGCCTACACCGGCAACGCAACCGTGGCCCGGTTGGCGGGTAATTTCGGTGACGGATCGATCACCGCCAACGAAGCCATCAACCGCAGCAACGTGGCCCAGTACGTGCTGGCGCGCGAGTCGTTCGACTCGGCGGTGATGGGCCTGCGCGATTGGGACCTGGTGTTCACGATGTCGTCCGAGCCGGTCGCCGCCACCCAGCGCCAGCGCTATGCGAACAACAATCCGCAGAACCCGGTGTTCGTGTATGGCACCAACAAGGCAATCCGGGTCAAGATCCTGAGCATCACGCCGCTGGCCGCCGAAGGCAATGGCAGTTTCCGCGGCGCCTCGGTGCGCATCCAGCGCAGCCTGCTCGACAAGACCACCGGGGTCTCGCAGTTCCTGGACAACAAGCTGGTCACGATGCGTTTTGATTACCGCACCGACCTGGCGTTGAGCGAACAGGACCGGATCCTCAATCCGCTGGCGTTCCAGGTGACCGAATACCGCGTCGACAACGACTACGCCCGTGGCGTGCCGGTGCCCGACGACGCCGATATGGCCAGGCAGGCCAACCAGGCGGCTGCGGCGCAGGCGGCACAGGCGGCAGCGGCTGCCGCCGCGGCAGCGCCGGTGTACGACCCGAACAACCCGGCCACCGCCACCATGATCGACCCGGCCACCGGCCAGCCGGTTGCGGTGCCGGCCCAGGCCGTCCCCGGCCAGATGGTGGTGCCGGGGCAGCAGGTGCCGGGCCAGATGACGGTGCCGGGCCAGGTCCCCGCGCAGCCGATGCAGCAGCAATACCCCGGGCAGGCAGTGCCGGGCCAGGCGATACCAGGACAAGTCGCGCCGCGGCAACCGGCCAACGTGCCGGCACAGAACATTTCCACCGGAACTGCTGAGGGAGCAAGCAACCGATGAGTAGTAGCAAACTTTGGTGGGCCGCATTGGCCTTGGTGCCGATGATGTCCCTGGTCTCCGCGCCTGCGAAGGCCCAGGTGGTCGACCACTACGAATACGAACAGGACCGCATCTATCCGGTGCGCACCGGCCTGGGTCTCACCACCCAGATCGAACTGAGCCCGAACGAGAAGATCCTGGATTACAGCACCGGCTTCAGCAGTGGCTGGGAGCTGACCCGTCGCGAAAACGTGTTCTACCTCAAGCCGAAGAACGTCGACGTGGACACCAACATGATGGTGCGCACCGAGACCCATTCCTACATCTTCGAACTGAAGGTGGTGGCCACCGATTGGCGCCAGCTGGAACAGGCGCGTCGTGCCGGCGTGCAGTACAAGATCGCCTTCAGCTACCCCAGCGATACCGAGTTCGGTACCGCCCAGCAGGCGGTGGATGAAGAGGTCAAGCCGCTGCTCAGCTCGGAACTGGCCAAGGATCGCCAGTACAACTTCGACTATTCGTACTCCACCCGCCGCGCCAAGAAGATGGGCTGGCTGATTCCGGTCAATGCCTACGACGATGGCCGTTTCACCTACCTGAAACTGCCGGCGTCGCCGGAGTACAAGACGGGCATTTTCCCGGCGGTGTTCGGCCGTGAGAGCGAGTACGGTGAGGATTTCGTGGTCAACACGACGGTGGAGGGCAATTCGCTCATCGTGCATGGCACTTATCCCTACCTGGTCATCCGTCACGGTGACAACGTCGTTGGTCTGCGAAGGAACGTGAAGAAATGAGCCAGCACAACACTCCCGGCAACGAGCCGAACCGCGGCCGCGACGACGGCGACGCGCCGAGCAACCCGTATTACGGCCAGAACGTGGCCGACAACAATCCCAACCTCGATGCCGCCGCGCCGCAGCTGCGCTCGGCCGAGGAACAGCGCCTGAACCGCAAGGCGCTGGCGTTCCTGGGCGGCATCCTGGTGCTGATCATCGCCATGGGCTTCCTGCTCCTGCGCAAGAGCAGCGACGATCAGGACGGTCCGGCCAAGGTCAACGAACAGGCCCGCGTGTCCACGCCTGAACTGCCGACGGCGCAGCCGGTGCTGCCGCAGGCCCCGGTGGCCGATGCGCAGCCCATTGAAATGCTGCCGCCGCTGCCGCCGCCGGAACAGGACAACCCGTACCGCACACCGCCGGCCATTCCCAGTGACATGGGCATGTCCAACGAACCGCGTCAGCCGTCGCTGCTGGACCGCCGCATGGCGTCGGGCAACGGCGTGGGTGGCAGCAATGGGGCGACTGGGGCCGAAGGGCAGGGTGGCCTCGGTGGCCGTCCCGATGACGAGTACACCCGCGCGATGATGGCGCAGCTGCCGGGTGCGCAGCAGCCGGCACCGGCCAAGGTCCGCCGCGGTCCCGACGTCGAAGACGTCTCCAGCGCTGCGTTCATCCGCAGCCCGGATGCACTGCTGGTGCGCGGCACCTACCTGCGCTGCGTGCTGGAAACCCGCATCATCACCGACGTCTCCGGCTTCACTTCGTGCCTGCTGACCGAACCGGTGTATTCGATCAACGGCCGCAGCCTGCTGCTGCCGAAGGGTTCGAAGATCTACGGTGCGTATGGCGGCGGCCCGAAGGGCAAGCGCGTCGAAGTGATCTGGGACCGCATCACCACGCCGAACGGCATCGACGTGGCGATGTCCAGCCCGGGTATCGACCAGCTCGGTGGCGCGGGCCACCCGGGCGACTACAGCGCCCACTGGGGCAGCCGTATCGCCTCGGCGCTGATGATCAGCCTGATCGCGGACGCCTTCAAATACGCCGCGGCCGAACACGGTCCGGAGACCACCACCATCAGCAGCAACGGTTTTGCCGTGCAGTCGCCCTATGAGAGCGCCACCGCGCGCAGCATGGAGCGGCTGGCCAACGAAGCGATGAGCGAGCGTCGCCCGCCCACCGTCACCATCAACCAAGGCACCGTGATGAGTGTCTACGTGGCCAAGGACGTCGATTTCAGCGACGTGCTGCCGCGCCGCCGCTGATCGCCTGGACAGAACATGGACGCCGAAGTGGCCCCTGTAGCCGACGTTTCCAGTGAGTTTCTCAGGTACCAGTACGAGGTTCTGGGCATTCACCAGTACATGACCTCGCCCGATGTGACGGAAATCTGCATCAACCGTCCGGGCGAGGTGTACCTGGAAACGCGTGACGGATGGCAGCGTGTGGAAGTTCCCACGCTGACCTTCGAGCGTGCGCGCCAGTTCTGTACCGCCGTGGTCAATGAAAGCAACACCGGCCAGCGCATCACCGACGTCGATCCGGTGGTGTCGCTGACCTTCCCGACCGGCCAGCGCGCCCAGTTCGTCATCCCGCCGGCGTGCGACGCCGGCAAGGTGTCGATCACCATCCGCCTGCCGTCCAAGCACACCAAGACCCTGGAGCAGTACCAGAGCGACGGGTTCTTCAACCAGATCCTGGAGCAGGGCCACGCGCTGAGCGAACAGGACCAGGAACTGCTCGCCCTGCGCCAGAACCGCGATTACGCCGAGTTCTTCCGCAAGGCGGTGCAGTACCGCAAGAACATCGTGGTATCCGGTGCCACCGGCAGCGGCAAGACCACCTTCATGAAGTCGCTGGTCAACCACATCCCGGCCAACGAACGCCTGGTCACCATCGAAGATGCGCGCGAGCTGTTCATCAGCCAGCCCAACGTGGTGCACCTGCTGTACTCCAAGGGCGGGCAGAGCGCCAGCAACGTCACGGCCAAGAGCTGCATGGAAGCGTGCCTGCGCATGAAGCCGGACCGCATCATCCTGGCCGAGCTTCGCGGCGATGAAGCGTTCTACTTCATCCGCAACTGCGCCTCCGGCCATCCCGGCTCGATCACCAGCTGCCACGCCGGCAGCCCGGAACAGACCTGGGACCAGCTGGGCCTGATGGTGAAGGCCTCGGCCGAAGGCTCCGGCCTGGAGTTCTCGGTGATCAAGCGCCTGCTGAAGATGACCATCGACGTGGTCGTGCACATCAAGGCGCATGCCGGCAGCCGCTACATCACCGGCATCGATTTCAGCCCCGAACGCGCGTTGGCCGCAGGGAGTGATGCCTGATGCTGCCCGGTCTTGAAGCCATGGTGTGTCCGGAAATGGCCGTGTCCATGGACGTGATGCAGCACGTGATCAACGTGGAATCGTCGCGCAACCCGTACGCCATCGGCGTGGTCGGCGGCGCGCTGGTCCGCCAGCCCAAGCAGCTCGATGAGGCGCTCGCCACCGTGCGCATGCTGGAAGAGAAGGGCTACAACTTCTCGGTGGGCCTGGCCCAGGTCAACCGCTACAACCTGGCCAAGTACGGGCTGGACTCGTACGAGAAGGCGTTCCAGCAGTGCCCGAACCTGCAGGCCGCCTCGCGCATCCTGGCCGAGTGCTATGGCCGCTCGGGCAAGGACTGGGGCAAGTCCTTCAGCTGCTACTACTCGGGCAACTTCACCACCGGTTTCCGCCACGGCTACGTGCAGAAGGTGTTCGCGTCCATTTCGCGTCAGCGCGGCAACATGGTCGCCGCCAACGGGGCCGCGCCGATCGACGTGGTCAGCCGTGCACAGCGCCGCGTGGTCGACGTGGCCCACCACCCGCAGTTCAGCGGCCAGCCGCAGGGCGTGGCCGAAGCGCGCGTGCAGGCCATGCAGGCGCTCTCGCCCACGTATGCACAGGCCGTCGTGCCGGTGGACCCGGCGCGTGCCTACGAGGTCTACCCCTCCACCGGCGCGATGGTGCGCGGTGGCCTGGTCCGCACCGCCGACGCCGCGCTGTCACGCGTGGTGATGGGGGCCATGGACCAGGTGGTGCCGCAGCCGCAGGCCGCCCAGATGCCCGCACCGCAGCCCATCGCCCAGCAACCAGTCGCACCGCAGCCCATGCCGGCACAGAACGACGCCGGCCCGGTCGTGGTGCGCGCCTGGAGTGAACGCAATGCCCCGGTGGCATTACCCGCGCAGGCCGTGCCTGCGCAGGCCATGCCGGTACAGAACATCCCCGCTGGGGATGAAGCCTTCGTGTTCTGAAGGACCGATCCAGTCGTGTTAGACCATCAACAAGGAAAACCCACCATGAAGCGTAACAACCTCGATATCGCCCAGGCCCAGCGCACGCTGAAGACCGTGCTGATGGCCGCTGCCTTCGCCGCTGCCGTGTTCGTGCCGGACGTGTTCGCCCAGTCCACCAACTTCGGCGGCACCGACACCAAGGTGTGCGGCTTCTTCTCCAACATCAACGGCCTGCTGAACATCGCCTCCATCGCCGTGGTGACCATCGCCGTCATCTTCGCCGGCTACCAGATCGCCTTCGCCCACAAGCGCATCGGTGACGTGGCCCCGATCCTGATCGGTGGCCTGCTGATCGGCGCCGCTGGCCAGATCGCCAAGATGCTGCTCGGTGACGGCGGTTCCAGCTCCTGCGCCGGCAGCGCCACCGGCGCCATCATGAACGCCGTCCAGTACTACAGTGCATAAGAACGTCCTGTTCCGCGGCTGCACGCGGCCAGCGATGTTTCTGGGCGTTCCGTACGTCCCGTTCTTCCTGGTCGCAGGCGGCTTGCTGTTGCTGAGCATGTACATCGACATGCGGCTGTTGATCACCATCCCGATTGCCATCTTCATCCTGCGTCACATGGCAAAGCGCGATGAAATGATCTTCCGCCTGATCGGGTTGCGCCTGCAGTTCAAGTTCCGCGCGCGCAACCTGCAGCAGCACGACGGAATGTGGGTGTTCACGCCCAACCATTACCGCGACAAGCCGCCGCCGTCGGACTGACCACGGCACGCTACAGGCCGGGCAGGCGATCACATCGCCTGCCCGGTGCAGGCCCCGCACCATCCCCGCAGCACCCTTTGGAAGCGCCCATGTTCAGTCCCGATACCTCGATCAGCGAATTCATTCCCCTGTCGTCCCATGTGGCGCCGACGGTCGTCAAGACCACGGGTGGAGACTTCCTGCTGACCTGGCACCTGGAAGGCCTGCCCTTCGTAGGGCGCGAGGATTGGGAGCTCGAACACCGCCACAACACCTTCAATCGACTGCTGCAGACCCTGCGCGCACCGGATTTCGTCAACGTCGCCTTCTGGGTGCACGACATCCGCCGTCGCCGCCAGCTCAAAGGCAGCAGCAAGTTCTCCCAGCGCTTCAACCAGGACGTGTCCGACCAGTACATGGGCATGCTGTCCTCGCAGCGCATCATGCAGAACGAGCTGTACCTGACCATGATCTACCGGCCGGTCGTGTCCGGTAAGCGCTTCATGGACAAGTCCTCCAGCATCACCCAGCTGCAGGCCGAGCAGGACCAGTCCGTGGCCAAGCTGCTCGAAATGGCCGGCAACGTGGAAGCGGTGATCCGCGACTATTCGCCCTACCGGATGGGCATGTATGAAGCCAAGAACGGCATGGTCTTCTCCGAGACCCTGGAGTTCTTCGGCTACCTGCTCAACCGCGTCGACGAGCCGGTACCGGTGCTGTCCGCGCCGGTCAAGGACTACCTGCCGATCAGCCGCCACATGTTCTCGGCCAAGACCGGCGATTTCGTGATCAGCACGCCCAACGGCGTCAATCACTTCGGCGCCATCCTCAACATCAAGGAATACGCCGAGGGCACCTATCCGGGCGTGCTCAACGGCCTGAAGTACCTCGACTTCGAATACGTCATCACCCATTCGTTCAGCCCGATGGGCCGCCAGGACGCGCTCAAGGTGCTCGACCGCACCAAGGGCATGATGATCTCCTCCGGCGACAAGGCGGTGAGCCAGATCGTCGAGCTCGACCAGGCGATGGACCAGCTGTCCTCCGGCAACTTCGTGCTGGGCGAGTACCACTTCATCATGGCCGTCTACGCCGACAGCCAGGAAAAGCTGTCGCAGAACATCGCCACCACCCGCGCCGAGCTGTCCAACGCCGGGTTCGTGTCGACCAAGGAAGACCTGGCCGTCACCGCCTCGTTCTATTCGCAGTTCCCGGCCAACTGGCGCTACCGCACCCGCCTGGCCAACATCAGCTCGCTGAACTTCCTGGGTCTGTCGCCGCTGCACAACTTCGCCACCGGCAAGCAGCACAACAACCCGTGGGGCGACTGCGTGACCACGCTGCAGACCACCAACGGCCAGCCGTACTACTTCAACTTCCACGCCACCCACCCGTCGGAGAACTCGCTGGGGGAGAAGGCCATCGCCAATACCATGGTGATCGGCAAGTCCGGTACGGGTAAGACCGCGCTGATCAACTTCCTGCTCAGCCAGGTCCAGAAGTACGACCCGTCGCCGACCATCTTCTTCTTCGACAAGGACCGCGGCGCGGAGATCTTCGTGCGCGCCTGTGGCGGTAACTACCTGGCGCTCGAGAACGGCCAGGCCACCGGCTTCAACCCGTTCCAGTGCGAGAACAATGAAGCCAACGTGCAGTTCCTGGCCGACCTGATCAAGGTGCTGGCCAACAAGCACGAGTACAGCGCCCGCGAGGAAGAGGACATCTTCCGCGGTGTCGAGAACATGCTCGATACCCCCATGCACCTGCGCAGCATGACCAACTTCCAGAAGAGCCTGCCCAACATGGGCGACGACGGTCTGTATGCGCGCCTGCGCAAGTGGACCTCGGGCAACTCGCTGGGCTGGGTGTTCGACAACCCGGTCGACACCGTGGACCTGAGCCGCGCCAACATCATCGGCTTCGACTACACCGACATCATCGACAACCCCGAAGTGCGCGTGCCGGTCATCAACTACCTGCTGCACCGCCTGGAATCGCTGATCGACGGCCGCCCGCTGATCTACGTGATGGACGAATTCTGGAAGATCCTGGACGGCGAGGGCGGCCTGAAGGAATTCGCCAAGAACAAGCAGAAGACCATCCGTAAGCAGAACGGCATGGGCATCTTCGCCACCCAGAGCCCGGAAGATGCGCTCAAGAGCGACATCGCCGCGGCGCTGATCGAGCAGACCGCCACGCTGATCCTGCTGCCCAACCCCAATGCCAGCCGCTCGGATTACATCGACGGGCTGAAGCTGACCGAGTCCGAGTTCAAGGTGGTCACCGCCCTGGACGAGCGCTCGCGCTGCTTCCTGGTCAAGCAGGGCCATGCCGCCAGCGTGTGCCAGCTCAACCTGCGTGGCATGGATGACATCCTGTCGGTGATTTCGGCCTCCACCGACAATATCGACGTGATGCACCGCGTCCTGCTCGACGCCGCCCAGCGCGAGAAGGTATCGCAGGCCGACCTCACCCCGGACCAGTGGCTCAGTGAGTTCTACAGGAAGCGCAAGGGCTCTGGAAAGCCCGCCGGGACACGACAGGACGCCGTTGCCTGACGGTCCCCCGGCCGATCAGGGACAGGCTTTCGCCGCATTCGATGGAGATAATTATGGACATTGCCATGAACAAAAACACGACCCGCCGCCGTCACTTCAGCTTCCGCCTGGCCGCCCTGTCGCTGGTGACCGTGCTGATGTGCAACGCGCCCGCGCCCGCCTACACGATGCCCGTGGTCGAAGTTGGCCCGAGCGTGTACCAGCAGATCATGAACCAGATCAATACCTACAAGGCCGAGATCACCGCGTACGCCTCCAAGGCGCAGGACGCGGCCGAGTACGTCGAACAGCGCACCCGCTGGATCCGCACGCTGGAGCAGTATGCGCAGGCGTTGGTCCAGGTGCAGGCGGTACTCAACAACTTTGGCATGCCGCAGGGTATCGCGCTCACTCCAGTGGCGGACAACTATCTGGTTGCGCAAAGCTGTGGCGGTACTACCGACCTGAGCGTCACCGGCCTGTTCAAAACCTTCGTCTTCAACCCGAAGGCTGATTTCAAGCAGCAGCAGACACAAATCTGCGTGAACATCCGCATGATGCAGAACCGGAAGTACAACGAGGCGGTCAAGTTCATGACCGAATCTGTGCCGCTCATGCAGTCGTCGCTCACCCGGATTTTCAACATGCGTATTTTCAGCAACAGCCAGGGCAACGTGCAGGGCACGGACAGTGAAGCCCTTCGCATGGCCAACGACCTGGCGGTTCAGGCGCAGATTTGGCAATCGCGGATGCACTCGTACGACGCCTACATCGAGGTGATGGAAGCCAACCAGAAGGTGGTTGCCGAGAACGCCCTCAAAGGCGATACAACCAACCAGATCATCGGGACACTGGTGAAGACCGCCGCCCTCAAGGGCGCGCTCAGCGTCAAGTAACTCGTCCAAGCAGGTTCAGCGGGTCTGCAAAGTAATGCCGGACCCAAAGCAGTAGCAGCATCACCAAGGGATTGTGGAAATGTCGATCAGGTCGATTGCCAACGTTTTTGATTTCTCGGGCGGATTGCAGGATCTGCTGGGCTACGCAGTGCGTGTCCAGTCGATTGGCGACTTCGTTTTCTTCAAGCTGATCCTGGATTACCTCCGCGCGCGCATCAACGATTTCGGTATCGACATGATGGGCCGCATGATGGCCTGGGTCGGTGGTATCGCCTTGATCCTGATGACTCTGTGGGTGCTGATCCAGGGCTACCGCATCGTCACCGGCCAGAGCCGCGATTCAATGATGGTGTTGGTCACCAACATGGCGCGCGCGGCACTGATCATCAGCGTAGCCACCTCAATGGCGATGTTCGGCAGCAGCGTCAGCGACTTCCTGACCAAGGACGTAGGCGGCCTGATCACCCGCGTTGTAACCGGCGAGGGCGGCACCGCTGAAGACCAGATCGACAAGAGCCTGGCATGGATGCAGGTGGCGTTGTCCAGCATCGATGCGATCAAGGTGCTGGACGATGGCGGATTGCGCGAGGAGAAGACGCGCGCCATGTGGTTCATCGGCATTGGCACGGGCGGCCCGGCCGTGACGGCTGGCGCCATGCTGCTGCTTTACCAGGTTGCAATCGCGCTGTTCATCGGGTTCGGGCCGCTCTTTATTCTGTGTCTACTGTTCGACCAGACCAAGCAGTTCTTCCAGAAGTGGTTGTTCTATGGCATAGGCACCATGTTCTCCATGGCGGTGCTGTCGGCCATGGTCTCCATCGCGTTGGACATGGTCATTCGTGTTTCGGCGGCATTCTGGACATCGTCGCTGATCAACAGCTTCTTCCTCGATGATGCGATGAGCGACGGCATGACCAGCCAGGCCATGCAGCAAGGTGGCATGGGCCTCATCCTCACGACACTGATTCTGACTGCGCCCCCAATGGCCGCGATGTTCTTCCAGGGTACGTTGGGTAGCTTCATGGCATATTCCCAGATAGGTGGCTCGGCAGCCGCCGGCCCGCAAGGCCAGCCGCCGGGGTCGTACACTCCAGCGCAGACCAAGAATGACGATGCAGGATCAGTAGGCCAGGTGGTACAGCCAACCGTGAGGAGCACTTCTGAGGCCGGAAGTACCGCCAGCGGGTCTGGAAAGTACGGCAACGCTGATTCACGGTGAGACACGTTCAGCGGCGTTGCAATGACACGAGAGGTGGAGGTTCTTGTATGCAAAACAAGCTTTTGTTTGCACTGTTGATGCTGGTTCCCTTTGCGGCACTCGCGGAGGGCAATTGCCCACCTGGCCACTACCCAATTGGAGGACAAGGCGTTCAAGGTTGCGCCCCTATTCCGGGCGGCGGAACGGGCGCGAATGGTGTTTCTCCTCGACCAACCGGGAAGTGGGAAACGCGCTGGGGTGCGATTGCTGAAGACAAGTCTCCCAGTCCAGGTGCACCTCTCGCTACGGGGGCGGCTGTTTCCCAAAAGTCAAAGCGCGCCGCGTCGTCACTTGCGATGGATGAGTGTAGAAAACAAGGCGGGAACAAGTGTGAAGTTCGTCTCGCCTACTACAACCAATGCGCTGCAATAGCGGATCCTGGCACTTCGTCTGGCGTCATAGCTGGTGGCACTTCCATTGCTGCGCATGCGGAAACGCTTGAGCAGGCAAAGGGTCTGGCAGTTCGTGACTGTAAGCAAGCGAATGGCGGTGGCGACTGCACCGTCTCTTATTCTGCGTGTAGCATGTCCGAGTTCAAATCTTTCTGAATGGCTTGTGCGCTTGAACGGAATCAGGAGCGGCCTGTGATTCGAGTACTGATTGTCCTTGTAGGTCTGGTATTGCTTCCTGTGACCGCGATCGCGGAAGGACGCTGTCCTCCCGGTCAATACCCGATTGGGGTGCAGGGCGTTCAGGGATGTGCGCCAATCCCCGGTTCCGAATCAGAAGCGGGTTCGGGTTCTCCACGTCCCACAGGTGTTTGGCACAAGACGTGGGGCGCAATTGCGATCTCGACCGATGGAGCGGCAGGTGCATCGACGGGCAAGCTCAGCAAGGCTGACGCAGCGAAGGACTCCGAGGCAAACTGCGCGAAGAGTGGCGGCCGTTCCTGCAAGGTTGCTTTCACATTCAAGAATCAGTGCGGTGCAGCGACGGTGCCAACTTCCGGGGATGGTGGTACAAGTTTCGGTCGCGCCGAAACCAAGGAGAAGGCCGAAGAGCTGGCGATGGACCGGTGCGCTTCCGATGGTGGTATTGGATGCAATGTGATCTACGCAGCCTGCGCGCAGCCTGAGTTCGAGTCGTATTGACATTGCCCCGTGCGGACAATCGAGTGATCCCGCATTGAATCAGGTTTTCTCGGCGAGCGTCCAAGTGTGGTTCGATGCGCGCCTTGGGGCCCTTCGTCAGGTAAGAACATCGCGCTGGACCGCTGCGCCAAGTGCGGCGGGGTAGGTTGTCGCAGGATACATTCCGCGCGTGCCAAGCCGAAGTTTGAAGCATTCTGAGAAGGTGTGTCTCGTAGTTTAATTTTTCAGGTTCAAGGACGACATCATGCGACATTCTCTTGCTCTATCTCGGTGTTCGGCTGTTCGACTTCCGGCATGCTTCCTGGTGCTGTTGCCGATCGCGTTTTGCTCTGCTCATGCCCAGACGGCAGCGGTGGTCGACGAGGGGGGCGGTGCTGCTTCCCCGGTAGGTGTACCCGCTGCCGCTGAATCGACCGGTGTGCAGGAGGTGGCGGCTGTCGCTCAGCCTGCCTTGGTCAACCTGCCTGCGACGGTGACTCCGGGCATCGAGCCGAGGCCGGTGGAGCCGGCGCCCTCGCGACCAGCCACTGCGGTTGACGAAGTAGAGGCTGAAGCTTCGACTCTAAGTGACCCGACCGCCGCTGATGCTCCGGCCGCAGCGCCCGCTGCGCCGATCGGTGCTGCGTCCGTTGCAGGAGTACTTCATGGGGCCCAACCCCCGGCGAGTCCTTCTGCACCGGTCAACGCGGACACTGCAACTGTAGCTGCCGACACTGCTGCTGCGGTCGGTCCGCGAGGCGAGTCATCACCTTTGGTCGAACCGGCGCCCGTCGCTCCGCGCCCGCTGCCTATCCCCACGCTCGCCAATGACAACAACCAGATCGAGCGTCAGCTCGGTGCGCGTTGTCCGAACGACCTTGCAGCGCGTCTGGCCACCCAGGCGGACCTCCTGATCGGTGCCTGCCAAGGCACTCTGCCGCTGCACCTCTCAGCGTTGCTGGTGGCCATTCCGGAACAGCAACTGCTGCTGCCGCGCGCGTGGCGCGAGCGCGAGGTCAGGCAGAAGGGCTGGTTCAAGGCCGTCCCGGGCTACGGGCTGCGCCCGGACTTCCTGGCGGTGCAGGGCGATGTCTGGGTGCGTTCGTTAGAAGGCGCTGACCCGTCCACCACGGTGTACCTGGTGTCCGGCCCGTTCGCGTGTGCCGACAACCGCGGCCCCGACGCCGAGCCGGTCAAGACGGTGCGCCTGCCGGCCGGCAGCTGCCGCGAGGGGCTGGTGCAGCAGCGCGTCTACCGCGTGAGTGCTGGCGCGGCGCCGGCGGACATCACCCAGCAGGCGCTGCCGGCAGAGCCGCTGCTGTCGGATGCCGACCGGAAGCGTTACGGCGCCGACGGCGCACGCGTGCAGCTGGATGCGGGCAAACTGCAGTTTGGCCCGGCGGTGCGCTGGTATGTGGACGTTGGCACCACCGAGAAACCCGAGCCGCGTAGCTACGGCGAATGGGGCCGGTTGCACCTGGGCTTCGCGGTCTGGAATGGCGAGCGCTTCGAGCCGCGCGATACCGTGCCGCGCGCGGTGTGGCCGTGCGATCCCGTGGCACCGGGCGACGCCAGCTGCGGTGCCTACGCCGATGCCGGGCGCGACCCGTTCATCGTGGTCGGCGCCTCGGCCCAGGGTGTGACCGCGACACCTTGAGTCCATGGCTTTGATCCCGTAGCAAAAAGCGCCCCTCGGGGCGCTTTCTTTTTGTGCGCGCAGCGGGGACTGCGCCAGCTCAGCTTTGGTCCACCAACGCGAACCGTGGCCGCAGCACACCGTCCACTTCGACCTGCGCGGTGAACATCTCATACGGCCGCACCCACAGTCCCAGGTCCTCGTCGAGCGGGCGATACAGCACCATTGGCAGCAAGGTCTCGCTGTGGCGCACCACGTCGATCACCTGATAGTTGCCGCCCTTGAAATGGCGGTAGTGGCCCGGGGCAAGGACGGGCAGGGGGACTAGGTCGGACATGGGAAGCGCCAGATAACGGAATGCCGCCATTATCGCAACCCGACGCCGGCCTAGTCGCTGTCGATATCGCTCGGGGGCCCGGCGCGACAGGCCAGCACCAACTGCGTGACGGCATCGGCACTCATCGGCCGGGCCAGGTAATACCCCTGCGCCTCGTTGCAGTCCCACAGCCGCAGCAGCGACAGTTCGGACTCATGCTCCACACCCTCGGCCACGGTGCGGTAGCCCAGCTGCTGGGCGAGCCGGATGATGGCCTCCACCTTCAGCCGCGCGGTACGCGATCGCGCCAGGCCGGTGACCAGGCTCTGGTCGACCTTGATGTGGCTGATCGGCACTTCGCTCAGGTACCCGAAGTTGCTGTAACCACTGCCGAAGTCGTCGATGGCGATGCGCACGCCGGCAGCGGCCATCGCGCGCAGCTGGGGCAGGGCGGCGGGGTGGCTGTGCAGCCACTGGCCTTCGGTGATCTCTACTTCGATCTGTGAGGGCACCAGCCCGTTCGCCTGCAGGCGCTCGGCCATGCCGGTCCACAGGTTGGCGTTATCGAAATCGCGCGGGGACAGGTTGATCGACAACGTGAATCCCGGCAGCAGCTGCTGCCAGCGCGCCGCCTGCGCGAACGCGTGCTCGATCACCCACTGGCTGAGCGCCGGCATCAGCGCGGTACATTCCAGCACCGGAATAAACTCACCCGGCGTGATCGGTCCCAGCATCGGGTGGGTCCAGCGCAGCAGCGCTTCGGCCGACACCGGCTGGCCATCGCGAAGGTCATAGCGCGGCTGGTAGACCAGGCTGAACTGGTCCTGGGCCAGCCCGCGCGCGGCATCGGAGGCGAGCCGGTAGCGGCGGCGCAGGTGCGCATCGCGGTCGGCCGAATACCAGCACAGGCACGCGTCGGTCTGGAGTGCGTGGTTCAAGGCCACCATGCATTTGCGCACCAGGTCGCCGGCTTCATCCGGATCGGCACGGAAATCGCACAGCCCGGCGTGGAACTGCGGTGACATTGGAATGCTGCCGACCATCAACGGCCGCCGCATGCGCTCGCGCAGCCGCTGCATCAACGCCTCGACCTGCGCGTGGTCGTGGTTGCGCACCACAAAGGCGAACCGGGTGGAGGCCACGTGGTAGACCTGCACGTCGTCGGTCAGCACTTCCTGCACGCGCAGCGACGCCTGCCGGAGCAGGGATTCCACCGGTTTGAGGCCCAACGCCTGGCCGGCGTCATTGGCGCTCTGCAGGTCGAACACATCCAGCAGCACGCCGGTGAACTGGCTGCCACCGTCCTGGCGGCCGAGCACGCTCAGGTCGGCCTGGAACTGCTGGCGGTTGGGCAGCCCGCTGATCGGCTCGCGCCGGCCCAGCGACATCTTCAATTCCATCTGGTTGACCACGATCCGCGCCAGGGTCTGCAGCTGGCGCTGCTCATCGGCGGTCAGCACGCGCGGGGTGCGGTCCATCAGGCACAGCGTGCCCAGCGCGATGCCGTTTCGGGTCACCAGTGGCGCGCCGGCGTAGAAGCGCATCTGCTCGGGGCCGGCCACCAGCGGGTTGTCGTGGAAGCGGGGGTCCTGGCGCAGGTCTTCGATCTGCAGGATCCCGCTGGACTGCAGCGCGCACGAGCAGATCGAGTGGTGGCGGTCGGTGCGTTCCAGCGCCAGCCCGACCCGCGAGATGAAGCGCTGCGAGTCGGCGTCGACGATGGAGATCAGCGCAATGGCGGTGCCGAAGGTAAACGCCGCCAGTTCGGTGACCGGGTCCAGCGAGCGCCCCAAGGCGGGATCCA
This sequence comes from Stenotrophomonas sp. SrG, assembly GCF_050031795.1. Taxonomy (NCBI): domain Bacteria; kingdom Pseudomonadati; phylum Pseudomonadota; class Gammaproteobacteria; order Lysobacterales; family Lysobacteraceae; genus Stenotrophomonas; species Stenotrophomonas sp. SrG. The sequence goes on from NZ_JBNBBE010000010.1 coordinate 136,830, forward strand.
TCACGTTGAGCGCTTCGATCAGCGCAATGCGTTCCAGATCCTGGCTGCGGTCGAGCATTCCGTGCGTCCTGTCAAACGGAGTACGCAGGTACTATCCCGCCGCGTTTGCAGTGCCGGTGTGAAGTGCGCCGTTCAGGTATGAAGCATTCACCTCGGCGCGCATCAGGTCGCCGGCGACGATTCCTTCAACAGCGTCATCAATTGCTTGAGCCGGTAGGGTTTCGGCAGGAATTCAACATTATCCGGAAGCGGCGGCAGCTGGGACCGTGCATAGCCGGACGACAGGATCATCCGGGCGTTCGGCAGGGCATTGGCGACATGCGCGCTCAGTTCCAGGCCGCTCATGCCTTCGGGCATGTTGACGTCGCTGAACACGACGTCGAAGCCGCCGTTCAGGTCGATCAATTTAACGGCCGTCGGGCCGTCGGTCGCCGTATGCACCTCGATGCCGAAATCACGCAATGCCTGTCCGATCAGCTCGCGCAGGTCTTCCTGGTCTTCGACCATCAAGACACGAAGGGGCTCAGACATGCGCGACTTCCTCTAGGGCAGGTAACAACAAACGGACAGTGGTGCCGTGTCCGGGGGCGGTCTGTACATCGACGAAACCGTCGCACTGGGACACGAAACCAAATACCTGGCTCAGGCCCAGACCGCTGCCCTTGCCGACTTCCTTGGTGGTGAAGAACGGTTCGCTGGCACGCTCGGCCACATCCGGGGGCATGCCATTGCCGTGGTCCGTCACCGCGATGGCTACATAGCGGCGCTGCGTGGGGTTGGCCAGGTCCGGGGCCAAGCGGTGTTCGGCCGTGGCACTGATGGTGATGGTCCCGCCCTGCGGCATGGCCTCGCAGCTGTTGAGCAGCAGGTTCAGTACAGCGGTATGCAACTGTACGCCATCGGTGGTGATTCGAGGTAGGTCGAAAGGCACTTCCAGACGCAGACGGATGTTGTCCGGGCAGGCCCGCTGCAGCACCGGCAGTTCCTGTTCGAACAGCCGCGCTACCTGCAAAGGCTCGCGTACCAGGGTCTGGTCGGCCGAGAACGCCAGCAGCTGGCGGGTCAGCAGCGAGCCCCGGTCGGCGGCGGCCTGGGCCATTTCGGTCAGTTCGCGGGTGCGCGCATCGGCGCCGGGGCGCAGCGAGATCAGGTCCAGCGCGTTGCCGATGGTGGTCAGCAGATTGTTGAATTCGTGCGCCAGCCCGCGCGTGAGCCGGCCCACGCCCTCGAACTGCTGCAACTGCTCGCGGGCACGCTGGGCGTCCTGCAGCAGGCGCTGGGCGTGGTAGCGCTCGGTGACGTCTTGGGTGACCTTGACGAAGCCGAGCAGGGCGCCGTCCTGGCGCACGGCTTCGATCACCTCGCTGGCGCGGAAGCATTCGCCGCTGCGGCGCACGCGCCAGCCTTCGCCAGCGTAGCGGCCATGCTGCTCGGCTTGGCCGAGGGTGTGTTCGGCGGTGCCGGAGGCGCGCTCGTCGGGGGCGTAGAACAGCCGCACGTGCTGCCCCATCACTTCTTCGGTGGAATAACCCTTGACCCGCTCGCAGCCCCGGTTCCAGCTGCGGATGCAGCCGTGCGCGTCAAGCAGGTAAATCGCGTGATCGGATACGTGATCGATCAACAGCTGTAACTGCAGACGATCATCAGCAAGCGGCGCGATATCGGTGACTGCCTGGACCACGGCGGCGGTTTTACTCCCCTTTAAGGGGCTGAACCGTAGAAGTCGCGATGTGAAGATAGTGTCAACATTGGTTCTGAACACGTCGCCATTTGGCGTATAACGCCCGAATTCACAGTTCGGTTAACATCGAACCCCTTTTCACCCTGGAACCGTGTGCATGAATGCAGCGCCAACCGCTCGCGATCGCTGGATCTGGCTGGCATCGGCCGGCCTGATGGCCTTCACCATCGGCCTGGAGCTGGTGGTGCCGCTGGGCTATGCGGTGTGGCTGACGTACTTCATCGCGGTGGGCGTCACCCTGTTCCAGCGCCGGCTGGAGGTGCCGCTGCTGGTCGCGGCCGGCTCGTGCATCCTGCTGGTCGTCGGGTACCACCTGGCCCCGGCGAGCACCAATTCCGCATTTTCATTCGTCAACCGCACCATTGGTGGGATCTGCTTCCTGTTGATGGCGTTGACGGTGATCAAGGCCATCCAGGCCCGGCGTACGGCCGCCGATGCGCTGTGGCTGCAGGAAGGCGAGAACGTGGTGACGGTGAGCCTGCGCGGGGATCCGGAACCGCGCACGCTGGCCGACGAAGCCATGCGCACGCTGTGCGCGCAGCTGAACGCGGATGTGGGTGCGGTCTATCGCCTGCAGGGCGAACGCCTGGTGCTGGTTGGCGGCGCGGCGCTGCCGCCGCACCTGCCCGAGTCCCTCATGGCGTCTGCCGGGCAGTGGGGCGAAGTCCTGCGACAGGGCCAGCCGCGTCGGCTGGAAGAAAGCGAAAGCCTGCTTGAGATTGAAACCGCGCTGGGCCGCACCCCCGTGCACCAGCGCCTGCTGGGACCGATCACCGCTGATGGCGCGGTGATCGGGTTGATCGAGCTGGGGCGCGCGGGCGTGTCCCCGGCGCGTTCACTGGAACTGGAACTTCTGTTGCAGTGCGCCGAGCCGATTGGCATGGCGCTGCGCACCGCACTGCTGCGCGCGCAGCTGGTGGAGCTGCTGGAAGAAACCCAGCGCCAGAGCGAAGAGCTGCAGACCCAGCAGGAAGAGCTGCGGGTGGCCAACGAAGAGCTGGAAGAACAGAGCCGCAGCCTGCTGCACTCGCAGGCCAACCTGGAACAGCAGCAGGCCGAGCTGGAACAGACCAACGTGCAGCTGGAAGAGCGCACCCATGAACTGGAATCGCGCCAGCAGGCGCTGCTGATCGCGCAGGGTCAGCTGGTGCAGAACAGCCGCGAACTGGAGGCCAGTTCGCGCTACAAGTCCGAGTTCCTGGCCAACATGTCGCACGAGCTGCGCACCCCGCTCAACAGCGCGCTGATCCTGGCCAAACTGCTGGCCGACAACAAGGACGGCACGCTGACCGCCGAACAGGTCAAGTACGCGCAGGCCATCCACTCGTCCAACAACGACCTGCTGGCGCTGATCAACGACATCCTGGACCTGTCGCGCATCGAAGCCGGGCATGTCGAACTGGCCGAAGAAAACCTGGCGGTGTCCAGCGTGCTGCAGCGCCTGAAGGAGACCTTCGAGCCGCTGGCCGCGCAGAAGGGCCTGGCGCTGGACATCCGCGCCGACACCGATGCGCCCAGCCAGCTGGTGGCCGACGGCCAGCGCCTGCAGCAGATCCTGAAGAACCTGCTGGCCAACGCGGTCAAGTTCACCGAACACGGCAGTGTCTCGCTGGTGGTGCGCGGCAACGGGGCAGGGCGCATCCAGTTCGCGGTGACCGATACCGGTATCGGCATTCCGCAGGCGCAGACCGACGTGATCTTCGAGGCGTTCCGCCAGGCCGATGGCAGCACCCGGCGCCGTTACGGCGGCACGGGCCTGGGCCTGTCGATCTCGCGCGACCTGGCCGCGCGCATGGGCGGCAGCATTTCTGTGTCCAGCGAGCCCGGTCGCGGCAGCTGCTTCACCCTGGACCTGCCGCTGGCGGCGGGTACTGCGACGGCAGCGCCGATGGCGGCGCCTGACGTGCGCCCGGCGCCGGCCGCCAAGCCGGCCGCACCGGCGCCGCTGTTCGGCAGCGCGCATGACGCGTCCGCCGCTGCCCCTTCGCCGCGCGTGGTGGATGACCGTGGCCGCCGCAGCCGCGCCGGGCGGATGATCCTGGTGGTCGAGGACGATGTGACCTTCGCCGAGGCGCTGGTGGGCATGGCCCATGAGCTGGACTTCGACTGCGTGGTCGCGCAGACCGCCGAAGAAGCCCTCGCGCTGGCCGCCGAGCTGCGCCCCAACGGCGTGCTGCTCGATATCGGCCTGCCCGATGTGTCCGGCCTGAGCGTGCTGGAGCGGCTCAAGCGCGACCCGGCCACCCGGCATATCCCGGTGCACGTGGTCTCCGGGCTGGAACGCTCGCAGGTGGCGATGGAGCTGGGCGCGATCGGGTATGTGATCAAGCCGGCCACGCGCGAACGCCTGGTCGAGGCGATCCAGCAGCTGGAAGCCACCAGCGAGCGCGACGTGCGCCGCCTGCTCATCGTCGAGGACGACAGCGCGCTGCGCTCCAACCTGCAGCTTCTGCTGGGCCGCGACCAGCTGGAAATCACCGCGGTGGGCAGCCTCGCCGAAGCAAAGGCCGAACTGGGCACCTCCACCTTCGACTGCATGGTGACCGACCTGGCGCTGCCCGACGGCACCGGCTACGACCTGCTCGAATACATGGCCGGCAACGAGGCGGTCGCCTTCCCGCCGGTCATCGTCTACACCGGGCGTGCTCTGACCCGCGACGAAGAGCAGCGCCTGCGCCGCTATTCCAAGAGCATCATCATCAAGGGCGCGCGCTCGCCCGAGCGCCTGCTCGATGAAGTGACCCTGTTCCTGCACAGCGTGGAAGCCTCGCTGCCCAGCGACCAGCAGCGCCTGCTGCGCGAAGCGCGCCGCCGCGATGCGGTGCTGGACGGGCGCACCGTGCTGCTGGCCGAGGACGACGTGCGCAACATCTTCGCCCTGTCCAGCGTGCTGGAGCCGCTGGGGGTGAAGCTGGAAATCGCCCGCAACGGTCGCGAAGCCCTGGACAAACTGGGCCCTGACATCGACCTGGTGCTGATGGACATCATGATGCCGGAGATGGACGGGCTGACCGCAATGCGCGAAATCCGCCGCGACAACCGCTGGCGCGACCTGCCGATCATCGCGCTGACCGCCAAGGCCATGCCCGATGACCGCGAGCATTGCCTGCAGGCCGGTGCCAACGATTACATCGCCAAGCCGATCGACGTGGACAAGCTGGTCTCGCTGTGCCGCGTCTGGTGTTCGCGCCGATGAACGACGCCGAGCTGTTCGACCTGGAGTTGCGGCTGCTGTTGGAGGCCGTTTACCAGCGCTACCACTACGACTTCCGCGACTACGCGCTGGCGTCGCTGCGCCGGCGCATGCGCCACGCCATGGCCCGCTTCGAGTGCGACAACATGGGCGCGCTGCAGCACCGGCTGCTGCATGAGCCGGAGACCTTTGCGCTGGCCATGCAGTACTTCACCGTGCAGGTCTCGGAGATGTTCCGTGACCCGGCCTACTTCCGCATGCTGCGCGAGCACGCCATCCCGGTGCTGCGCACCTATCCGTCGATCAAGCTGTGGATCGCCGGCTGCAGCACCGGCGAGGAAGTGTGGTCGCTGGCGATCCTGCTGCAGGAAGAAGGCCTGCTGGACCGCGCCATCATCTACGCCACCGACATCAACCCCGATGCGCTGGAAGCCGCCGAAACCGGCGCGTTCGCGCTGGACCGGATGGCTCAGTTCAGCCGCAACTACCTGGAAGCGGGCGGCACCGGTTCGTTGTCGGATTACTACAGCAGCGGGTACGGCAGCGTAGTGTTCGACCGCCGGCTCAAGCGCAACATCGTGTTCGCCGACCACAGCCTGGCCACCGACACCGTGTTTTCCGAAGTACACCTGGTGTCGTGCCGCAACGTGCTGATTTACTTCCAGCGCGCCCTGCAGGACCGCGCCATTGGCCTGTTCCATGAGGCGCTGGTGCACCGTGGCTTCCTCGGCCTGGGCAGCAAGGAATCGCTGCAGTTCGGCGAGCACGCCGATGAATTCGAAGCCTGCGCGCGCGAACAGCGCCTGTACCGGAAGCTGGCCTGATGGACGCCCCGGTCGAGCAGCCCGAGTTCGAGGTCATCGTGGTCGGCGCCTCCGCCGGCGGCGTGAGCGCGCTGCAGCAGCTGCTGGCCGCGCTGCCGGCAGACCTGCCGATGCCGGTGCTGGTGGTGCTGCACCTGCCGCGTGACCGCCCCAGCCGGATCGCCGACCTGCTCGGCCTGCGTTGCCCGCTGGCGGTGCGCGAAGCCGAGGACAAGCAGCCGCTGGCGCCCGGTACGGTGACCTTCGCGCCGCCGGACTACCATCTGCTGGTCGAAAGCCGCAGCACCCTGGCGTTGTCGGTGGACGCGCCGGTGCTGTTCTCGCGGCCGGCGATCGACCCGCTGTTCGAAAGCGCCGCCGAGGTGTTCGGCAGTGGCGTGCTCGCCATCCTGCTGACCGGGGCCAGCAACGACGGCAGCGCCGGCGTTGCCGCGGTCCGCAGCGCCGGTGGGCAGGCCTGGATCCAAAGCCCCGATGATGCCTATTCCCCGATCATGCCGGCGGCTGCGCTGGCACATGCCGGCGCCGATGCGGTGCTGACGCTCACCTCCCTATGCTCGCGCATGAAAGGCCTTGCCCGATGAACCTTATCGAGTCCACCACGACGCCGGCCACCGAGCGCGTGAACCTGCTCATCGTCGATGACGTCCCGCAGAACCTGGTCGCCATGGAGGCGCTGCTGCGCCGCGACGGCCTGGACATCCTGTGCGCGGCCTCGGGTGCCGAAGCGCTGGAACTGCTGCTGGAACACGAAGTGGCGCTGGCGCTGCTGGACGTTCACATGCCGGAGATCGACGGTTTTTCGCTGGCCGAGCTGATGCGCGGTTCGCAGCGCAGCCGCGATGTGCCGATCATCTTCCTGACCGCCTCGCCGAACGACCCGGTGCGCGCCTTCAAGGGCTACGAAAGCGGCGCGGTGGATTTCCTGCACAAGCCGATCGAGCCGCAGGTGATCATGAGCAAGGTCAATGTGTTCATCGAGCTCTACCAGCAGAAGCAGCTGCTCAAGGCGCGCAACCAGGCCCTGGAGCACGCGCTCAAGCTCAACGAAACCATGATGGCGGTACTCACCCACGACCTGCGTACGCCGTTGTCGGCGATCCTGCTGTGCGCCGACAAACTGTCGCTGGACCTGCCCGACGACCCGTCTGCGCAGCAGACCCTGGTGCACCTGGAAAACAGCGCGGTGCGCATGGCGCGCATGGTCGAGCAGCTGCTGGATTTCTCGCGGATCCGCAGCGGCGGCCTGCGCCTGCAGACCGAGGAATGCGACCTGGCCGAGGTGGCCGCCGTGGTGGTCAACGAGGTCGGCCGCGCCCACCCGAAGGCGAAGATCGAGCTGCAGGTGGAAGGGGATACCCGCCTGCAGGGCGATCCGGACCGCTTGGCGCAGCTGCTCTCCAACCTGATCGGCAACGCGGTGCTGCATGGCGGCGATGCGCCGGTGCAGGTGCTGGTGCGTGGCCTTCCCGGCGATTCGCTGCGGCTGCAGGTGCGCAATGCCGGGCAGATTCCCGAAGCGCTGCTGCCGCGCCTGTTCGAGCCGTTCAAGGCCAGCTTCCACGACAGCCGCGGGCTTGGGCTCGGGCTGTTCATTGCCCACGAGTTCGCCCGGGCGCATGGTGGGTTGCTGTCGGCGCGGAACCTGGAAGGGGCGGTGCTGTTCGAGACCGGGTTGCTGCGTCGCGCGGATTGAGCCTGGCCGGGCTGCCATGACGGGCAGGGCGCGTCACTACGGTAAACTGGGGGCATGTCGCCTTCCCGAGCCAAGACATCCACCCCGCTGATCGATGCCCAGGTGCACGTGGAGGGGTTCGTGCAGGTGCGCGAGGCGCGCCGCTCGGAGCTGGTCGAAGACTACGTGGAGCTGATCGCGGACCTCATCGCCGATGGCCGCGAGGCACGGCAGGTGGACATCGCCACCCGCCTGGGCGTTGCCCAGCCCACGGTGGCCAAGGCGCTCAAGCGCCTGGTCAAGGAAGGCTGGGCGATCCAGCGGCCGTACCGGGGCGTGTTCCTGACCCCGGCCGGCGAGCAGCTGGCGGTGGAAATGCGCGCCCGCCACCAGACCGTGGAGCGTTTCCTGCTGGCGCTGGGCGTGGATGCCGATTCGGCCCGACGCGATGCCGAAGGGATCGAACACCATGTCAGCGAGGCCACCCTGGCGGCCTTCGACGCATTCCTGCGCAAGGCCGATGGTCGTGGTTGAGCGCCTGCCGCCGCCTCCGCCGCTGGGCGTGCCGGTGCACGACCAGGACGAATACTGGATGCAGCACGCATTGGGCCTGGCTGCACGCGCCGAGCGCGAGTTCAACGAGATCCCGGTCGGTGCGGTGCTGGTGGGTGCCGACGGCACGCTGCTGGGTGAAGGCTGGAACCTCAACATCGCCGACCACGACCCGAGCGCCCACGCCGAGATCGTGGCGATGCGCCAGGCGGGCAGGGCACTGGCCAACCATCGCCTGCTGGGCAGCACCCTGTACGTGACGCTGGAGCCGTGCGCGATGTGCGCGATGGCAGTGGTGCATGCGCGGGTGGCGCGGCTGGTGTATGCGGCCACCGATCCCAAGACCGGGGCCTGCGGCAGCGTGTTCGACCTGCTCGGCGATGCGCGCCACAACCACCGCGTGGAACTGCACGGCGGGGTGCTCGCCAAGGAGGCCAGTACGCGGCTGACCAATTATTTCCGGGCCAAACGCGGCAAACCGCCGCTGCTGCTGGAATGATTTCACGGCAGGGCCACGCCGCGAAGGCGCTATCATGTCGCATTACACTCTGCAAAAGGGCATGACATGGCGGACAACGGCGCCGAAGGCGAACGACTGATCTGGATCGACCTGGAAATGACCGGTCTGGATACCGACAACGATTCGATCATCGAGATCGCCACCGTCGTCACCGATGCGCAGTTGAACGTGCTGGCCGAGGGCCCGGAGTTCGCCATCCACCACCCGGTGGAGCGCCTGGAAGCCATGGACGAATGGAACCGCAACCAGCACCGCCGTTCCGGGCTGTGGCAGCGCGTGGTCGACAGCCAGGTGACCCTGGCGCAGGCCGAAGCGCAGACGGTGAATTTCCTGGCGCAGTGGATCAAGGCTGGCGCCTCGCCGATGTGCGGCAACTCGATCTGCCAGGACCGCCGTTTCCTGCACCGTGAAATGCCGCGCCTGGAGAAGTACTTCCACTACCGCAACCTGGACGTGTCCACGGTGAAGGAGCTGGCCCGGCGCTGGGCACCGACGGTGGCCGCCGGCGTGGGCAAGACCTCCAGCCATACGGCGCTGAGCGACGTGCATGATTCGATCGCCGAACTGCGCCATTACCGGCAGTTCATGGGAGCGCTGTCCGGCCTGCCGGTCGCCTGACGTCCTGAACGTTTCACGTCCCCGTGGTCCGGCCAACGGCCGGGGCTACCGTCGTGCTTCATTCAATCTGCGGGCGGTATGATCCGGGCATGAGCCATATTGTCCGTATCGTACCGCCGCCGCTGGAAGCACAGATCCTGCCGACCTCGCAGGACTGGGCCGACCTGCAGCGGGCGGTGGGCCTGCTGGAATCGCCCACGCTCACCGCCAAGATGGCCAACCTGATCGGTTCGCCGCTGGAGTTCGCGGTCAAGAAGCTGCCGCAGTCGGTGTCGCGGCGCATCCACGGGGCGGTCGAGGCGGCGCTGTTCAAGTCGGCGCAGGCGGCGTTGTGGAGCATGGACAACACCCCGGGCAAGGCCGCATCCACGCGCTGGCACAAGCTGGCGGCCGCCACCACCGGTGCGCTGGGCGGCGCGTTCGGCTTCACCGCGCTGTTCCTCGAGCTGCCGGTGTCGACCACGATCATGATGCGCTCGGTCGCCGACGTCGCGCGCAGCGAGGGGTTCGACCTGAGCGAGATGGGCACCCGCCACGCCTGCCTGGAAGTGTTCGCGCTGGGCGGCAACTCCGGCCAGGACGACGCCAGCGAGACCGGCTACTACATCACCCGTGGTTTCACCGCCGAAGTGATGCGCCACCTGTCGGCCGAACTGGCCGGCGCGGCAGTCGGCGGCGGTGGCGTGATGATCGGCCTGACCCCGAAGGAAGCCGGCAAGTGGCTGGCCAAGATCGTTGAAAAGGTCGCCGCCCGCTTTGGCGTGGTGGTCACCGAGAAGTTCGCCGCCCAAGCGGTGCCGATCATCGGCGCCGTAGCCGGTGCCACCCTGAACACCATGTTCACCGACTACTACCAGGACATGGCGCGCGGCCACTTCATCGTCCGCCGGCTGGAAAAGCAGTACGGCTACGAAACCGTGCGCGCCGCCTACAACCAGCTCGCAGGCGAAACCCCGTAGCGACACGCCATGCGTGTCCCAGGCGGTCCTGGCGTTCGATCATTGCACCCACGGCACAACTGTTTTGCCGCCATGGCGCTTTTTGCCGCGTTGGGTCGTCCCCATCCTTGGGCCAGTCGTTTACCAAGGACCTCCCCCATGCTGTTTACCCCCTACCGCCTCGGCCCGCTGACCCTGCCCAACCGCATCGTCATGCCGCCGATGACCCGCTCCCGCGCGGCCAGCGGCAACGTCGCCACCCCGCTGATGGCCCAGTACTACGCCCAGCGCGCCTCGGCCGGCCTGATCGTCAGCGAGGGCACCCAGATCAGCCCGCAGGGGCAGGGCTACGCCTGGACTCCCGGTATCCACGATGACGCCCAGGTCGCCGGCTGGCGCGGCGTGACCGATGCCGTGCACGCCGCCGGCGGCCGCATCTTCGCCCAGCTCTGGCACGTGGGCCGCGTTTCGCACGTGGACCTGCAGCCCAACGGCGTCGCGCCGGTTTCGTCCTCGGCCCTGCAAGCCGAAGGCGTCAAGGTCTTCGTCGACGTCGCCGGCACCGGCCCACAGGGCGGGGTAGGCGAGATGGTCCAGCACTCCATGCCGCGCGCCCTGGACATCAGCGAAATCCCGCAGATCGTGCGCGACTACGCGCTGGCCGCCCGCCGCGCCATCGACGCCGGCTTCGACGGCGTTGAGCTGCATGGCGCCAACGGGTATCTGATCAACCAGTTCATCGATTCGCAGGCCAACCAGCGGACCGACGGCTACGGTGGTTCGCTGCAGAACCGCCTGCGTTTCCTGCGCGAAGTGGCCGAAGCAGTCGCCGCCGAAGTGGGCGCTGACCGCCTCGGCGTGCGCCTGGCCCCGCTGACCACCCTGCAGGGCGCGGTCGACGACACCCCGCAGGCCACCTACCTGGCCGCCGCGCACATCCTGGACAGCATCGGCGTGGCCTACCTGCACATCGCCGAAGCGGACTGGGAGGACGCCCCGGTGATGCCGGTGGCGTTCAAGGAAGCGCTGCGGATGATCTATCGCGGCACTCTGATCTATGCCGGCAAGTACACCGTCGAGCGCGCCGAAGAAGCGCTGGCCAAGGGTTGGGCCGACCTGATCGGCTTCGGCCGACCGTTCATCGCCAACCCCGACCTGCCGCTGCGCCTGCAGCACGGCCTGGAGTTGAACGCGCCGGACAAGGCAACGTTCTTCGGCGGCGCCGAAGCCGGTTTCACCGATTACCCCAGCGCCGAAACAATCGAAGCGTAGTGACACGCCACGCGTGTCAACGCGGAGCCTGAACACAAAAAACCCCGCCGAAGCGGGGTTTTTCGTTATCAGCCCTTGGCCTTGAGCTTGGCCAGCCGCAGCCAGGTATCGACCACGGTGTCCGGGTTCAGCGACACCGACTCGATGCCTTCCTGCATCAGCCATTCGGCCAGGTCCGGATGGTCGGACGGGCCCTGGCCGCAGATGCCCACGTACTTGCCCTTGGCGCGTGCCGACTTGATGGCCATCGACAGCAGCTTCTTCACCGCCGGGTTACGTTCGTCGAACAGGTGCGCCACGATCGATGAATCGCGGTCCAGACCCAGCGTCAGCTGGGTCAGATCGTTCGAACCGATCGAGAAGCCGTCGAAGATCTCCAGGAACTCATCGGCGAGCAGCGCGTTGGACGGCACCTCGCACATCATGATGATCTTCAGGCCGTTCTCGCCCTGCTTCAGGCCGTTCTGTTCCAGCACCTCGATGACCTTACGGCCTTCTTCCAGCGTGCGCACGAACGGAATCATGACCCACAGGTTGTCCAGGCCCATCTCGTTGCGCACGCGCAGCACGGCCTTGCACTCCAGCGCGAAGGCGGCCGAGAAGCTCGGGTCGACATAGCGGCTGGCGCCGCGGAAGCCGATCATCGGGTTCTCTTCGTGCGGCTCGTAGCCGCTGCCGCCGATCAGGTTGGCGTACTCGTTGGACTTGAAGTCCGACAGGCGCACGATCACCGGGTTCGGCGCCACCGACGCGGTCAGCGTGGCAATGCCTTCGGCCAAACGGTTGACGTAGAAGCTGACCGGATCGGCGTAACCGGCGATCTTCTCGTCGATCTTCTTCTTCGTGGCCGCATCCTGGCGGTCGTATTCCAGCAGCGCGTTGGGATGGATGCCGATGTGGCTGGCAATGATCATCTCCAGGCGGGCCAGGCCGATGCCGGCGTTCGGCAGCTGGCCGAAATCGAAGGCACGTTCCGGGTTGGCCACGTTCATCATGATCTTCAGCGGCGCCGGCGGCATGTTGCCCAGGTCCGTGGTGGTGCGCTCGAAGTCCAGCTTGCCTTCATAGATGAAGCCGGTGTCGCCCTCGGCGCAGCTGACCGTCACTTCCTGGCCATCCTGCAGCACCTGGGTGGCATTGCCCGAGCCGACCACGGCCGGAACGCCCAGCTCACGCGCGATGATCGCCGCGTGGCAGGTACGGCCACCGCGGTTGGTGACGATCGCCGAGGCGCGCTTCATCACCGGCTCCCAATCGGGGTCGGTCATGTCGGCGATCAGCACGTCGCCCGGCTGCACGCGCGCCATGTCCTCCAGCGACTTGACCACGCGGGCCACGCCCGCACCGATCTTGGCACCCACCGCGCGGCCTTCCGCCAGCACCTTGCCGTCCTTCTGGTTCAGCGCGAAACGCTCGATCTGGGTGGCATGGCCACGCGACTTCACCGTTTCCGGGCGCGCCTGCACGATGAACAGCTTGCCGCTCACGCCGTCCTTGGCCCACTCGATATCCATCGGGCGGCCGTAATGCTTTTCGATGATCAGCGCCTGCTTGGACAGCTCCTGCACGTCCTCGTCGCTGATCGAGAAGGTATTTCGGATCTCGACCGGGGTGTCTTCGATGCGTACGCGCTCACCGGGCACGTCCGAGTACACCATGCGGATCGCCTTGCTGCCCAGCGAGCGGCGCAGGATGGCCGGCTTGCCCGCATTGAGCGTGGGCTTGTAGACGTAGAACTCGTCGGGGTTGACTGCACCCTGCACGACCATTTCGCCCAGGCCGAAGCTGGAGGTCACGAAGACCACGTCGCGGAAGCCCGATTCGGTGTCCAGGGTGAACAGCACGCCGGACGAGCCCACGCCCGAGCGCACCATCAGCTGCACGCCGGAAGAGAGGAACACGTCTTCGTGCTTGAAGCCGTGGTGCACGCGGTAGGCGATGGCACGGTCGTTGTACAGCGAGGCGAACACTTCCTTGACCTTGTGCACGACATCGTCGGCACCGGTGACGTTGAGGAAGGTTTCCTGCTGGCCGGCGAAGGAGGCATCGGGCAGGTCTTCGGCGGTAGCCGAGGAGCGCACCGCCACGGCCACGTCGCCGCCGCCGTTTTCGTCGCACAGCTGCCTGTAGGCGCTGCGGATGTCCTGGTCCAGCTGCGGCTGCAGCGGCGCGTCGATCACCCAGCCGCGGATTTCCTTGCCGGCAGCGGTGAGCGCGGCGACATCTTCCACGTCCAGCGTGGCCAGCTTGTCGAAAATGCGCTTGGACAGATCGTTGTGCGCGATGAAGTCCTTGAAGGCTTCAGCGGTGGTTGCGTAACCGCCGGGGACAGATACCCCCAGACCGGCAAGATTGCCGATCATTTCGCCCAGCGACGAATTCTTGCCGCCTACGCGGGCCAGGTCGGCCAGGCGCAGTTCGTGCAACCACAGGATATTCTCGTTCAAGCGCGATGCTCCGTTTGGCCATCGCCCGAGGCGGGCTTGGATGGCCACGTCCGTAGGAAGAAGCCGATATGATGCCGGGCATACCGCCGTCGGCACAAGCTTGTATCGTCGGCCTTTTTAAGCTTCAGAGGGGGTAAATGGCGCATGTCGACGATCCGTCCGGTGTTTTACGTATCCGATGGAACCGGTATCACCGCTGAAACCATTGGGCATAGCCTCCTGACCCAGTTCTCCGGGTTCAGCTTCATCACCGATCGAATGTCGTTCATCGACGATCCGGAAAAGGCCCGCGAAGCCTGTGAACGGATCCGCGCGGCGGGGGAGCGCTACCAGGTCCGGCCGATCGTGGTCAGTTCCTGCGTGGACAGCGGGCTGAGCATGATCCTGGCCGAGAGCGGGGGGCTGATGCTCGACGTGTTCGCCCCCTTCATCGAGCCGCTGGAGCGCGAACTGGCCGTGAACCGCCATTCCCGGGTGGGCCAGGCGCACGGCATGGTGGACTTCGAGACCTACCACCGCCGCATCAACGCGATGAACTTCGCGCTGACCCACGACGACGGCATCGCCATCAACTACGACGATGCCGACGTGATCCTGGTGGCGGTGTCGCGGGCCGGCAAGACCCCGACCTGCATCTACCTGGCCCTGCATTACGGGGTGCGCGCGGCCAACTACCCGCTGACCGACGAGGACCTGGAGCAGGACCGCCTGCCGGCCCGCCTGCGGCCCTACCGCAAGAAGCTGTTCGGGCTGACCATCGACCCGGACCGGCTGCAGCAGATCCGCCAGGAGCGCCGCCCGAACTCGCGCTACGCCAACCTGGAGACCTGCCGGCGCGAGGTCGCCGCGGCCGAGACCATGTTCCGGATGGAGCGCATTCCCACGCTGAGCACCACCCATACCTCGATCGAGGAGATCTCGAGCAAGGTATTGACCACGCTGGGGCTGCAGCGCGAGTTGTATTAACGGAAGGCGTCACGACCAACGGTCGTGACCTACCGGCGCAGCGGGCGCGTCCCCACGTTTGATTCTTCAACGTGTAGGATCGAGACATGGCCCAGGCATCACCCCGCATCGAACGCATTCCCCGGCTCAGCCGCCTGAGCTGGCTGATGGGCCTGTATGCCGAGAATTACCGCCACCTGGTGCGGCTGTTCGAACCGGCCGGGCTGGAACCGGGCAGCTACGTGTCCTCGGTGGGGGATGGCCTGGATGTGCGGCTTGATGTCATCGAATGCCATCCCTACACGGTCGAACTGCGCCTGACCTACGACTTCGCCGACCCGGTGACCGGCCAGCCCGACCCGTCGGCCTATGTGCGCCTGTATCGCGATGCGCGCCAGGCCGAGACCACCCATTGCTACGTGGGCCGGCGCTGGCAGGACGTGGTCGGCATGTACCCGCCGCCGGCCGAGCTGATCAGCCACCGCATGCGCATGAACACCTTCCTGGGCAAGTGGCTGGAATACCTGGCCGAGCGCGGCCATGGCGTGGCCACCCTGCGCCGCGACCACAACGCGCTGGCAGCCCCGGCCGACACCCGCCGCGCCCAGGTGGCCGGCTGAGCGACCGGCCCGGCACGGATCGCGCATAATCGGCGATTGTGTCCTGCGAGCCGTTGCCTCCATGCCCTATACCCCGATCGTGGCCACGCTGGGCTACGTGCTGTCGCCCGATGGCCGCCAGGCCCTGATGATCCACCGCAACGCACGGCCGGGTGACCAGCACCTGGGCAAGTACAACGGACTGGGCGGCAAGGTCGAGCGCGACGAGGATGTGGCCGCCGGCATGCGCCGGGAAATCCTCGAGGAGGCCGGGATCGAGTGCGGCACCATGCGGATGCGCGGCACCATCAGCTGGCCCGGGTTCGGCAGGCACGGCGAAGACTGGTTCGGCTTTGTGTTCGTCATCGACGACTTCACCGGCACGCCCCTGACTTCGAACCCGGAAGGCACCCTGGAGTGGGTGGACGTGGACAAGCTGGAGACCCTGCCGTTGTGGGAAGGCGACCGCCAGTTCCTGCCGCTGGTGTTCGACGAGGACCCGCGCCCGTTCCATGGGGTGATGCCGTACCGCGACGGCACGATGCAGTCCTGGTCGTACACCCGGCTTTGACGATAGGCGCGGCTTATCCACAGGGGGTGTGGATGACCGGTGCGTAAGTTTGTGGATAACGCGCGGCGGCGACCAGCCCCCATGGCTGTCAAGATGGGTGGCTAAAAATTCGCCGCTGGTCAGCATCGCGTGAGCACGGTGCGAAGGTCGGCAACCGTGAAGGCTGTCGCGGTTCGGCCCGGTCGCGGTACTCTTTCGGCATTGCCGCCCACCGAGCTTCCATGAAACGTCACTTCACGATGCTGCGCGAGTTCCACCTGGCCGACTGGTTCACCCTGGCCAACGCGTTCTGCGGTACCGGTGCGGTGTTTGCGGCCATGCGCTACCTGCAGGACGGCGAGCGCAGCTACCTGCTGTTCGGCATGGCGCTGATCCCGCTGGCCTTCATCTTCGATGCGCTGGACGGGCGGATCGCGCGCTGGCGCAAGTCCAGCTCGACCCTGGGCCGCGAGCTGGACTCGCTCTCGGACGTGATCTCCTTCGGCGTGGCCCCGGCCGCGCTGGCCTATGCCTGTGGCATGCAGGGCGGCTGGGACTGGCTGGTCCTGAGCTACTTCGTCTGCTGCGGGGTGAGCCGCCTGGCCCGCTACAACGTGACCGCCGAAGCGCTGGCCGGCGATGGCGACAAGGTGCCGTACTTCGAGGGCACGCCCATTCCTACCAGCCTGGCGCTGGTGGTGGTGCTGGCCGTTGCCGCCAGCATGGGCGCGATCGGCCATGACCTGTGGCTCGGCCGCTGGCAGCTGGGGCCGTGGCAGCTGCACCCGCTGGTGCTGCTGTTCGCGCTGTCGGGTTCGCTGATGATCAGCAAGACCCTGCGCATTCCCAAGCCATGAATACCGCCGGCGGCGGCCACGACGCAGGCGACTTCGAGGCGCTGGCCCGGCAGTACTTCAGCGCCTGGGGCGATGCGCTGCGGCACGCCGCGGCCCCCCCCGGGGGCGACCCCACCGGCGCCGCGCCGGGCACCTGGCAGCAGACCATTGAGGGCTGGGCGCAGCTGATGTCCAACCCGGGCAACCGCCAGTCCGAGGACGCCGTGCACCGGTTCCGCGAGCAGGCCGGCGGCTGGTACGGCACCATGCAGCAGGTGGCCGCGCGTTTCGCCGGCCAGGACAGCAGCAGTGCCGATATCGCCCAGGCGTGGCGCGAGGCCGTGGAGGGGCAGGGCGACGGCCTGCTCAAGTGGATGCTGCAGGGCGCACGCGGGCATACCCAGGCCGGTGGGCCGGATCTGCTGGCGCTGCTGGAACGGCTGCAGCAGGACCTCGGGCCGTGGCTGCAGAGCCCCGCGTTCGGGCCCGGTCGCGAACACCAGGCGCGCTGGCAGGCGCTGCTGCGCGCCCAGCAGGAGTACCAGGGCCACGCCCGTGACTACGTGGACCAGATCAAGCAGGCGCTGGACGATGCGTTCACCCTGTTCGAGCAGCGCCTTGCCGAGCATGAGCAGCCGGGCAACCAGCTGACCAGTGCGCGCGCGATGTTCGACCTGTGGATCGAGGCGGCCGAAGAAGCCTACGGCAAAGTCGCGATGTCCGAACCGTTCCAGCAGGTCTACGCCGCGCTGGGCAACGCGCAGATGCGCCTGCGCGGCGCGGCGCAGCAGGAAGTGGAGCGGATCAGCGAGGCGTTCGGCCTGCCGACCCGCACCGAGATGGATGCCGCGCACCGGCGCATCACCGAACTGGAGCGGCTGGTACGGCGCATGGCGGCGGCAACCAGGCGCTCGCCGTCGCCCGCTGCCGGCACGCCGGAAAAGAAGCCTGCGAACAAGCCCGCGAAGAAGGCCGCGCCCAAGCCGCGTGCGCGCAAGGCGGCCCCATGAAGGGACCGCTGGGTTTCAATGCCGAAGACCTGCTGCAGGAAACGCTGTCCATGCAGCGCAAGCTGATGGATGGCCTGAAGCTGCTGCCGTCGGTGGAGGACGTGGATTACGGCGCCACCGCGCGCGAGGAAGTCTGGCGCGACGGCAAGGTCACGCTGTACCGCTTCGTCGGTGAGCAGGCGCCGGTGCAGCGCACCCCGCTGCTGATCGTGTACGCGCTGGTCAACCGCCCCTACATGGTGGACCTGCAGGCCGACCGGTCGCTGGTCCAGCGCCTGCTGGCGCTGGGGCACGACGTGTACGTGCTGGACTGGGGCTACCCGGACCGCTCCGAGCGCTACCAGACCCTGGAAGACTACCTGCTGCGCTATGTCGAGGGCGCCGTCGACCACCTGGTCGCCGCCAACGACGGCGCACCGGTCAACATGCTGGGCGTCTGCCAGGGCGGCGTGTTCGCGCTGTGCTACGCCGCGCTGCGCCAGCCCAAACTGGCCAACCTGATCACCATGGTGACCCCGGTGGATTTCCAGACCCCGGACAACATGCTCTCGCACTGGGCGCGGCAGGTGGACGTGGACCTGCTGGTGGACACGCTGGGCAACATCCCGGCCGACCTGATGAACGCCAGTTACCTGATGCTCAAGCCGTTCCGGCTCAACATCCAGAAGTACGTGGGGTTGCTGGACATCCTCGATGACAAGGCCGCACTGCAGGACTTCCTGCGCATGGAGAAGTGGATCTTCGATTCGCCCGACCTGGCCGGTGAGGCCTTCCGTGACTTCATCAAGCAGTTCTACCAGAGCAACGGCCTGATGCGTGACGGGGTGACGATCGGCGAGGAGCATGTCGACCTGCGCCAGGTCACCCTGCCGGTGCTGAACATCTACGCCGAGCAGGATCACCTGGTGCCGCCGGATGCCTCGCGCGCGATGGGCGCGCGGATCGGCAGCACCGACTACACCGAAAGCAGCTTCCGCGGCGGCCATATCGGCATCTACGTCTCCGGCCGCGCCCAGCGCGAAGTGCCGGGGACCATTTCGGCCTGGCTGGCGGAGCGCAGCTGATGGACATCCGAAAGAGCGCGTTGCTGGCCATCCTGCTGGCCGCCACCGCCGGCAGCGCGTCGGCAGCGCCCAGCGAGGCGGCCCGCCGCGAGATTGGCGCCCTGATCGGTGCGCTGGACGGCTCGTCCTGCCGCTTCCAGCGCAACGGCAGCTGGCACGATGCCGCCGAGGCGCGTGCGCACCTGCAGCGCAAGTACGATTACCTGCTGAAAAAAGACAAAGTGGATACCGCCGAGCAGTTCATCGAGCGTGCCGCCAGCCAGAGCAGCATCAGCGGCAAGGCGTATCGGATTGCCTGCCCGGGCCAGCCCGAGCAGACCGCGGCGGCGTGGTTCGGCGCGCGCCTGCAGGCGCTGCGCCAGCCGCGCTGAACCGGGCCGGTCCGCCGCTCCATTCAAAACGCATCGGCTACACACCCGCTGCGCTACCGTTCCCCCATTACCGTTGGAGGACCTCGCCATGAACACCACCGCCCCCCGCACGCTTTCGCGTTCGCTCAACGACCGCATGATTGCCGGGGTGATGGGCGGCATCGCCCACCGTTTCGGCTGGAGCCCGACCCTGCTGCGCGTCCTGTTCGTGCTGGTGTCGCTGGCGTCGGCGGCGTTCCCGGGCATCCTGGTGTACCTGGTGCTGTGGCTGCTGATCCCCAACGAGGCCGATTGAGCCTGCCGCCACCGGCGCTGCGCGCGCTGCAGGGGCTGGGGGCGGTCTGGACCGCGCCCAACACCCTGATCGGCGTGCTGGGCGGGCTGGCCGGCATGCTGGCCGGCGCGCGCCCGTACTGGAGCCGGCGCGACTGTGCGCTGGTGTTCCGAGAGTACCCTTGGGGGCCGGGCGGGGCGATCACCTTGGGCAACGTGATCCTGCACACCGGTGCCAGCCTGGAGATCCCCTGCCGCACCTATGCGCACCAGGCCGGACACTGCACCGAGCCCGTGATCGGCCTGCATGACCACGAACGCGCGCATGTCTACCAGTACCTGGTGCTGGGGCCGTTCTACCTGCCGGTGTACCTGCTGTGCGGTGGGGTGAGCGCGCGCAACCCGTTCGAGCGCGCGGCGGATCTGTACGCGCTGCACGGTCACGGCTGGTGGCCGTTAAAAAAACGGTAAGCAATGCGCCGGTAACGCGACGTCATCTGCATGCAAACAAACGTCATTAGCCTCCTGACACACCAGTCAGGTTGGGCGCGCTAAGCTGTGCCGGCAGTACCTGCATGACGTTTCTGGAGGAACACATCACATGGCAATCGTTCTTTATGTCGGTGGTAGCAAGGATGGCGACAAGGGCCTGGTGCCCCACGGCTTCACCAAATCACGTGCCGATACCGACATCGGCCCTGAGATCTACACCGAGCGCTTCATGGAACTGCAGGGCCTGGGCAGGGTCCGAGTGATGGCCCTGGAGTCGTTGCAGGATGAGGCGGTCAGGGTCCGCGCAGCCCAGCATTACCGGTAGATGCCGACCGCTGGTCGGCATGGGCATTTTTCGGGAATGTCAACGGGTTTCCCCCGCCGCCCGGCGTTGCCACAATCGGTGTTTTCCGCATAGTGGCTTCGGCCGGACGCAATGCCAGACCTCAAGCTCGCCCAGCAGATCGCCCAGACCATCGCCGATGAAATCGGTGCCCAGCCTGCCCAGGCGCACGCCGCCATCGCCCTGCTCGACGAAGGTGCCAGCGTTCCGTTCATCGCCCGCTACCGCAAGGAAGTCACCGGCGGCCTGGACGACACCCAGCTGCGCAACCTGGAAAGCCGGCTGACCTACCTGCGCGAGCTGGAAGAGCGCCGCGCGGCGGTGCTGGCCAGCATCGACGAACAGGGCAAGCTCAGCGACGAACTGCGCAACGACATCCTCGGCGCGGACACCAAGTCGCGCCTGGAGGATCTGTACCTGCCGTACAAGCCCAAGCGCCGCACCCGCGCGCAGATCGCCCGCGAAGCCGGGCTGGAACCGCTCGCCGACGGCCTGCTGGCCGACCCGGGCCTGGATCCGCAGGTGTTCGCCGCCGGTTTCGTTGACGCCGACAAGGGCGTGGCCGACCCCAAGGCCGCGCTGGAAGGCGCGCGCGCGATCCTGATGGAGCGCTGGGGCGAAGACGCCGCGCTGGTCGGAGAGCTGCGCGCCTGGCTGGGCGAGCACGGCGTGATCCGTGCGCGCGTGGCCGAAGGCAAGGAAGAGCAGGGCGCCAAATATCGCGATTACTTCGAGCACGCCGAAGCGCTGGCAAAGATTCCCTCGCACCGCCTGCTGGCGCTGTTCCGCGCGCGCCGCGAGGACATCCTGTTCCTGGAACTGGATCCGGGCAGTGACGCCGAGGCCGGGCACGTGTATGCGGAAGGCCGCGTGGCATTCAAGGCCGGGATCCGCGACGCGGGCCGCCCGGGCGACCGCTGGCTGCTCGACGCCTGCCGCCTGACCTGGCGCGCCAAGCTGCACATGCACCTGCTGCTGGACCTGTTCAACCAGGCCCGCGAAAAAGCCGAGGCCGAGGCCATCGCGGTGTTCGGCGACAACCTCAAGGACCTGCTGCTGGCTGCCCCGGCCGGGCCCAAGACGGTGCTCGGGCTGGACCCGGGCATCCGCACCGGCTGCAAGATCGCCGTGGTCGATGCCACCGGCAAGCTGGTGGCCACCGACACCATCTACCCGCACGAACCCCGCCGCCAGTGGGAGCAGTCGCTGCAGACCATCAAACAGCTGTGCATGAAGCACAACGTGGAGCTGATCGCGATCGGCAACGGCACCGCCAGCCGCGAAACCGACAAGCTCGCCGGTGAAGTGATCCAGGCGCTGGGCGAAGCCAAGCTGCAGAAGATCGTGGTCAGCGAAGCCGGCGCCTCGGTGTATTCGGCGTCGGAGTTCGCGGCGAAGGAATTCCCGGACCTGGACGTGTCGATCCGTGGCGCAGTCTCCATTGCCCGTCGCCTGCAGGATCCACTGGCCGAGCTGGTCAAGATCGAACCCAAGGCGATCGGCGTGGGCCAGTACCAGCACGACGTGGACCAGTACCGCCTGGCGCGCGCGCTGGATGCGCGCGTGGAAGACTGCGTCAACGCGGTCGGCGTGCACGTCAACACCGCTTCTGCCGCGCTGCTGTCGCGGGTTTCAGGCCTGTCCTCGACCGTGGCCGAGAACATCGTGCGCCACCGCGACGAAAACGGTCCATTCAAGCGCCGCAAGGACCTGCTCAAGGTGCCGCGCCTGGGCGACAAGACCTTTGAACAGTGTGCCGGCTTCCTGCGCATTGCAGACGGCGACCAGCCGCTGGATGCGTCCTCGGTGCACCCGGAAGCGTACCCGGTGGTGGAGCGGATCGTGGCCGCCACCGCGCGCCCGATCAAGGCGCTGATCGGTGATGGCAGCTTCCTGCGCGGACTGAAGGCCGAACAGTTCACCGACGACACCTTCGGCGTGCCGACCGTGCGCGACATCCTCAAGGAACTGGAGAAGCCCGGCCGCGACCCGCGCCCGGAGTTCAAGGCCGCGCGTTTCGCCGAAGGGGTGGAAGAGATCAAGGACCTCAAGCCGGGCATGGTCCTGGAAGGCGTGGTCAGCAACGTGGCTGCGTTCGGCGCGTTCGTGGACATCGGGGTACACCAGGACGGCCTGATCCACATTTCGGCGTTGTCCGACACCTATGTCAAAGACCCGCGCGACGTGGTCAAGGCCGGCGACATCGTCAAGGTGAAGGTGCTGGAGGTTGACGTGGCCCGCAAGCGCATCGCGCTGACCCGGCGCCTGGACGATACCCCGGCCCCCGCCAAGGCCCCCGGCGAACGCGATGCGCGCCCGGCCGGCGGCGGTCGGCGCGACGGCGGTGGTGGTGGCGGCGCCCGCCAGGGAGGCCGTGGCGCGGCCCCCGGCCCGCGCCCGGGCAGCGGTGCGCCGCCGGCCAACAACGCCCTGGCCGACGCCTTCGCGCGGGCCAAGCGCGGCGGCTGAGCCCCGCCCCGCGTGGGCGTGACGAGGGCTTGATCCCGTTTCCCGTTGAATGCCGGTACGCTAGGCGGGGAGCGGGAGGCCAGATGACAGATCAGCACGCGGGATACTGCGGTCCAGGCCGGTGCGATGGCGCCACCCCTGGCGCCGTCGGCGTGCGCGCATGAAACCCATGACGCCGCCGGCCGACGCACTGCAGGAGGCAATCGAACAGCGCCGCCGGCTGGAAATGATCATCGACGGCACCGCGATGGGTACCTGGGAGTGGAACTGCCAGACCGGTGCCATGCGGGTCAACGAACGCTGGGCGCAGATCGTCGGCTACACCCGCGAGGAGCTGTCGCCGATCACATCGCAGACCTTCTCCCGGCTGGTCCATCCCGATGACCTGGCGCAATCCAATGCGCTGCTGCGTGAGCACCTGGACGGACGGTCGCCGCACTACGACAGCCTGTGCCGCATGCGCCACAAGCAGGGACACTGGATCTGGGTACAGGACCGCGGGCGTGTCTACGAACGGGACGCCGAAGGCCGGCCACTGCGCATGGCCGGCGCGCATGCCGATGTCAGCGACCTGCAGAACGCACGCGAAGACGCGGCGGACACCCGGCAGCGCCTGCAGGCGGTGGTCGATGCGTCCGACGAGGTAGCGGTGATCGCCACCGACATCCATGGCGTGGTCACCCTGTTCAATACCGGTGCGCAGAAGCTGCTGGGCTACACGCCGGAAGAAGTGATCGGCCAGGTCAATCCGGGCCTGTTCCATGAGATCCATGAAATGCAGGATTACCTGCGGCCCCTGGCCGATGCCGAGGGGCGCCTGCCGACGGTGTTCGAAGCGCTCACCGCACACGCCGCGCAGGGCACCTGGTCGCACCAGTGGACCTTCGTGCGCAAGGACGGCGAGCACCGGCAGGTGCGGCTGTCGATCAGTCCGCTGGATTCGGGCAGCGGCCAGCGCATGGGCTACGTCGGCATGGCGGTGGACATCACCCCGCTGCTGGAAGTGCGCGAGCAGGCCTACCTGGCGGCGGAAAAATTCGCGGGTGCGTTCTCATCGGCCGCGCTCGGCATGGCACTGGTTTCGCTGGAAGGGCGCTGGCTGGACGTCAACGACGCGCTGTGCGGCATCCTCGGCTATACGCGCGCCGAACTGCTGGAGATTGATTTCCAGACCCTGACCCATCCCGACGACCTGCATACCGACCTGGCACTGGTGGGCGACCTGCTGGCCGGGCGCCGCGACCACTACCACATGGAGAAGCGGTACCTGGGCAAGGGCGGCAACATCGTGTGGGGGCGTCTGTCGGTGTCGCTGGTGCGGGCCCCGCATGGCGAGCCGCTGCATTTCGTGTCGCAGATCCAGGACATCACCGCGCAACGGCAAAGCGGCCAGCAGCTGCGCGAATCGGAGCACCGCACCCGGGTGACCCTCGATGCGGTCGCCGACATGGTGCTCACCCTGGACCTGGCGGGCCATATCCAGTACGCCAATGCCGCCGCGACCCGGGCGCTGGCCGGGGAGGGCGCCGCCCCGGTGACCGGCAGCCAGATCCAGGACGTGATGGAGCTGACCACCGAATACGCCCCACGCTCGCCGCTGGACCTGGCCGTGCTGCTGGACGCGGAAAGCAATGCGGTGGACCTGCATTCGGACCTGCTGCTGTCGGTGGGGGCGCAGTTGCTGCCAGTGGACCTGACCCGGGCCTGGCTGCAGGGCGAGGACGGGCAGGTGAGTGGCACAGTGTGGGTGATCCGTGATGTGACCCAGCAGCGCGCCCGCCAGCGCGAGGCCCGCCACCTGGCCGAAGTCGACCCGCTGACCGAGCTGAGCAACCGGCGCGGCTTCGAAGCGCACCTGCAGGAGGCCATCACCCGGGTGGCCCGCACTGGGCAGTCGGCCTCGCTGATGTTCATCGACCTGGACAACTTCAAGCCGATCAATGACAGCCACGGCCACCTGGCGGGAGACGCCATGCTGTGGGCGGTCGCCACCGTGCTCCGGCATGGCGTGCGCGATTCGGACATCGTGGCACGGCTGGGCGGCGACGAGTTCGCGGTGATCCTGGCCGGCTGCTCGCTCCGGCGCGCGCGGCGCATTGCCAGTGACCTGCTCGAGTCGGTGCGCAGCCTCAGCGTGCCGTGGGGCATGGAACGCCTGGTGGTCGGCACCAGCATCGGCATTGCCGCGATCGGTGGCCACATGAGCGTGGATACGGCAGTCGCCGCGGCAGACGCCCAGTGCTACCGGGCCAAGGCCTTGGGCAAGAATAACGTGCAGGTCGAAGCGCCCGCGCACGGTGGTCCCGACCCCCTGGACGTGGGTGACGCCGAACTCGATGGCGAGAGCAGCGAAGGCGGCCCAGGCTGAACCTGCTCAGGGTTGGCGTCCCAGTACCGTGCCCGATACCTCAAGCTTGATGGCCGAGGGTCGATACCTTCTTCGCAATCGGCCCCACCCCGCAGACGTCTTCGCAGGTCCCGAAGCCAACGTGATTCCGCGCCGCACAGCACCCGCGTCGCATCCCCATCAGCTGATCGGACATCGAGGATATGGAAATGCTCAGCTCAAGCATGCAGTTGCCCCTGTCGGGAGCGGACACGGCTTCCGCCCCCGCTTCGCGCTGGCGCCCGTTCGCCGAGCTGTTCACCGCTCGC
This sequence comes from Stenotrophomonas sp. SrG, assembly GCF_050031795.1. Taxonomy (NCBI): domain Bacteria; kingdom Pseudomonadati; phylum Pseudomonadota; class Gammaproteobacteria; order Lysobacterales; family Lysobacteraceae; genus Stenotrophomonas; species Stenotrophomonas sp. SrG. The sequence goes on from NZ_JBNBBE010000010.1 coordinate 162,217, forward strand.
CGCGCGCTGCGCGACGACGCCCGGCAGGCCGCACAGCACCAGGCCGAGCTGGAAGCGCAGGTCGCCGCGCTGCACCGGGTCCAGGCGGTGATCGAGTTCGCGCTCGACGGCACCATCCTGACCGCCAATGCCAACTTCCTGCAGGCGCTCGGCTACTCGCTGGACGAGGTGCGCGGGAAGCACCATGCCCTGTTCGTCGACCCGGCCCAGGTCGCCACGCCGGCGTATCGCGAGTTCTGGGCGCGGCTCGGCCGCGGCGAGTACGACGCCGGCCAGTACCGCCGGTTTGGCAAGGGCGGGCGCGAGATCTGGATCCAGGCCTCGTACAACCCGGTGCTGGACCCGAACGGGCGCCCGTACAAGGTCGTCAAGTTCGCCACCGACATCACCGCCCAGATGATGCAGGCGGCCGATTTCGCCGGCCAGCTCGCGGCCATCAACAAGTCGCAGGCGGTGATCGAGTTCAGCCTCGATGGCCGCATCCTCGGCGCCAACGAGAATTTCCTGGCCACCACCGGCTATACGCTGGAAGAAGTGCGCGGCCAGCACCATGCCATGTTCGTCGCCGCCGACTACCGCGGCAGCGACGAGTACCGCGCGTTCTGGGACAAGATGGGGCGGGGCGAGTACGACGCCGGCCAGTACCGGCGCGTCGGCAAGGGCGGACGTGACATCTGGATCCAGGCGTCCTACAACCCCGTGCTGGACGTGGACGGCCGCCCGCTCAAGGTGGTCAAGTACGCCACCGACATCACCGCCCAGGTCCGCGACAGCCAGGCCCTGCAGCAGGCGGTGGCGCAGATCCGCGAGGTGGTGGCGGCCGCGCAGGGGGGCGACCTTACCGGGCACATCGCCGTCGATGACAAGACCGGCCCCATCGCCGAACTGTGCTGCGGCATCAACGCGCTGGTCGAAGCGATGGCCGGCATCATCGGGCAGATCAAGTTTGCCGCCGACACCATTGCCCTGGGCGCCAGCGAGATCGCGGTCGGCAACGCCGACCTGTCCCAGCGCACCGAGCAGCAGGCCGCGTCGCTGGAGGAAACCGCGGTATCCATGAAGGAGCTGGCCGATACCGTGCGGCGCACCGCCGACAATGCCCGCCAGGCCAGCGAACTGGCCAGTGGCGCGGTGGGCGTGGCGGCGCAGGGCGGGCAGGTGGTGCACGAGGTGGTGTCGACCATGGCGCTGATCAACGAGTCCTCGCGCCGCATCGTCGACATCATCGGCGTGATCGACGGCATTGCGTTCCAGACCAACATCCTGGCGTTGAACGCGGCGGTGGAAGCGGCCCGCGCGGGCGAACACGGGCGGGGATTCGCGGTCGTCGCGGCGGAAATCCGCTCGCTGTCGCAGCGTTCGGCCGGCGCGGCCAAGGAGATCAAGCAGCTGATCACCGACTCGGTGGACAAGGTCGGTACCGGCACCAGCCAGGTCGAGAGCGCCGGGCGCACCATGGACGAGATCGTGGTCAACGTGCGGCGGGTCAGCGACCTGATGACCGAGATCAGCACGGCCACCCGCAAGCAGAGCGAGGGGATCACCCAGATGAACCGGGCGGTCGACCAGATCGACGAGGGCACCCAGCAGAACGCCGCGCTGGTCGAGGAGGCCTCCGCCGCGGCGCGCAGCATGGAAGAGCAGGCCAGCCAGCTGCTGCAGACCGTGGCAGCGTTCCGGGTGGATGCGGCGGTGGCCACGGCGCTGCGCCAGGGCGCACAGCCGGTACTGCGGCGGGTCTGAAACCCGGCGCCCTGCCAACGGCCGGATCCTTGTAACCGCGCCAGGGCACCCCGGATGGCGGGTGCCGGGATTATGTCGGGAAGAAACTACGCAGTTTACGGGCGGGGCCGTTTTCCAGGCCCGGCAACGGGGTGCTGGACAGTCCCCACCGTCCAGGCACCCCATCGCGAGGCGGGCTCATTCTTACTGGCGCAGTTTCAGGGCCGCTACGTAAAGTTCGCCAAATCAGATGAAATAAACCATGACCAATAGCCGTGCACGGGCCTGTTCACGTACCGTAGAGTAGGCGCGGTTCCGCAGTGCGGCGCGCGCGAAGATCGATTGATCGATCTACTTCCTGTTATCTAAATCGATCCAGAAAATAATGCCCTCCCTGATTTTCCCGGACTTCGAGGCATATTCAAATTCAGTCAAGGGAATTGACAGCCATATACGGGTTACCGGGCGGGGTGATGGCGCGTGGGTGTTGAATCTGCTCGATCTCGGCGAGGTCATACTGCTGCACGGCATGGACGGCGCCCCCGTGGTGTACCGCGGCGCACCGCTCGCTTCGCGTTTTGCGGCCTACCTGGCGCTGCCGGGAAGCCAGACCGAGGTGGACGGCCAGCACGTGGGCGAGGCCGAGGTCTCCTGGCTGGCGCCACGGATCGAAGTGCATGGCTTCACCCGGGTGCCTGCGCGCTTCCTGTGCATCGACGTGGCCGAACAGCTGCTGCTGGACCAGGCCGCGCACATCGATGGACTGGAGGTGTGCCGGCTGTACCGCACCGGCAACATCACCTCGAGCCCCACCATGGTCGCCGATATCGGCGGGATGGTGCGGCGCGCGCTGGACATCCACGACCGCGACCCGGAGGCATTCGCGCAGGCGGGCGCGCGACGCGCCTTCGCTGCCCAGCTCAGCGCGCTGCTGCTGCAGTGCCACCTGCAGGCCGCCGGCGAACCTGCGGTCGCCCGGCGCGGTCGCCCACCGCTGCCGCGCCGGGAGATCGTCCGCCGCGGCATCGAGCACATCCAGCGCAGCCTGCGCGGCGAAGCGGCGTTTTCGGACATCCCGTTCGCCGTAGGGGCCTCGCAACGTTCGCTCAACCGGGCGTTCGACGACCTGTTCGGGATGGCGCCGCACCAGTTCTATCTCGTCGAGCGCCTGCATGCGATCCGCAGCGCGCTGCGCTCGGCCGCGCCAGGCGATACGGTCACGGGCATCTGCTCGCGGTTCGGGGTCTGGGATCTGGGGCGGATGGCGGCGCTGTATGCCCGCATGTTCGGGCTGCAGCCGGCCCAGGAGCTGTCCCGGGCCCTCGCCGGCAAACCGTCGGCGACCGGGGCCACGTCCACGCGCAGGCGCTGAGCCGATATCGCCCTAAAGTTCTCCCGGCGGCTGCCGCTGACGGAAATGCAGTCGATCTGTTTTGCCCACGGAAGGGACGCCAGCACCACGGCGGTCTTCGTGAGTCCCCAAGCGTTCTTGCGTACTACCCCGGGCGTGTCGCCCGGCGTAGCCCATTGAGCTTGTTGGAACCGAGGAAACATCGATGTCCATCGCAGCCCTGCAGTCGCCGGCGTCTCCCCGCACCGGTGCCTCCACAGCCACGTCTTTCCTGCGCTCGCTCGGCGCGCTCGCCTTCTCGCCGCGGGCCACGCGGCAGGCCAGCACCGCCCTGGCCCAGCGCCATGCCGAACTTGAAGCGCAGGTCGCTGCGCTGCACCGGGTACAGGCGGTGATCGAGTTCGACCTGGAGGGCACCATCCTCCAGGCCAATGACAACTTCCTGCAGACCCTCGGCTACACGCTGGAGGAGATCCGTGGTCGCCACCATTCCATGTTCGTCGACCCGGAGCACGTGCGCAGCAGCGCCTACCGCGAGTTCTGGGCGCGGCTCGGTCGCGGCGAGTTCGATGCCGGCCAGTACCGGCGGGTGGGCAAGGGCGGCCGCGAGATATGGATCCAGGCGTCCTACAACCCGGTGTTCGACAGCAGCGGCCGGCCGGTCAAGGTGGTCAAGTTCGCCACCGACATCACGGCCCAGCAGATGCAGGCGGCCGACTTCGCCGGCCAGCTGGCCGCGATCAATACCTCGCAGGCGGTGATCGAGTTCAGCCTGGACGGCTGCATCCTGTCGGCCAACGACAACTTCCTGGCCACCACGGGCTACGCGCTGGATGAAGTGCGCGGCCAGCACCATTCGATGTTCGCCGAACCCGAGTACGCCCGGAGCGCCGAATACCGGCAGTTCTGGCAGAAGCTTGGCCGGGGCGAGTATGACGCCGGCCAGTACCGCCGGCTGGGCAAGGGCGGGCGCGAGATCTGGATCCAGGCGTCCTATAACCCGATCTTCGACATGAACGGCCGTCCGTTCAAGGTGGTCAAGTACGCCACCGACATCAGCGCGCAGGTGCGTGATGCGCACGCGCTGGCGGCTGCTGTCGCGCAGACCCGCGAAGTGGTTGCCGCCGCACAGGCCGGCGACCTGGGCAGGCGCATCGATGCCGGCGACAAAACCGGCGCCATCGCCGAGCTGTGCGAGGGCATCAATGCCATGGTCGAAACCATGGGCAGCGTCATCGGCCAGATCCGCGTTGCCGCCGACGCGGTAGCGCTGGGCGCCAGCGAGATCGCCACCGGCAATGCCGACCTGTCCCAGCGCACCGAACAGCAGGCCGCGTCGCTGGAGGAAACCGCGGTGTCGCTGCAGGGCCTGACAGGCACCGTACGGCAGAGCGCCGAGGACGCCCGCCAGGCCAGCCAGCTGGCCGGCGGCGCGGTGGACGTGGCCGCACAAGGGGGCAGGGTGGTCAGCGAGGTGGTCACCACCATGAGCCTGATCAACGCCTCGTCGCGCCGCATCGTCGACATCATCAGCGTGATCGACGGCATCGCGTTCCAGACCAACATCCTGGCGCTCAACGCGGCCGTGGAAGCGGCGCGTGCCGGCGAACACGGGCGCGGCTTTGCCGTCGTGGCCGGCGAGATCCGCTCGCTGTCGCAGCGGTCGGCCAGCGCGGCCAAGGAGATCAAACAATTGATCGACGACTCGGTGGACCGGGTCGGCACGGGGACCGCCCAGGTCGAGAGCGCCGGCCGCACCATGCAGCAGATCGTGGACAGCGTGACGCGGGTCGATGCCCTGATCGCACGCATCAGCACCGGAGCGCAGCAGCAGAGCGAAAGCATCGGCCAGATCAACCAGGCGGTGGAGCACATCGACCAGAGCACGCAGCAGAACGCGGCGCTGGTGGAAGAGGCATCGGCGGCCGCGCGCAGCATGGAAGAGCAGGCCACCCAGCTGCTGCAGACAGTGTCCGCATTCCGTGTCGACGGCGCGGTGGCCCAGGTGCTGCGCCAGGCGGCGCAGGGGAATACCCCGGGTGGACCGGCCGCGCTGCGGCTGGTCTGAGTGCGCAGCAAAAGCAGAAGGCCAGATCTTTCGATCTGGCCTTCTGGATTCCATGGTGCCGAAGGTGGGACTCGAACCCACACGCTTTTAAGGGCGGCGGATTTTGAGTCCGCTGCGTCTACCGATTCCGCCACTTCGGCTGGCTGGCCGCGTAGTGTATACAAACCCGGCCGGATTGGGGAGGTCTGAATCGTTCAGTCGACCCCGGGCCTTCATTTTTCCGCGACGTTATACTCATTGCGCTGAACGATACAGGGAACGGCGATGAGCGCGTTGCAGGGTCTGCGGGTACTGGTGGTGGAAAACGACGCGATGAGCGCGTCTTTGCTGGAGATGCAGCTGATGCACGCGGGCGCGGTGATGGTCGGGCCGGCGTCGTCGGTGGCCGAGGCACTGCACCTGATCGAAGAGGCTGCGCCGCAGATCGTTCTGCTGGATTACCGCCTGGCCAATCACGAGACCAGCGACCCGGTTGCCGATGCGCTGACCGCGCTTGGCATTCCCTTCGTGGTGGCCACCGGCATGGCGCATTTCCAGCTGCCCGAGGCGTTCCGCGCGGGCAGGGTGCTGACCAAGCCCTATCTGGCCGTTGAGTTGAACCAGGCGCTGACCGCTGCGCTGCAGGATCACGCCGCCTCGGCGTAATCCAGCTCGACCGGCTCGCGGTCGTCCAGGATGCGGTACAACGCGGCCAGATCCTGCGGATCTGGATTCAGCCACGCATCCAGGTTTTCGCGTCGGATCGGTACGATGCAGCGGTCATGCCCGGCTGCGGCCACGTCGCGCGGGGGTTCGTCGGTGATGGCGGCGAACGAGAGCAGGCGGCCCTCGGGGCCTTCCCATTCCGACCACAGGCAGGCGATCAACAGATCGCGCGGTGGCTGCGGGCGGAATTCGAGCACCACGTTCTGTGGATTCTCGCCCGGTGCCAGGCTGCGCTGTTCCAGCGCATGGCGGGGCACGTGTTCGTAGAACGATTGCACGACGACAACGCCGTGGTGGTGGCCGAACGCGTTCTTCCAGTAAGCCTCGAGGCTGTCGCGGCGGGCGTTGTAGGTGCCCGGATAGAGCGCGTCGTTCCGTGCGGGCTTGTCGGGCAGGCGGCACTGGTAGCGCATCGGCTTGATCACGCGCTGGCCATGTTCGGACACGATCACCGGGGCGTATACGCCGGGAAAGATGCGGCTGTCGCGCGGCAGCAGGCCGGTGCGGTGCAGGTCGGCCAGGCGTGCCTGGGCGCGGTCAACGCGGTTGCCGGCAATGCGGATGTCATTGCGGGCCTTCTGGGTGGGGCGGTGCGCCAGGCTTTCTTCGGCCTGCTTCCGGCGTGCGGACTGGACGCGGATTTCCTCGTCCAGCGCCTGCATTTCTTCGGCATGCCATTGCTGGATCTTCGCCACGATATCCTGGCCCTGCGCGGTGCGCGCACCGGCAAAGCCATCGTCCATGGCCTTGGGGGTCTTGGGGCGTTGCTTGCCGGCGTCATGGGCGTAGAGCTGGGCGAACTCGTCCAGCGAAATGGCGGCGCCGAACTCACGAACCAGCTTGGTGTAGTCGGCGCGGATCTGGGCGGAATAGCACATGGGCCTGGACCGGAGGGGTATCAACTGTGGGTTGATACGCTACCAAACAAAAAGCCCCGGCATTGCCGGGGCTTTCTGCGTTGTATTGGCGTCCCCACGGGGATTCGAACCCCGGTCGCCACCGTGAAAGGGTGATGTCCTAGGCCTCTAGACGATGGGGACGCACGAAAACCTGAATTTTAATGCTGCATCCATCCGATCGGCCTAATGACCGGATGTTGGTGGAGCCAGGCGGGATCGAACCGCCGACCTCCTGCATGCCATGCAGGCGCTCTCCCAGCTGAGCTATGGCCCCA
>NZ_JBNBBE010000011.1:0-165278 GCF_050031795.1 Stenotrophomonas sp. SrG
TGGTCATTCATGCGGGCGTGGGGCCCGCGGGGCAGCCGGGGCAGCCGGGGTGGCCGGCTGCCGGGTGGCTCAGGCCAGGGCCTTGTCGAGCAGGCCGGCCAGCTGGGCCTTGCCGACGGCACCGATCTGCTCGCCAACCTTCTCACCGCCCTTGAACACCACCAGGTACGGGATCGAGCGCACATGGTACTTGGCCGCCAGTGCGCGGTTGTTGTCCACGTTGACCTTCACGACCTTGGCGCGGCCCTGGTAGGCGTCGGCCAGCTCGTCGAGGGCCGGGGCGATCATCTTGCAGGGACCACACCATTCGGCCCAGAAATCGACCAGGACCGGTTCCTTGGAATTCAGCACGGCGCTATCGAAGTCGGCATCGCCGACATGTACAACCTTGTCGCTCATCTTGGTCTCTCGTTTTGGAGTGCACCCGGCAGGGCCGGAGGGGTTGAACCTGGACAGGGCTGGGGGCCTGGTCCGCGTCTGCTGCCTCGTGGCCGCGGGTGCGGCCAGCGGTGCGTCCGATGGATGCCTGGACGCTCACGGCCGGCAGTGTACCCCTATCGTCGCGGGGCGACAGACACCGATTGGAAAGAATCATCCTGTGACCGTCATCGCGCTTTGCCGGGGCTGGCGGGAACTATATGCGGGTGGGGCTCTGGCGGTTCCAGCCCCCTGGATCCGGGCGTTCAACTGGGGGTGGGGGCCGTGAAAGGCCGCCACGCAGGGCGTGGCGCTACGGCTGGGCGGTCCGTCGCATGGGGGTCTGCGACGGCCTCCCCCGGTTTGCCGCCCGCTTTGCGTTAAACTGGCCCACTGTGCGGCGCCCCGGGACCGGTTCGGTCCGGCCTCCGCCTTCCCAGGCGCAGGGCCCAATGGCGACGGTGCCCCCAAGATTGCAAGCCACCCGCATCTCTGTCGGCTGGCCTTACCAAGACGGACTCATGAGCGACAAACCGCTGACCGATTTGACCTTCTCCTCCTTCGAGCTGCATCCGGCCCTGCAGGCTGGCCTTGAAGGCGCTGGTTTTACCCGCTGCACCCCGATCCAGGCGCTGACCCTGCCCGTGGCACTGCCCGGCGGCGATGTCGCCGGCCAGGCCCAGACCGGTACCGGCAAGACGCTGGCGTTCCTGGTGGCCGTGGTGAACCGGCTGCTGACCCGCCCGGCGCTGGCCGACCGCAAGCCGGAAGACCCGCGCGCGCTGATCCTGGCGCCCACCCGCGAACTGGCCATCCAGATCCACAAGGATGCGGTGAAGTTCGGCTCGGACCTCGGCCTGCGCTTTGCGCTGGTCTACGGCGGCGTGGATTACGACAAGCAGCGCGAACTGCTGCAGCAGGGCGTGGACGTGATCATCGCCACCCCGGGCCGCCTGATCGATTACGTCAAGCAGCACAAGGTGGTCTCGCTGCACGCCTGCGAAATCTGCGTGCTCGACGAAGCCGACCGCATGTTCGACCTGGGCTTCATCAAGGACATCCGCTTCCTGCTGCGCCGCATGCCCGAGCGCACCACCCGGCAGACCCTGCTGTTCAGCGCCACGCTCAGCCACCGCGTGCTGGAGCTGGCCTATGAGCACATGAACGAGCCGCAGAAGCTGGTGGTGGAAAGCGAATCGATCACCGCCGCGCGCGTGCGCCAGCGCATCTACTTCCCGGCCGACGAAGAGAAGATCCCGCTGTTGCTGGGCCTGCTCTCGCGCAGCGAAGGCGCGCGCACCATGGTGTTCGTCAACACCAAGGTGTTCGTGGAGCGCGTGGCGCGCTCGCTGGAGAAGGCCGGCTACCGCGTCGGCGTGCTCTCCGGCGATGTGCCGCAGAAGAAGCGCGAGAGCCTGCTCAACCGCTTCCAGAAGGGCCAGCTGGAAATCCTGGTGGCCACCGATGTTGCCGCGCGCGGCCTGCACATCGACGGCATCAAGTACGTTTACAACTACGACCTGCCGTTCGACGCCGAAGACTACGTGCACCGCATCGGCCGTACCGCCCGCCTGGGCGAGGAAGGCGATGCGATCAGCTTCGCCTGCGAACGCTACGCGATGGGCCTGCCGGACATCGAGGCCTACATCGAGCAGAAGATCCCGGTGGAAGCGGTCACCAGCGAAATCCTGACCGCGTTGCCGCGTCCGGAACGCGCGCCGGCCGCACCGGGCGAGGAAGGCGACGAGAACGAAAGCGTCGGCCAGATCTTCCGCGAAGCGCGCGAAGCCCGCGCCGCCGAGGAAGAGCGTCGCGGCGGCGGTCGGTCGTCCAGCGGCAGCCGTTCCGGCGGTGGCCGTGGCGAGCGCAGTGGTGAGCGCAGCGGCGAACGCCGTCCGCGTGGCCCGCGCAAGCCGCGCGTGGAAGGCGAGCAGCCCGCCGTGGCCGTGGAAGGCGCTGCACCGGTGGAGGCTGCAACGCCTGCCCAGGCACCGCGCCCGCCGCGCGCCGAAGGTGCGCCGGAAGGTGCGGCCGAGGGCGAGCGTGCACCGCGCAAGCGCCGCCGCCGTCGCCACGGTCGTCCGGTGGAAGGTGCCGAGGGTGCCGCGCAGTCGGTCACGCCGGTGCAGGTCACCGCCAAGCCGATGCGCAACACCGCGCCGGCCGCCGACCCGGGTGCAGGCTTCCTGACCCGCATCGGCCGCAAGATCCGCCGGATGCTTTCAGGGGCGTAACGACCAACGGTCGTTACCTACCGCGTAGCGCCCCACCGTTGGTGGGGCGGCATTCCAAAACCGATCAACGGTAGCGCCCGGCCGGTGGCCGGGCGACACGCCGTTCCCACGCCGCCATCCTCCTCCTGCATAATCGGAGGAATGAGCGTCCTGCGTTTTGACAATGTCAGCAAACACTATGCGGGCGGCCACCAGGCTCTGGTGGACGTCAGCTTCGATGTCGCGCCCGGTGAAATGCTGTTCGTGACCGGGCACTCCGGCGCCGGCAAGAGCACCCTGCTCAAGTTGATCCACCTCGACGAACGGCCCAGCCGTGGCGCGGTGGTGTTCGACGAGCGCAACCTGCTCAAGGTGCGCGGCGGCGATATCCCGCACCACCGTCGCGCGGTGGGTGCGGTCTACCAGGACCACCGCCTGCTGATGGACCGCAGCATTGCCGAAAACGTGGCCCTGCCGCTGATCCTGCGCGGTACCCGGCGGGGCGATATCGGCAAGCGCGTGCGTTCGGTGCTCGAGCGCATGGGCCTTGGCCATCGGGAAAAGGCGCTGCCGTCTCAGCTGTCGGCGGGTGAGCAGCAGCGCGTGGGCATCGCCCGTGCGATCGTCGGCGAGCCCAAGCTGCTTGTGGCCGACGAACCCACCGGCAACCTCGATCCGACCCTGGCCGCTGAAATCATGGCGCTGTTCGCCGAACTGCCCGAGCGCGGCACCAGCGTGCTGGTGGTCAGCCACGACCTGGCGCTGCTGCGCGCCATGCGCAAGCGCGTGCTGATCCTGGACCACGGCAAGCTCATTGACGACATCTCGCCGCAGGACCTGGCCGAATGAGTACCGCCACCAACAAGGAAGCCGCGGCGCCGTCGCGCCTGGGCGTGTGGCTGCACCACCACGGCCACAGCGTGGTGTTCAGCCTGGGCCGTGCCTGGCGCAAGCCGTGGGCCACGCTGCTGACCGTGATGGTGATGGCGCTCGCCCTGGCCCTGCCGCTGGGCCTGTCGATCGCGCTGGACAACCTCACGCATTTCGCCGGCAGCGTGCAGCAGTCGCGCGACATCAACCTGTTCCTGAAGACCGACGTCGACGCCGCCGCCGCCCGTCAGGTCGCCGACACGCTGCGCGGTCGCGCCGATGTGGCCGGGGTGACCCTGCGCTCGCCGGACGAAGGCCTGGCCGAGCTGCGCGACAGCGCCGGGCTGGGCGAAGCCATCGATGCGCTGCACGACAACCCGTTGCCATCGCTGCTGATCATCACCCCGGCCAACGGTACCGACGACGCACGCCTGGCGCAGTCGCTGGAAGGCATGCCGCAGGCCGATCTGGTCCAGCACGATGCGCTGTGGCGCAAGCGCCTGGATGCCTGGCTGGGCTTCGGCACGCGCCTGGTGCAGGTGCTGTCGGTGCTGCTGGGCCTGGGCGCGGCGCTGGTGGTCGGCAACACGGTGCGGCTGGATATCCAGGCGCGCCGCGATGAAATCGGCGTGCTGCAGCTGCTGGGCGCCAGCGATGGATTCATCCGCCGCCCGTTCCTTTACCTGGGCGCGTGGTACGGGCTGGGTGCCGGTGCGCTGGCCCTGGCGCTGGTCGGTGGGGCCGGGCTCGCGCTGCGCCCGCCACTGGCCGCGCTGTCGCAGAGCTATGCCAGCCCCTTCGTGCTGCATGGGCTGGACCTGTTGCATTCTTCGCTCGTGCTGGTCGGCACTGTCGTGCTGGGCTGGCTGGGCGCGTGGCTGGTGACGGGGCATTTCCTGCGCCAGACCCGTCCGACCGAAACCTGAGGCCCGCCCTGCATGCGTCCGCAAGTACTGAAGCACCTGGTCGACGACGCACCACGCGTCATGGTGGTCGATGGTTCCAAGCTGGTCCGCAAGCTCATCGCCGACGTGCTGCAGCGCGAGCTGCCGGCGGTCGAGGTGGTGGGCTGCGCCAGCATTGAAGACGCGCGCATGGCGTTGGCCGCCGGTCCGGTCAACCTGGTCACCACCTCGCTGACGCTCAGTGATGGCGATGGCCTGGACCTGGCCCGGCTGGTACGCGAAACCGCCGGGCAGGCCTACGTGCCGGTGATCGTGGTTTCCGGTGATGCCCAGCAGCACCTTGAGCAGCGCCGTTTCACCGATTACGTCACCGATTATTTCGACAAGGCGCTGGGCCATGAAGCCCTGGCGACGTTCATCCGTGGCTATGTGCAGCCGGAAACCATTCCCGGCGCCACCATCCTGTACGTGGAAGACAGCCGCGTGGTCGCCGAAGCGACCAAGCGCATGCTCGAACGGCAGAGCCTGAACGTGCTGCATGTGATGACCGCCGAAGAGGCGTTCGCACTGCTTACCGCCGAATCGCTGGGGCGCAGCAGCCACCGCATCGACCTGGTGCTTACGGACGTCACCCTGAAGGGCGAGCTGAGTGGGCTGGATGTGGTCGAGCGCGTGCGCGTGGACTTCGGCTACGGCAAGCGGCGCCTGCCGGTGCTGGTGATGACCGGCGACGGCAACCCGCTCAACCAGTCCGGGCTGCTGCAGGCCGGCGCCAACGACCTGGTGCAGAAGCCGATCGAAGAGCGCCTGCTGGTCACCAAGGTGCTGTTCCAGCTGCGCCTGTCACGCCTCAACGACAAACCCCTGGTGCGATGAACGACGACGTACACCCGACCATCCAGCTTGAACCGAGCTGGAAGGCGCGTATTGGCGATTACCTGCTGCGCCCCGAAATGCGCGACCTGGCGGCCTTCCTGCGCCAGCGCAAGGCGGCCGGCGCGCACGTGTTTCCGCCAGGCCCACAGATCTTTGCCGCGTTCGACGCCACCCCGTTCGACCAGGTCAAGGTAGTCATCCTGGGCCAGGATCCGTACCACGGTGCGGGCCAGGCCCATGGCCTGAGCTTCTCGGTGATGCCCGGCGTGCCGGTGCCGCCATCGCTGTTGAACATGTACAAGGAACTGGAAGCCGACCTCGGCCTGCCACGCCCGGACCATGGCTGCCTGCTGCCGTGGGCCCGCCGTGGCGTGCTGCTGCTCAACGCGGTGCTGACTGTTGAAGAGGGGCAGGCCGGCTCCCACCAGAAACGCGGCTGGGAAGGCTTCACCGACCACGTCGTGGACACCCTCAACCGCGAGCGTGAGGGCCTGGTGTTCCTGCTGTGGGGCAGCTACGCCCAGCAGAAGGGCAAGGTGATCGATACCGGCCGCCACCGCGTGCTCAAGGCACCGCATCCGTCGCCGCTGTCGGCACATCGCGGTTTCCTGGGATGCCGACACTTCTCGTCGGCCAACCAGTACCTGGAGCGACGGGGCCTGGGCGGCATCGACTGGTCGTTGCCGCCGATGTCGGCGTAACGACCAACAGTCGTTACCTACCGTCGTTGTCTACACACCCAGCATTTCGATGATGGATTGCGCTACCTGCCGCTTGCGCGGCGGCAGGCGCCGGAACAGCGACAGGATGTTGCCCTCCAGGTCGTTGCGCGCGTAATCGGCGGTGGGCGCCGCGGCGCTCAGCTCCCCGCCATCGGCCTTGCCGCAGCCCCGCCCGGTGGCCAGCCACTCGAAACGCACCTGCGTCACCACCGCAATGCGGGCCAGGTGCTCCACGCTCGGATGCGTGCCCTCCCTTCTTTCCCATTGCGCTACCGCACTTCTTTTCACGCCAGTCTCATTCGCGAGTTGCGTTTGCGACAGCCCTGCACTGGTCCGCGCCCCACGGATCCGGTCTGACATCGTGAGCATGGCAATCCCCTTCCCGTTCCTTGAGTGGTGGATGGTTATCGATACTAACGAGACAGCAATTCTTTCAACAGAATGTACAGAATCGCTGTCCGTCGTTGGCACCGCAGGGTTACCCATCCGTAAAACCCGCAGCGACAGCCAAACTTCCCTCAGTAAAACTACTGGCCGGTTTGACGATTGTCGCCCGTCCACGTAGTTAATCCTCCATGCCGGCCAGAAAGTCCGCCGGCAGAATCTGAACGAGACAGGCCAGCACCCGGTCACCCATGGTAGGCATTTTCCTACCCGGGATGGAGTGCTGCGGCCACGACCGGGGGATGGCCGATGGATAATGTTTCAGGTGTGAAAAGGATGTTAGTGCGGTTCAGGATTGTCAGTATCTCCGCATTAATTGTGATGGGGCTCGCGTTATCCAGCATTTTCACTGTCGCAAATGCCCAGGATGCGTGCACGGCAAATGGCGCGTGTGTTTCTGCTGGTCCGCGACTTGCGCAGGTGGACAGCACCCAGAGTCCGGTCCTGAATCTGCTTTTCACGACGCTTTTGCCCGGAACGAATATCAATATCACCGCAGTGGACTGGAACCACATCGCCGGTGCCGATGTGAATCTCAATGCCCTGCTGACCCGCCTCAACGGGGGTGTCGCGGTCAGCGACCCCAGCCAGGTGCTCAACGCCAACATCACCCTGGGCCAGCTGCAGGCCGCGCTGGTTTCGGTGCTCCAGGCTGACGGCAACACGCTGGCCGCCAACGCACTCAACCTGCTCACGCCATCGCTCAGCGGCCTGACCGGCAACATCCGCCTGGCCGACCTGCTGCAGGTGAGCCTGCCGCCCGGCTCGCTGGCCAACGTCAACCTGGACGTACTGGACCTGATCACCGGTGGCGTGCAGCTGTACAACTTCCGCAACGTGGTGACCACGCCCACGCCGATCACCCTCACCACCGCGCAGCTGGCCCCGCTCGGCCTGGCTGGCCTGGCCAATGTGCGCATCTGGGCGCAGGTGGTCGAACCGCCGGTGTACAACTGCGGCCCGGTCGGCACCGGCTTCCACAGCGCCGCGATCCGCCTCAAATTCGATTTCGACGTCGCCCAGGGGCTGAACATCGCACCGCTGGTGTCCGCGTTGAACGGGCTCAACGTAGGTGGCCTGGTCTCGCTGGCCGGCACCAACATCACCGCCTCGCTGCTGCATCTGTCCGTGTATGCCGATGTCGCCCGCGCCGAAGGCACCATCAACGCGGTCAACCTGGCCAGCAACGCGGTGACCCTGCAGGCGCGGCCGGGCCTGGTCAACCTGTACATCGGCACCATCAGCGACGCGGTGTTCTTCAACCGCAGCGCCGTGCTCACCCCCGCCAGCGTGACCCCGATCAGCGCCACCTCGCTGGCGGTCACGGTGGGCGTGAACCTGCTCAGCGGTCTGAAAGTGGCGGATGTCGATGTGCCGCTGACCGTGTCCCTGCGTGCGGTGGCCACCGGCACCCCATCCACCCAGTCCGTGGTGTTCAACGGTCCCTATCCACAGACACGCACCTTGAGCAGCGGCACGGTGACCGCCACGGCACTGGTCACCTCGCTGGTCAACTCGCTCGAAATCCAGATCACCAGCGGCACGCCGGTGGTACGGCTGGTCAACAACCTCATCCAGTTGCCGTTGCCGGTGAACAGCATCGTCAACGCCATCATTCCTGCGTTGCTGACGCCGTTGCGCGGCGTGATCAACACCGTCATCGCACCGGTCCTGAGCGCCGTGCTTGGCGGCGTGGTGGACAACCTGCTGGGCCTGCTCGGCATCCGCATCGGCCAGGCGGTATTCACCGTCGAAAGCATCTCGCAGAGCTGCGCGGCCACCGTGCAGCTGGTCAAGACGCTGGCGCCCACCACCGACCCCGGACTGTTCAACCTCAGTGTCGCCCAGGGCGCGACGGTACTGGCCAGCGTGGCCAATGTCGGCAACAACGGCGCCACCACCGCGGTGGTCACCACGCCCGGCACGGTCTACACCCTGGCTGAAACCGCAGGCACCGCCACGGTGCTTGCGCGTTACGCCAGCACCTGGGAGTGCAAGGACCAGGCCGGCACCACGCTGACCAGCGGTACCGGGCAGAACTTCAATTTCACTTCGCCGGCATTGTCGGCGCAGCCGCTCAACGTGGTGTGCCGGATCACCAACCGCACGCGCCAGGCCGATCTTTCGATCACCAAGTCCGATGGCAGCGGTTCCTATACCCCCGGCGGAACCGCCAGCTACGTCATCACCGTCAGCAATGCCGGGCCCGATCCGGTCACGGCGGCGCAGGTGACCGACACCTTGCCGGCCGGCGCCACGCTGAGCGCGCCATGGAGCTGCATCGCGTCGGCGGGAAGCGTCTGCAGCGCCGCCAGTGGCGGTGCGGCGGGAACCAATGGGGTGAGCCTGGGTGTGGACCTGATCAACGGCGGGCAGGCAACGATCACCGTGCCGGTGATCTTCAGCGCCGACCCTGCCGCGTACTAGCCGTATCCACCCGGCGCGCCCGGTGGCGCGCCGACAGCAACGTCGCAACACGTGGTGCGCGGCCGAATGCCTGCGCGCTGCTTTCGAGGATTCCTGCATGTCGACCGCCAGCGCCCGACGCTTCCTTTCCCAGCTCGCTGAAAGCTGCCTGCGCGCCCGCGCGCTGCCGCTGGCCGGCATCCTGCTGACGACCCTGGCCGCGAGCGGTGCGCAGGCGCAGGCCTACCGCAACCCGCTGGTGAACACCGCCACGGTCGCCGCACCGGCCGACATCTCCGATCCCACCCCGGGCAACAACACCAGCAGCGACAGCAACACGCTGGCCGCCAGCGCGCAGCTGAGCGTGCTCAAGACCATCACCACGCCCACGCCGGTCGCCGCCGGCGGCGCGGTGCAGTACCGCATCGAGCTGCGCAACCAGGGGCCGTCGCAGGCGGTGGGGGCCACGCTGGTCGACAGCGTGCCGGCGCAGCTGACCGCAGTGAGCTGGACCTGCGCGGTGGTCTCGCCCAGCACGCAGTGTGCGGCGGCATCGGGCACCGGCAGCGTCAACATCGGCGTCAACGTCGGCGTCGGTGAAGTCCTGGTGGTGCTGGTCAACGGCACCGCGCCGACCACAACGCCGGCCACCATCGCCGCCAACGTGGCCACCATCACCCCGCCGCTGGGCACCACCGACCCGACCCCGGGCGACAACACCGCCACCACCCCCACCATTCCCGTGCAGGCCGCAGCGCTGCTTGCCAACGACGACGACTTCCGCGCCGCGCCGTTGCCGCCGGGTGCCGGTGGCACCACCGCCAGCGTGTTGACCAACGACACCCTCAACGGCGTCCCGGTCGTGGCCGCCAACATGGTGCTGTCGCTGACCAGTGCGCCGTCGGGTTACAGCATTGCCGCCGATGGCACCGTCAACGTGCCGGCCACCGCCGCCGCCGGCCCGGTGACCTTGACCTACCAGCTGTGCGAACAGGCATCGCCGGCCAACTGCGATACCGCCAACGTGCTGCTGGTGGTCGGGCCCAATGCCGTGGACGACAGCTACGCCGTGCAGGCTGGCGCGCAGCTGGTCGCCAACGTGCGCGACAACGACAACTACGTGGTCGACTCCACCTTCACCCAGACCGGCACCGCGCCCACCCAGGGCACCCTGCAGCTGCTCGGCGATGGCAGCTTCACCTACACCGCCAATGCAGGCGCGACCGGCACCGACACCTTCAGCTACCAGTTGTGCCTGCCCGCGCCCAATGGCGCCGCGTGCGATACCGCCACGGTCACGCTGAACATCAACGCCAGCGTCATCGACGCGGTGGCCGATGACTTCACCGCAACCCCGGTGCCGGCACAGAGCGGCGGCACGCTGGCCACCAGCGTGCTGGCCAACGACACCTTCGACGGCAATCCGGTCGTCGCGGCCAATCTGACCACTACGCTGATCACCGCTCCGGCCGGCTACGTGATGGACGCCGGCGGCTTCATCACCGTGCCTGCAGGCACCGCTGCCGGCGCGGTGACCCTGGCCTACCGCATCTGCCTCACCAGCGCGCCGACCCTCTGCGATACCGCCAACGTGCAGCTGGTGGTCGGGCCCGATGCGGTGGACGATGCCGTGACCACACCCGGGGCAGGGCAACCGGCGCTGGGTAACGTGGGCACCAACGACATTGCCGCGCCCGGCGCAGCCTTCTCGCTGGTCACCCCGGCCACCCAGGGCACTGCCGTCATCGGCGGCGATGGCGCCTTCACCTACACCCCCAACGCGGGCGCTGCCGGTACCGACACCTTCAGCTACCAGGTCTGCCTGCCTGCACCGAATGGCACTGTCTGCGATACCGCGACCGTCACCGTCACTCTCGGCGCGAACGCGCTGCTGGCCAACGATGACACCTTCGCCACCGCCATCCCGGGCGCCGGCGGCACCACGCCCAGCGTGCTGGGCAATGACACCCTCAATGGCAGCGCCGTGGTGCCGGGGACGGTGACCGCGACCCTGCTGTCGACCACGCCGGGATACACCCTGGACCCGACCAGCGGCACCATCGCCGTCGCCGCCAACATTCCGTCGGGCCTGGTCACGCTCAGCTACCGGCTCTGCGAAGTCGCCGTGCCGGCCAACTGCGACGACGCCGACGTCCAGCTGCTGGTCGCGCCTACTGCGCTGGCCGATACCTTCAACGTGCAGGCCGGGCAGTCGGTGAACGGTTCGATCGCGACCAATGACAACGCACCGGTCGGTTCGGAGTATTTCGCCATTACCGCGCCCACGCTGGGCACCATCGATCTTGCCGGCAACGGCACGCTCACCTACACCGCCAACCCGGGAACCAGCGGCACCGACACCTTCGACTACCGCGTCTGCCTGCCGGCGCCGAACGGTGGCACCTGCGCGACGGCCACGGTGAGCGTGATCATCGCGGCCAATACGATCGACGCGGTCGACGATGTGTTCACCGCCCCGGTGATTTCGCCGGTCACCGGCGGGAGCACCGCCAGCGTGCTGGGCAACGACACCTTCAATGCCGCCCCGGTCACCGCCGCCCAGGTCACCCTGAGCCTGGTCAACGCGCCGCCACCGGGCTTCACCATCACCAGCGCCGGGGTCATCAACGTGCCCGCCGGTGCCGCCGCCGGTGCAGTCAGCCTCACCTACGAACTGTGCGAAGCCGGCGCGGGCAGCAACTGCGATACCGCGCAGGTGGCCCTGCTGATCGCCCCCGCGGCTACCGACGACACCTACACCACGCCGGCCGGGCAACCGCTGGTGGGCGACGTCAGCATCAACGACAACGCACCGGCCGGCGCGGGCTATACCCTGCTCACGCCGCCCGCCGCAGGCACCTTCACCCTGCAGCCCAACGGCAACTTCACTTACACGCCGGCTGCCGCCGGCCCGCAGACCGCGCAGTACCAGGTGTGCCTGCCTGCGCCGGACGCCACCACCTGCGCCACCGGCACGGTGAACATCACCGTGGTCGCCAACACCCTCGACGCGCTGGACGACAACTTCCGCGCACCGGTGTTCGCGCCGGGCGTGGGCGGCACCACGCCCAGCGTGCTGGGCAACGACACCTTCAACGGGGCCGCCGCCAATCCGCTGCAGGTCACGGTGAACCTGGTGGGCGCACCGGCCGGCTTCAGCATCGATGGTGCCGGTGTCATCACCGTGGCCGGGTTCGCCCCGGCTGGCGCCACCACGCTCAGCTATGCCCTGTGCGAACTCGGCTCCACGACCAACTGCGACACGGCCGACGTACAGGTGCTGATCGCGCCGGATGCGGCCGATGACACGGCCAGCGTCACCGGCACCCAGCCGGGCAGCTTCAACCTGGCCGCCAATGACAATGTGCCCGCCGGCGTCACCTTCACGGTGACCCAGCTGCCGACCAAGGGCGTTGCCGTGCTCGCGGCCGATGGCACCCTGCAGTACACCGCCAACGCCGGGCAGAGCGGCGCGGACTCGCTCACCTACCAGGTGTGCCTGCCGGCACCGGACGGCGCCACCTGCGATACCGCACAGGTCGCGATCACCATTGCCGCGGGTGCCCTGGTCGCGGTCAACGACGACTACAGCGCCAGCCCGATCCCGCCCACGGGCGGCAGCACGCCCAGCGTGCTGCTCAACGACACCTTCAACGGCGTGGCCATCGTGCCGGGCACCACCCCGGTCACCGCCTCGCTCACCACGCTGACCTCGGGCTACAGCATGGCCGCCAACGGCGTGATCTCCGTAGCGGCCGGCACGCTGCCAGGTTCCATCGCCCTGAACTACCAGGTCTGCGAAACCGCGCTGCCCAGCAACTGCGCCACGGCCACCGCCGTGGTCGTGATGAGCCCGGACGCGGTCAACGACGTGCTGCCGGCGGCCGCCGGCGCCACCACCGTGCTCAACGTGCTGGCCAACGATGTGGCGCCGCTCACCCCGGTGCTCAGCGTGACCACCGCCCCGACCGGCGGCAACGTGGTCGTCAACGGCGACGGTACGCTCAGCTATACGCCCACCGGTGCGTTTGTCGGACCCGATACTTTCACCTACCAGCTGTGCCTGCCGGCCCCGCATGGCAGCGTGTGCGATACCGCCACGGTGGCGCTCACGGTGACGGCGACCACGGTCACCGCGACAAACGACGACTTTACCGCGTCGCCGATCCCGCCGGCGGCGGGCGGCAGCACCGCCAGCGTGCTGCTCAACGACACCTTCAATGGCGCGCCGATCGTGCCGGGCACCACCCCGGTGACCGCCACGCTGATCAGTCCGGTTATCGGCTACACGATGGCCGCCAACGGCGTGGTCAGCGTGGCGCCAGGCACCACGCCTGCCGCGGTGACCCTGAGCTACCAGGTGTGCGAGACCGCGCTGCCGACCAACTGCGCAGCCGCCACCGCGCTCGTTGCGGTCAGCCCGGACGCGACCGATGACACGCTGCCGGCTACCGCCGGCACCGCCAACGTGCTCAACGTGCTTGCCAACGACAGCGCACCGCTGAACCCGGTGGTCACCGTTGTCGGCGCGCCCGCGAACGGCACGGCGGTGGCCAACGGCGACGGCAGCATCACCTACACCCCGGCCGGCGCCTACACCGGTCCTGACAGCTTCACCTACCAGGTGTGCCTCCCGGCGCCGGGTGCCGGAGTGTGTGACACCGCCACGGTGTCGCTGACCGTGAGCGCCACCACGCTCACCGCGACCAACGATGACTTCACCGCCACGCCCATCGCGCCGGCGACCGGTGGCAGCACCACCAGCGTGCTGCTGAACGACACTTTCAACGGTGCACCGATCAATCCCGGTACCACGGCGGTGACCGCCTCGCTGTCCTCGCCGGTCACCGGCTACAGCATGGCGGCCAATGGCGTGATCACCGTGGCCGCCGGTACCACGCCGGCGGCGGTGACGCTGAATTACCAGGTCTGCGAGAACGCGGTGCCGACCAACTGCGCCGGTGCCACGGCCGTGGTGGCGGTCAGCCCGGACGCGGTGGACGACGCGCTGCCGGCCACTGCCGGCGCCACCACCGTGCTCAACGTGCTGGCCAACGACACCGCCCCGCTTGCACCGACCGTGACCGTGGCTGCCGCGCCGACCAACGGCACGGCGCTCGTCAACGGCGACGGCACCGTCAGCTATACGCCCACGGCCGGCTTCACCGGCGCGGACAGCTTCACCTACCAGGTCTGCCTGCCCGCGCCGGCAGCCGGTGTCTGCGACACCGCCACGGTCGCCGTGACCGTGGCGGTGACCTCGCTCACCGCTGCGGCCGATGACTTCACCGCCACGCCGATCGCCCCGGCAGCCGGTGGCAGCACCGCCAGCGTGCTGCTCAACGACACGTTCAATGGTGCACCCATCGTGCCGGGCACCACCCCGGTGACCGCCACCCTGCTGACCGTGGAAACCGGCTACAGCATGGCCGCCGACGGCGTGATCAGCGTGGCCCCGGGCACCACGCCTGCCGCGGTCACCCTGAACTACCAGGTCTGCGAGACCGCCGTCCCGACCAACTGCGCCGCGGCTGCCGCCGTGGTGGCGGTCAGCCCGGACGCGGTGGACGACACCCTGCCGGCCACGGCGGGTACCGCCACCGTGCTCAATGTCGGCGCCAATGACACGCTGCCGGCCAACCCGTCGATCACGATCGCGGTTGCGCCCGCCAACGGCGTCGCCGTGGTCAATGGCGACGGCACCATCACGTATACGCCCACGGCCGGCTTCACCGGCGCGGACACCTTCTCCTACCAGGTGTGCCTGCCGGCCCCCGGCGCGTCCGTCTGCGATACGGCATCGGTGGCGGTCACTGTCAGCCTGACCGGCCTTGCCGCGGTCAACGACGACTTCACCAGCGCGCCCATCGCGCCGGCGACCGGCGGCAGTACCGCCAGTGTGCTGCTCAACGACACCTTCAACGGTGCGCCGATCGTGCCGGGTACCACCCCGGTGACCGCCACCCTGCTCACCGTCGAGCCCGGCTACAGCATGGCCGGCAACGGTGTCGTCACCGTTGCGGCCGGCACCACGCCCGCCGCGGTGACGCTGAACTACCAGGTGTGCGAGAACGCGGTGCCGACCAACTGCGCCGGCGCCACCGTGGTGGTCGCGGTCAGCCCCGATGCGGTGGCCGATGCACTGCCGGCCACCGCCGGCACCACCACCGTGCTCAACGTCCTGGCCAACGATGCGGCGCCGCTGAACCCGGTGGTCACCCTCCCGGTCGCACCGAGCAACGGCATCGCCGTGGTCAATGGCGACGGCACCATCAGCTACACCCCGACCGCCGGCTACACCGGCCCGGACAGCTTCACCTACCAGCTGTGCCTGCCCGCACCGGGCGGCAGTGTCTGCGATACCGCCACGGTGACCCTCACTGTCAGCGCGACCACGCTCACCGCGGTGGCCGATGACTTCACCGCAGCACCGATCGCACCGGCGACCGGCGGCAGCACCGCCAGCGTGCTGCTCAATGACACCTTCAATGGTGCCGCCATCGTGCCCGGGACCACGGCGGTAACCGCATCGCTGCTGACCACGGCGCCCGGCTACACCATGGCCGGCAACGGTGTCGTCACCGTTGCGGCTGGCACCACGCCCGCCGCGGTGACGCTCAACTACCAGGTGTGCGAGAACGCGGTGCCGACCAACTGCGCGGCCGCGACCGTGCTGGTGGCGGTGAGCCCGGATGCCGTCGCCGATGCACTGCCGGCCACCGCCGGCACCACCACCGTGCTCAACGTCCTGGCCAACGATGCGGCGCCGCTGAACCCGGTGGTCACCCTTCCGGTCGCACCGACCAACGGCACCGCCGTGGTCAATGGCGACGGCACCATCAGCTACACCCCGACCGCCGGCTACACCGGCCCGGACAGCTTCACCTACCAGCTGTGCCTGCCGGCACCTGGCGGCAGTGTGTGCGATACCGCCACGGTGACCCTCACCGTCAGCGCCACCACGCTCACTGCGGTGGCCGATGACTTCACCGCGGCACCGATCGCACCCGCGACCGGCGGCAGCACCGCCAGCGTGCTGCTCAACGACACCTTCAACGGCGCTGCCATCGTGCCCGGGACCACTCCGGTCGCGGCATCGCTGGTGACCCCGGTGACCGGGTACAGCATGGCCCCCAACGGTGTGGTGAGCGTGGCCCCCGGCACCACGCCGGCGGCGGTGACGCTCAGCTACCAGGTGTGCGAAGTGGCCGTGCCGACCAACTGCGCGCAGTCCACCGCCGTAGTTGCGGTCAGCCCGGTCGTGGTTGATGACACGCTGACCGCAGCGGCGGGTACCACCACGGTGCTCAACGTCATCGCCAACGACACCCTGCCGGTCAATCCGACCATTACCGTATCGGCCGGCCCGGCCAACGGCAGCGTCATCGTCAACGGCGACGGCACCATCAGCTACACGCCCAACCCCGGCTACACCGGCCCGGACAGCTTCACCTACCAGGCCTGCCTGCCCGCCCCGGGTGCCGGTGTGTGCGACAGCGCGACGGTCTCGATCACCGTCGCCGTCACCACGGTCACCGCCGTGGCCGATGACTTCAGCAGCACCCCGATCGCACCGGCTGCCGGTGGCAGCACGTCCAGCGTGCTGCTCAACGACACCTTCAATGGCACCCCGATCGTGCCCGGCACGACCCCGGTGACCGCGTCGTTGCTGGGCCCGGTGCCGGGCTACAGCATGGCCGCCAACGGTGTCGTCACCGTTGCGGCCGGCACCACGCCCGCTGCAGTCACGCTGACCTACCAGGTCTGCGAGACCGCCGTGCCGACCAACTGTGCACAGTCCACCGCGCTGGTGGCGGTCAGCCCGGCCGCTGCGGACGACACGCTGTCGGCCACGGCGGGCGCCACCACGGTGCTTGCAGTGACCGCCAACGACACGCTGCCGCTCAACCCGACGATCACCGTCCCGGTCGCGCCGGCCAACGGCACCGCCGTGGTCAATCCCGATGGCAGCATCAGCTACACGCCAACCGCAGGCTTCACCGGCGCGGACAGCTTCACCTACCAGGTGTGCCTGCCCGCACCGAATGGCAGCGTGTGCGATACCGCGTCGGTAAGCCTGACGGTGACGGCCAGCGCGCTGGTCGCGCAGGCCGATGACTTCAGCGGCGCGCCGGTTGCGCCGACCGGTGGCACCACCGCCAGCGTGCTGCTCAACGACACCTTCAACGGCGCCCCGATCGTTCCGGGGACCACGCCGGTGACCGCCTCGCTGGTCGGCGCGGTGCCGGGTTACAGCATGGCCGCCAACGGCGTGGTGACCGTGGCACCGGGCACGCTGCCGGCAGCGACCACGCTCACCTACCAGGTGTGCGAGAACGCACAGCCGGGCAACTGCGCCCAGGCCACCGCGCTGGTCGCGGTGCGCCCGGATGCGGCCGACGACGCGCTGCCCGCCGGGACCGGCACCACGGTACTGGCCGTGGCCGCCAACGACACCTTGCCGGTCGGCGCGGTGTTCACCGTGCCGGTGCCGCCGTCCAACGGCACCGCCGTGGTCAACGGCGACAACACCATCAGCTACACCCCCAACGCGGGCTTCACCGGTACCGACACCTTCACCTACCAGGTGTGCCTGCCCGCGCCCAACCTCAACGTGTGCGACACCGCCACCGTCAGCGTGACGGTCACCGCGGCGCTGCTCGATGCGGTGGACGACACTGCCAGCAACGTACCGGCGACCGGGGCGCTCGGCGTGCTCAACGTCTTCGCCAACGACACCTTCAACGGCGCCGCGCTCGACCCGGCCACGGTGGTGCTGACCCCGAACAACACCACGGCGCTGACCATCCAGCCCAACGGCAGCCTGGACGTGGCGGCCGGTACCCCGGGTGTCACCTACACCACCACCTACCGCCTCTGCCTGGTGGCACAGCCGACGGTGTGCGACATCGGCACGGTGTCGGTCACCCTGGCCACCACGCCAGGCCTGCTCGACGCGGTGGACGACACGGTGGCCAATGTGCCGGCCGCCGGCGCCAACGGTGTGGCCAACGTGTTGACCAACGACACCTACAACAGTGCCGCGCTGGACCCGGCCACGGTGGTGCTGACCCCGGTCAACACCGCCGCCATCACCATCCAGCCCAACGGCAGTGTCAACGTCGCGGCGGGCACGCCCGGCACCACCTACACCACCACCTACCAGATCTGCCTGGTGGCCCAGCCGGCGGTGTGCGATATCGGCACGGTGTCGGTCACCCTGGCCAGCGCGGGTGTCCTGGTGGCCAACGACGACAGCGTGCCCGGCGTGCCCCCGGGCGGCGCCACCGGCGTGACCAACGTGCTGACCAACGACACGTTGAACGGCACGCCCGTGGACCCGACCACGGTGGTGCTGACGCCGACCAACACCCCGGCGCTGACCATCCAGCCCGACGGCAGCGTCGACGTCACTGCCGGTACGCCCGGGACGACCTACACCACCACCTACCAGATCTGCCTGGTGGCGCAGCCCACGGTATGCGCGGTGGGTACGGTGTCGGTCACCCTGGCGGCAGCGCCGAACAGCGTGCCGGTTGCCAACAACGACCAGGCCAGCACACCGCAGGACACGGCCGTCGATGTGCCGGTGCTGGCCAACGACCTGGCCAATGGCACGCCGGTCGATCCGGGCACGGTGGCGGTGACCATCACCACCGCGCCGACCATGGGCACGGCGGTGGTGCTGCCTGACGGCAGCGTGCGCTACACCCCGATGACCAACTTCAGCGGTGCCGACAGCTTCACCTACAGCCTCTGCAACCAGGCCTCGCCGGCGGTCTGCAGCAGTGCCACGGTCACCGTGCAGACCCAGGTCAATGACGTGGACGTGGTGGACGAGAACATCACCGTGCTCAGTGGGACCACCACCACCGTACCGCTGCTGGACAACCTCACCACCAGCGGCGCTCGCATCAACCCGGCATCGATGCGGCTGGGCAGGGCGGCGGGCAACGGACGCGCAACCTGCGGCAACGGCGAATGCATCTACACCGCCTTCGTCGGTTACAGCGGTCTGGACAACTTCAGCTACAACATCTGCGATGCCTCGATGCCGACCCCGGTGTGCGTGGAAGGCTGGGTCAACGTGGTGGTCACCGCCGATGCGGTGGTGCTGCGCCTGACCAAGCAGGCCACCCAGCGCAGCGTGAAGGTGGGTGACGTGGTGCGCTATGTGGTCACCGTGGAGAACATGGGCGACTTCGACGCGCTGGGCGTCACCCTGTTCGACACCCTGCCCAGTGGCTTCACCTTCATCCCGGGCGGGTTCGAGGCGCAGGACATCGACAATTCCGCACGTGCCAGCGGCGTGGCACCGCTGCGCATCGACGGCCTGGACATCCGCGCCGGTGGATCGGCCACGCTGGTGTACTACCTGCGGGTGGGGGCGGGCGTGGGGCTGGGTGTGCATACCAACCGCATCACTGCCAATGACGTGCTGGGCACCACCATCAGCAACGTGGCCTCTGCCGACGTGGAGGTGATCGGCGACCCGCTGCTGGACGAAAGCCTGGTGATCGGCAGCGTGTTCAACGATCGCAACGGCAACGGCGTGCAGGACGCAGGCGAACGTGGCATCCCCGGTGTCCGCGTGGCATCGGTGGAAGGCCTGGTGATCGAAACCGATGCGTACGGCCGCTATCACTTGGTCGGCATCAACGGTGGCCAGGCGCGCGGACGCAACTTCATCCTCAAGGTCGATCCGACCACGTTGCCGGCCGACGCACGCTTCACGACCCGCAATCCGCTGCTGCGCCGGATCACCCCGGGGTTGCCGGTGCGCTTCGACTTCGGCGTCGCATTGCCCGAAGGCAGGTTCAACGCCGGGCCACCGCAATCGGTGCTGGAGGTTGGGGAAGGGCTGTTCGTTCCCGGCCAGGCCACGCTGGGCGCCGCTGCCGAGACGGTGCTGGCGCATGCAGCACGCACGCTGGAGGCGCAGGGCGGGGGGCAGGTCAACGTAGCCGCCGGGCAGGCCACGCCTGCACTGGCCGGGCAGCGCGCCGAGGTGCTGCGCAAGGCCCTGCTGCCACGGCTGCCTGCCGATATTGCCGCCCGTGTGCAGGTCCAGGTGCAGCCCGCTGCGCCGGCCCGCCCCGCCGACCGTGCGGACCGCTGAGGAGATGACCATGAACCGCAAGACCTCACTCAGCTCCCTGATGCTCCTGTTGGCGCTGTGGTCGCCGATCACCCACGCGCAGGCGCCGCAACCGCTGCCCGAAGTGCCCACCACCCTGTGCGGGGTGGACGGCTGTCGGCAGGGCAATGACCTGCTGCTGCAGGTGCGTCCGGCGGCGGATGCTCCCGCCGGTCCTGCGGAACCCGGCGCGGTGGTGCCGGCACCCAATGGTGCGTCGGCCACCGAGCTCCCCGATGGCGCCGTGGTCTGGGCCACCGAAGATCCGGCGCTGTCGGCGCCGGTGCTCAATGTGCAGACGGGCTCCATGGCCCCGTTCGAGAACGGCCGGCTGACCAAGCCGCTGCGCTTCCACGGCTACAACAACTACGCCTCGTTCATCGAGCGCCTGGAAGTGGTGATCTACCGCGGCAGCGACACTGACCTGGTCACGCCACTGGCGCGCATCGAGATGCCGGTGGACTACGTCGGCAACACCGAGTGGGACGGGCAGCTGCCGGAAAACCTCAACCTGCGCGTTGGCGATGACCTGCAGTACATCGCCCGGGCCTACGGCCGGGATGGTTCCTTCGATGAAACCAACGCGCAGCGCTTCCAGCTGGTACTGCCCACCGACTACGAACGCGGCACCCAGCTGGTGCGGGACAACGTGCAGCGCACCCTGGGTCGCGTGCTCGATGGAGACGATGCGCAGGCACAGCAGCTGAGCAATGCCATCTACGGGCAGAACGCGCTGCGCCAGCAGAACATTCCGATCTATGGCTCGCGGGTGCGGATCTACGGGCGTGGGTTGAGCCCCAATGCACGGGTGATGATCAACGGGCAGAGCTTCCCGGTGGACCTGGAGCAGAAGTTTGCCGCCGAGTTCCTGGAGCCGATTGGCGAGCACCGGTACACCGTGCAGGTGGAGGCCATGGATGCGCCGACGCTGACCCGCACGCTCGACGTGGAAGTGACCGGCAGCTACCGCTTCCTGGTGGCGCTGGCCGATGTGACGCTGTCGCGCAATACCGCCAGCGGCAACCTGGATCCGCTCGCCGCCGACCGCGACCAGGACGACAGCTTCCTCAGCGAAGGCCGGTTGGCGTTCTACCTGAAGAGCAAGCTGCGCGGGAAGTACCTGGTCACCGCGCAGGCCGACACCTACGACCGCGAGCTGAAGCGGCTGTTCGACGGCTTCCTGGACGCCGACGCGCGCGATGTGTTCCGCCGCCTCGATCCGGACCAGTACTACCCGGTATACGGTGACGACTCCACCACGTATCGCGACATCGACACGCAGGGCAAGCTGTACGTGCGCGTGGACTGGGACCAGAACCAGGCGCTGTGGGGCAACTTCGCCACTGGCTTCACCGGCACCGAGTACGGCCAGTACGTGCGTTCGCTGTACGGCGCGGCGGTGAGCTGGCGCTCGCGCGCGACCACCCCGCTGGGCGACCCGCGTTCGCTGCTCAAGGCCTTCGGTTCCGAGGCGCAGTCCGCGCTTGGCCACACCGAGTTCCTCGGCACCGGCGGCAGCCTCTATTACCTGCGCCACACCGACCTGCTGCCCGGGTCGGAGCAGGTGGTGATGGAAGTGCGCGATCGCACCACCGGCCGAACCGAGACACGCACCACCCTGCAGCGCGGTCGGGATTACGAGATCAACGAGATCCAGGGCCGCCTGTTCCTGACCCGCGCGCTGTCGCAGATCACGCGCGAGAACGTGCGCACGCTGACCCGTGATACGCCACTGGATGGCTATGACCAGCTGCTCCTGGTGGACTACGAGTACATCCCGCTGGGCTTCAGCACCGACGACGTGAGCGCCGGGCTGCGCGGCAAGCAGTGGTTCGGCGACCACGTGGCGGTGGGCGGCACCTACGTCGACGAGAACCGCAGTGGCGACGACTACAGCCTGATGGGCGCCGACCTTACCCTTCAGGCTGGGCGCGGCACTTACCTGAAACTGGAACAGACCCGCACCGAGGCTACTGCCGCGCCGATCTTCTACTCCGACAACGGCGGCCTGAGCTTCATCCAGCGCAACCCGGTCAGCGGCGACCGCAAGGGCGATGCCCGCGCGGTGGAAGCGCGCGCCAACCTGCGCGAGCTGGGGTGGACCAAGCAGGATTGGAGCATGGGCGCCTGGTGGCGCGACGTGGACGCCGGCTTCTCGGTCTCGCGCATGGACAGTGGGCTGGCGCTGGAGGAATACGGTGCCGAGTTCCTGGGCTACTTCACCGACAACCTGAGCCTGTACGGTCGGCACAGCCGCGCCGAGCGCGGTGAGGTAGCAGTGGAGCAGTCGCAGCTGACCATGGACTGGCGGCTGGGCAATGACGGTCAGCTCGGCGCCGAGCTGCGCCGGGTGCGCGAGGAGAACGCCGGTACCGACGTGGACGGCACCCTGGCGGCGCTGAGTTACCGGCAGCGCTTCGGTGCCAAGTGGGAGCTGTATGGGGTAGGGCAGCTGACCGTGGATGACGACAGCGGCGCCTATGAGAAGAACGACCTGGCCACGCTGGGCGCGCGCTACCTGTTCGGCGACCGCTCCAGCCTGGGCGCGGAAGTGAGCAGCGGCAGCCGCGGCGATGGCGCCAAGCTCGAAGGCGAATACTGGATGACGCCCGAGCACAGCTTCTATGGCAACTACAGCTACAGCACCGACCGGACCACCACCGACCCGCTCTACGACACCGGGCTGCAGTCGGGCTGGACGCTGGGCCAGCGCTGGCGCCTGAGCAACCAGGTCAACGTGTTCAACGAAAGCCAGTACCTGAAGGACCGCCGCGACGACAGCGCCGGGCTGGTGCATACCTTCGGCATGGACTTCTACCCCGCGCAGGGCTGGACGCTGGGCTTCAGCGTGATGGACGGCGAACTGGATGCGACGACCGGGCGCGTCGATCGCCGCGCCTACAGCGTCAGCGGTGGCCGCACCGATGCCGATACGCAGTGGACGAGCAAGCTCGAATACCGCCGCGACGAAGGCGCTGAAGATCGTCGGCAGTGGGTGACCACCAACCGGCTGCTGTACAAGGTCAACGAGGACTGGCGCATCGCGCTGCGCGCCAACTACGCCGACACGGATGACAAGCGCAACCCGCTGGCCGATGCCAAGCTGGTGGAGTCCAACCTGGGCTTTGCCTGGCGTCCGCACGACAACACGCGCTGGGCGGCCTTCGGCAAGTACACGTATCTCTATGACGTGGCGTCGCTGGGCCAGGAAGGTGGCAACGTGTACGACCAGAAGTCGCAGATCATCTCGTTTGAAGGCGTGATGCAGCTCAGCGACCGGTGGGAGCTGGCCGGAAAGCTGGCGGGGCGCTGGGGCGATTACCGCACCGGGCGCGGCGAGGGCGCGTGGCTGGACAGCCGGGTCAACTTCTCCGCCTTGCAGTTGCGCTACCGGTTGTTCGCGCAGTGGGAGGCGATGGGCGAGTACCGCTGGCTGGACGTGCGCGAGGGCGGCGACAAGAAGGGCTGGCTGGTGGGCGTGGACCGCCAGGTGGGGCAGAACTTCAAGATTGGTGCGGGGTACAACTTCACCGAGTTCAGTGATGACCTGACCGAGTTGCGGTATGAAGCGAAGGGGTTCTTCCTGAATTTGTCCGGGTATTACTAGGCTTCGGCATTGTCTGGCCTGCCACCGTTCATCTCATTCGGGCGCTTCGGCTGAATGCCTGGCAACGTTTTCATCCTGAATGGGCCGATCTTTGTGGGATTGTCCTGCCCAAAACGACGTGGTGGTGACGTTTTGGACTGTATCATATTGATTTATATTGGAATTGCGCCGAAGGGCGGCCACTCGCAACTGTCACCATTTCGCGGTACGTTAGGGGCCTGATCTGCGTCAGCGTTTCACCTGCGGAACGCTGGAACTTTTTGAACTGTCAGCAGTCCAAATACAGGACTGATAAGATGACCCCTATGAGCCAGAACATGTCTACTGCCCTTGTGGCAAACAATCTTCCGATTCCCAGTGCGCTCGGTTCGCTGGACGCCTACATCGGCGCCGTGCACCAGATCCCGGTGTTGACGGTCGATGACGAGCAGGACCTGGCCCGCCGCTTCCGCGACGAGCAGGACCTGGACGCCGCGCGCGAGCTGGTCCATTCCCACCTGCGCTTCGTGGTGCACGTGGCCCGTGGCTATAACGGCTACGGCCTACAGCTGGGCGACCTGATCCAGGAAGGCAACATCGGCCTGATGAAGGCCGTGAAGCGCTTCGACCCGGACATGGGCGTCCGCCTGGTGTCCTTCGCGGTGCACTGGATCCGTGCCGAAATGCACGAGTTCATCCTGAAGAACTGGCGCATCGTCAAGGTCGCCACGACGAAGGCGCAGCGCAAGCTGTTCTTCAACCTGCGCAAGTCCAAGACCCGCCTGGGCTGGTTGAACGCGGCGGAAGTCACCGCTGTCGCCAAGGACCTCAACGTGTCCGAACGCGAAGTGCTGGAAATGGAATCGCGCCTCTCGGGTCGCGACATCGGTTTCGATGCGCCCAGCGATGACGATAACGAGCATGCGCCGCCGTCGCCGGCTGCGTTCCTGGTCGCCAACGATGAAGATCCGTCGATGGCCTACGAGCGTGCCGACAGCGAAGACAACCAGCTGCAGCTGCTGCGCGAGGGCCTGGCCGAACTCGACGCCCGCTCGCGCGACATCATCCGTCGTCGCTGGCTGGACGCCGACAGCAAGGTCACCCTGCAGGAGCTGGCCGATGAGTACGGCGTGTCCGCCGAACGCATCCGCCAGGTCGAAGCAAACGCGCTGAAGAAGATGAAGGCGCTGTTCACCGCGTAACGCGGCATCCAACGCATCAAACAAAAGCCCGGCATCGCCGGGCTTTTTTGTTGCGCCAAGAGCGTGCCCACCAACGGTGGGCACCTACCGAGAGTAGAGCCGACTGTCAGTCGGCTGCTCTTACGCCCTCTCGCGCGCGATAGCCCGCCAGCCAATGTCATTGCGGTGGAATTCGTTTTCCCACGTCACCTTCTCCACGCCCGCATACGCATTGGCCTGTGCATCGCCCACGCTGTCGCCCAGCGCGGCCACGCACAACACGCGGCCGCCAGCGCTGAGCACCTGGCCCTGCGCGTCCAGCGTGGTGCCGGCGTGGAACACCTTGGCCGTAGACGGCACCTGGTCCAGCCCGTGGATCACATCACCGGTGATCGGCGTTTCCGGATACGGCGCCGCCGCCATCACCACGCCCAGCGACGGACGCGGGTCCCACCGCGCTTCCACTTCATGCAGGCGTGCATCGATCGCCGCCTCCACCAGTTCCACCAGGTCCGACTGCAGGCGCAGCATTACCGGCTGGGTTTCCGGGTCGCCGAAGCGCACGTTGAATTCAATCACCTTCGGCGCGCCACTGGCATCGATCATCAGCCCGGCATAGAGGAAGCCGGTGAATGGGATGCCGTCGGCGATCATGCCCTGCACGGTGGGGTTCACCACCTCGCGCATCACCCGTGCGTGCACCTCCTCGGTAACCACCGGTGCGGGCGAATACGCGCCCATGCCGCCGGTGTTCGGGCCGGTATCGCCATCGCCCACGCGCTTGTGGTCCTGCGAGGTGGCCATCGGCAGCGCCGTGGTGCCATCGACCATCGAGATGAAGCTGGCTTCCTCGCCATCGAGGAATTCCTCGATCACCACGCGCGCGCCTGCATCGCCGAACGCATTGCCCGACAGCATGTCGCGCACCGCGTCTTCGGCCTCCTGCTGCGTCATCGCCACGATCACGCCCTTGCCCGCGGCCAGGCCATCGGCCTTGACCACGATCGGTGCGCCCTTGTCGCGGACGTAGGCCAGCGCAGCATCCACCTCGGTATGCACGGCATAGAACGCGGTGGGAATGTTGTGGCGGGCCAGGAAGTCCTTGGCGTAGGCCTTGCTGCCTTCCAGCTGCGCCGCCGCAGCGGTGGGGCCGAAGATGCGATGGCCAGCAGCGCGGAAGCGGTCGACCACGCCGGCCACCAGCGGTACTTCCGGGCCAACCACGGTCAGCTCGACACCTTCCGCCTGCACAAGTGCCAGCAGCCCGTCCAGGTCCGTGACTTTCACCGGGACATTGCGGCAGCCGGCCTCGGTGGCGGTGCCCGCATTGCCCGGTGCAACCAGCACCTCGGTGACACGGGACGACTGGGCCAGCTTCCAGGCCAGGGCATGTTCACGGCCGCCGGAGCCGATGACGAGGATTTTCATTGAGACATTCCTGGGGTAACAGTTAGAAAGTAGGGTGGAAGGCGGTCAGTCCGGCTTCACGGCGGAGAAAAGACGCTTGGCTTCGGTGTGCAACTGCTGCAGGTCGACCTCGGCCTCGCGTTCTGATGTGATCCTGTCCGCTCCGCGCCGCTGCGCATCGAATGCTGCGTAGCGCTCCGCGATGATCAACTCCATCTGCTGACTTGAGATGCGGCCCGGACCGTTGAGCACAGCGCGTTCGTTGAAGTCGAGGAAACGGTCGGTCTGCGTGATCCAGTCGTCCATCCGCATTTCGATGCGACGCTCGGCACGGTCTTCTGCGAAGTCGAGGAACATGGTGACCAGCCGGTTCAGCTGATCGAGTTCCCTCTGTGTCAGGTAGTTCTTTGACACGACCGCGTCGGACTTGCGGAGCTTGTCGCCGGACCAGTTTGTCAGGCCCATGTGAGGCACGTCGGGATCGGCGCGCTCGACAATCAGCTGCGCAGCGGTGCGGCCGGTAATGGCGAAGACCAGCTTGTTCTGGATGGTGGCGAAGAACGTCTTGGCTGTTGCTGCCGTGCCGTCGTAATCGCTGCTGCTGGCTTTGAACAGATCACGCAGCGTCTGGTAGAACCGCTTCTCCGAACTTCGGATGTCGCGGATGCGGAGCAGCAGTTCTTTGAAGTAGTCCGCGCGCTCGGCGTCCTTGAGTCGTTCGTCGTTGAGCAGGAAGCCTTTTACCAAGTACTGCGACAGGCCCTCCGCTGCCCAACGGCGAAACTGCGCGCCTCGTGGTGATCGCACGCGGAACCCCACCGCCATGATGAGTTCAAGCCGATAGGTCTTCACGGTACGCCGCACCTCGCGGCTCCCTTCCTGTCGAACCTGTAAGTATTCCTTACACGTTGCCGACTCCTCAATCTCAGCGTCATCGTAGACTGACTGGATGTGCTGGGTGATGTTCTGGGGCGTGGTTTGGAACAAGGCCGCCATTTCTGCCTGCGTCAGCCAGACCGTACCTTCCGCGGCGCGCAGATGAACCTCCGTCCGACCGTCATCGGTGCGGTACAGAATCAGCTCGCCATGGTTGTCGGTCATGCGATCACCCTCCAGCTCC
Organism: Stenotrophomonas sp. SrG; assembly: GCF_050031795.1. Classification (NCBI taxonomy): domain Bacteria; kingdom Pseudomonadati; phylum Pseudomonadota; class Gammaproteobacteria; order Lysobacterales; family Lysobacteraceae; genus Stenotrophomonas; species Stenotrophomonas sp. SrG. The sequence continues at coordinate 27,285 of NZ_JBNBBE010000011.1, forward strand.
GGTCAGAACCTGTCAGCGGGCGCCGACGCCTGGTCGGCCCCCACCTTACGCCGAACAATCAATGGCGGAAGTGACGCACGCCGGTAAACACCATCGCCAGGCCGTGTTCGTCAGCCGCGGCAATCACTTCGGCGTCGCGCATCGAACCACCCGGCTGGATCACCGCCTTGATGCCGGCGGCGGCGGCGGCGTCGATGCCGTCGCGGAACGGGAAGAACGCGTCGGACGCCATCACTGAACCTTCGACCACCAGGTTCGCGTCGGCCGCCTTGATGCCGGCGATGCGCGCCGAATACACGCGGCTCATCTGGCCGGCGCCGACGCCGATGGTGCGGTTGTCCTTGGCGTAGACGATCGCGTTGGACTTGACGAACTTGGCCACGCTCCAGGCGAACAGCAGGTCGGTGAACTGCTTCTCGGTCGGAGCCAGCTTGCTGACCACGGTCAGTTCGTCACGGCGCATGCCACGGTTGTCCGCGCTCTGCACCAGCAGGCCCGAGCCAATGCGCTTGGTGTCGTAATTGTTGCGGCCTTCGCCGTGCGGAATGCGCAGCACGCGCACGTTCGCCTTTTTCTGCGCGTACTCCAGCGCAGCCGGTTCGTAATCCGGAGCGATCAGCACTTCCACGAACTGGCGGTCCAGGATCACCTTGGCCGTGGCGGCGTCGAGCGGCTTGTTGAAGGCGATGATGCCGCCGAAGGCGCTGGTCGGGTCAGTGGCGTACGCCAATTCGTAGGCATCGCCGTTGCCGGCGCCCACGGCCACGCCGCACGGGTTGGCATGCTTGACGATCACACAGGCCGGCGCGTCGAACTGGCGCACGCATTCCCATGCGGCATCGGCATCGGCCAGGTTGTTGTAGCTCAGTTCCTTGCCCTGCAGCTGCTGGAACGTGGCCAGCGTGCCGGCCACCGGCGACAGGTCGCGGTAGAACGCGCCGGCCTGGTGCGGGTTCTCGCCGTAGCGCAGGTCCATGACCTTCACGAAGCTGGAATTCATCTGCGCCGGGAACTCGGTCCGCATCGGCACGGCCGCATCGGTGGCGGTTACCGCCGACAGGTAGTTGCTGATCGCCGCGTCGTACTGCGCCACGCGGTTGAACGCGGCCACCGACAGCGCGAAGCGCTTGGCGGCCGACAGCCTGCCATCATTGGCATCCAGCTCGGCGAGCAATTCGGCGTACTGCGACGGATCGGTGGCCACTGCAACACGGGCGAAGTTCTTCGCCGCCGATCGCAACATGGCCGGGCCGCCGATGTCGATGTTTTCCACCGCATCGGCCAGTGTGCAGTCCGCGTTGGCGGTGACGCGCTCGAACGGGTACAGGTTCAGCACCAGCAGGTCGATCGCCGCAATGCCATGTTCGGCCATCACCGCCTCATCCTGGCCGGCACGGCCAAGCAGGCCGCCGTGCACCAGCGGGTGCAGGGTCTTGACCCGGCCATCCATCATTTCCGGGAAGCCGGTGACGTCGGCCACGTCCTTGACCGGCAGGCCGGCGTCGCGGATTGCCTTGGCGGTACCGCCAGTGGAAAGCAGCTCGACGTTGCGCGCGGCCAGGGCGCGGGCCAGGTCGATCAGACCGGTCTTGTCGGAAACGGAAAGCAGGGCCCGGCGCACGGGCAGCAGATCGGAACTCATGGGGGCAGGAGATCGAAGCGGAGCGGGCCCATATTGTAGGCCGTCCCGCACCCCCACCGGGGCCTCAGGTGGCGATGCCGTACTCTTTCAGCTTCTTGCGCAGGGTGGCACGGTGGATGCCCAGCATCGACGCCGCGCGGCTCTGGTTGCCTTCGCAGTGGTTGAGCACTTCCACGAACAGCGGTATTTCCATTTCACGCAGGACGATCTCGTACACGTCATCCGCATCGCAGCCGTCCAGGTCGCGCAGGTAACGCCGGACCGACTGGGCCACGTGTTCGCGCAGCGGCGGCTTCGGCGCGCCACGACTATTGTCAGGACGAGAAAGGACAGCGTTCAAGAAGGATCCCGGTGCGAAGCCAGGGCGGACCACAACCCTGGCGGAGAATTTGGAGGGGGCCAGTCTAGCGCGTGCGTGGCCGTGCCGCCACGCTCGTTGGCAGGACGCCGGGTTACAGGAACTCGAAGGTGAATGCGACCGTGGACGCCGCCGGTTCGCGCACCCGGAACGCGATCTGCGCGCTCTGGCCCGATTCCAGTACGGAAGCGGCATCGGCCGTAGGGTCCAGGTAGTCGTGCGGCGCGAAGACGCGGGTACCGATCACGCGGCCATCGGCGTCGGACAGCGACAGCCGCAGCGACGGCCAGGCTTGTGCCCAGCGGGCATCGTTGCGGAAACTGGCCTGCACCTGCAGCGCGCCGGGCTGCCCGGGCACCGGCCGCACGTCGCGGCTGATCATGCTGAAGGCGGCCGGTTCCTGCCAGGCCGGCAGGCTGCAGCGCAGCACGCTGCACAGCCCGGCAATCCACGGCCGGCTTCCAGCATCGGCGGCCAGTCGCGCGCGGTCGGCGACGGCGATCTGCAGCAACAGCAGCACGACCAGGCCACCGACCAGTGCCCACTGCCAACGCGGCGTGGGCGCTGCACGTTCGGTAGCGCGCATGAAACTGGGTGCGGGCGTGGCAGCACCGTTGGGCGCGATGGGCTCGGCCACTGCGACCGGAGCGGGGTCGATGTCCGCTTCGGTCTGCTCGATGTCCTCCACATACGCCTCGGCACCAACGGGATTGTCCTCGTTGTTGTCCGCCTCGCTGTCCGGGGCGACCGCGTCGACCGCCTCGGGCGTGGGTTCAGCGGACGCACGCAGGAACGTGGCCAGGGGACGTCGCGGTGGCGGAGTCGGTTCGCTCATCGGGTCATTCAAGCACGGCGCACGCCGGTGATGCGCATCCAGTCGTCGTCGCGCGCCACTTCAAGCTGCTCGAACCAGGGCGCATACCGCACCAGCAGTTCGTCTTCCTGCCCATGCAGGATGCCCGACAGCGCAATGCGGCCGCCTGGTGCCACGCGTGCGGCCAGCACATCGGCCAGCGCATCCAGCGCCGAGGCCAGGATATTGGCCACCACCACCGGATAGGTGGCCTGCGGTTCGTCGGCCGGCAGGTAGACCTGCATGCGGTCCTGCAGCGCGTTGCGCTCGGCGTTGTCGCCCGTGGCGAGTACCGCCTGCGGATCGTTGTCCACGCCCACGGCCCTGGCCGCGCCGAGCTTGAGCGCAGCCAGCGCCAGGATGCCCGAGCCGCAACCGAAATCCAGTACCGTCTGCCCGGCCAACGCGCCTTCGGCGGCCAGCCCGTCCAGCCAGCGCAGGCACAGCGCGGTGGTGGGGTGGGTTCCCGAACCGAACGCCAGGCCCGGGTCCAGCCTTACCACGGCAGCATCAGCGGCTTGCGCAGCCTCGGGCAGTTCGTGGTTCCACGGCACGATCCAGGTGCGGTCGCCGAAGGCCATCGGCTGGAACTGGTCCAGCCAAGCGCGTTCCCAATCCTCGTCCTGCACTGCGCGGAAGCTGACATCGGTCCATTCCAGGCCCGGGTCGAACGCCTCCAGCGCGGCCAGCAGCGCCAGGGCATTGGAGTCGGCGGGGAACAGGGCGCTGAGCACCAGGTCATTCCACAACGGGGTTTCGCCCACGCCCGGTTCCAGGATGGCGCGCTCGTTGCTGGTGTCGGCATCGGCGTCGAGCAGGGTCACCGCCAGCGCGCCCACGTCGTCCAGCGCATTCTCATAGCGCGGCTGGGTGGCTTCGGTGCAGTGGAGAGTGAGTTCCAGGAACGGCATGGGCGATAAGGACCTGCGGAAAACGGTGAATGCTAGACGATTGCGGACGGTCGCGGCGACGACCGTCTCAGAAGGCGGTGAGAAGCGACGCGACGGCCTGTTCAGACAACAGGGTACGCCATTGCTAAACTCCGCATCCTGCTGTCTGTCTCCTTTGAACCGGTTCGCTGAATGGCCCTCGCGCCCACGCTTAAAACCTGGCTGCTGGTGGTACCGGCCCTGGCGTTGCTGGGGGTGGTGGGTTACCGCGCGGGCGGCCGTGCGCTGCAGGCCGACCACGCGTCGGCTGCGGTGAGTGAGCTGCAGGTCGGCACGGGGTCGGCTGCGCCGCTGCAGGCCCAGCAGTTGGCGCGCCAGTTGCTGGCCAGCGAGCGCAGCACGGCGGTGCCGTCGGGATTGCCGCTGGACATCCGCGCCGATATCGAGGGCGACACCGACCTGTTCGCCTACGCCCAGCGACTGCGCCTGCAGGCGGCCAACGGCAATGCCGAGGCAGGCTGGATGGTCAGCCGCGTGTATGACTACTGCGCGATCTATGCGATGGACCCGGGCGGTTACCAGCTCGACAACAACGTGCTTACCGGGCTGGGCATGAACGCATCTTCGCCGATGGTGCAGGCACGCGAGCGTGTAGCGCGCCGTTGCGCGGGATTCGTCTCCAGCGACGGCCTTGGCCGCTCGTTGATTGTCACCCAGCGCGTGCTGGCTGCGCGCGCAGGCAACCTGGCGGCCGAGGCGGCGCTGTTTGCCGATGGCCAGCCATTGAAAGACACCCCCGAGTACCGCCGTGGCCTGGTGGAGCGGGTGATGGATTCGCGTGATCCAGAAGCGTACATGGCCATTTCCACCGCCATGGGCCAGCGCGCCAGTGGCGACGGCGCCCTGCAGGGCCTGGTGGCCGGCGACCAGTTCAGTGAACTGGCCTGGCGCCTGGCGGCGTGCGAGCTGGGCATGGCCTGCGGGCCGGACAGTGTATTGATGAACAATTTCTGCGCGAACGGAGGGATCTGTTCGCAGGACGGTGGGCAGGACTTCGCCACTTTTGTGTATGACGCTGCGGTTTCGCGGCAAGGTGCGGGGAAAATGAAAACGTTGGTTGAGCAGTTGATCAAGCGGAGTGACCGGTCATGAATTACCGTCGATTCCTGCATGGTGCCAAGTTCTGGTTCTGGGTGGCATTGTTCGTGGCCTACTCGGCCGGTGCCGTGGGCCTGGTCATGATCGACACCTACGATGACCGCTACCGGAAGTTGTCGAAGGTGACCCTGACCTCGGTGAAGGCACACGAAGACGTGCGCCGCGCCGGTGCCAGCCAGGTGGCTGCGGTGTACCGCGCGCAGAGCGGCATGCCCTTCGCTTCGTTGCCGGCGGGCAGTACGTTCCAGGTGGTCTGGCCGGACGGCTCGACCGAAACCATGGTGATCGTCGACCCGACGTCGTCGCTGGGCGTGGCGCCGGTCAAGGACACCCAGATCACGGCCGCCGACGCCAGCCGCTGATGCAGGGCCTTGGCACCCCGCTGCCGGGCCTGGGTCGCATCAGCGATTGTCCACGTCTATCAGAGATGCGATCCCGGTAGGGATATTCGCTTGGACAGAAAGGCGCAGCTTCGATCTCATCGGGCTCGCCTTCTGAACGAGCCCTCCATGCCCACCACCGCAGTCGATCACCGGCATGCCGCCGGTCGCTTCCACGCCCGCAGTCCTGTCACCGGTCCGCAGCCGCAGCCGGTGGACCCCACCGTCATCCGTCGCGTTGAAACCCCCATGCAGGCCCTGGCGGCGGTGCTGACGGTGACCAATGCCGCGAGGCTGCCACTGAGCACCGCGCGGCCGCTGCCAGCGCACGCAGCTCCCAGCGCACGCCCGGCCAACTGCATCCCGGTGCCTGTCTCGCCGAGCCTGCCGGGCGTGCTGCATGGCGTCGCGGGTTTGTTGCGCAGCCCGGTGACCGAGCTGTTCAGCGACACCCGCACCGCGTGGCTACGGCACGAAGGAGTACGGTGTGCGCCGCCGTTGGGCACGGGCATGCGCGCGTTGCTGCAGGTGGGGGATGCGCTCTCCACCCTGGCCGAAGCTGCCATGCTGGGCGGGCGCAGCGTGCTGGGCATGCAGGAGGCGGCGGTCGTACTCGATATGGGCGCCGATGTGCTCGACCATCAACCACTCGATCGGAGCGAGCTGACCGACGCGGTGATGGTGCTGGGCGGCATGCATGGACTCGAACCCGGCGCACCCGCAGGACCGGAAGCCGAGGAGCCGGTGCCAGCCGCCGCGGCGTCGCGTGGCTCTGGCGAAAGTGACACCCCGCCGGTTGCGCCTCGGCGGCCGGGCATGACGATCCGCCAGACCACCGCCGACCTGCACCACGGTCGCGTCCAGGTGCGGTTTGAGGGTGCCGAACGGGATCTCAGCATCAGTGAGGGTCGGCTGCAGGTGCTGACCGATCATGGCACCGTCGACGTGATCTTCGATACCGGCGACTGGCAATGGAAACGCGCACCGGCCACACGCCCGGCAACGTCCAGCGTGCACCGCGCGGACAGTTCCATTGCGGTGTTCGACCACCTGGCCGGGCGGGTGCATCAGCAGGCGCCAATCGAGCATGCCCGGCTGCGCCTGGACCTGCTTGGACCCGATGGCATCCTGTACTACAACGATCCGGCCGCGCAGCTTGCAGGCAACGCCGTGTGCGTGGATGGGCGCTATTACGCCGCCACGCTGACCGATGGACTGGGCCTGCGCATCGGCGCGCTGGAACTGGTCAAGCGCGACGGCGTCTACCAGCTGCGCGAGGAAGCCCCCAAGCCTGTCCGCACGCTGCGCTGTCGCCGGGCACCGGGCGACGCCTGCGCCGCGCTGCCACCCGAGTTCTCGCCGGAACTGTCCCGCCAGCTGGAGACCCATCACGGGCAGGCACTGGGCGAGCACCAGGCGCGCCGACGGGGCATCGTGCCCGATGTGGGTCGGCCAGGCTGGTACATGAGCCGCCAAGGCAACCGGCTGCGCCACTACCTGCGTTTCAACGACCGCTACTTCCGCGTGCGCCTGCGCCAGGTGGACGAGCACACCCAGCGCATTTCGGTGTATCTGCCACGCGGCGCCGGTGCCGGCCGCCTGCATCGCCGAAATGACCCGGCGCACCGCATTGTCGACATCCGCCAGGCGATTCCGGCGCAGGAGCATCGCTTCATGACCCAGGCCGAGTTCAACGTGGAATATCGCGGCATGCCCAGCCTGGAAGCGGCGCAGGTGTATGAAAGCGCCGTGGCGCAGAACGCGCGGCTGCGGTTGAGCCAGCTGCAGCGCGCCGCCATCCGCAGCTACCTCACCTGGCGCCGCCGCTCCATGGACGATTTCCTGCAATACGGCAGCCTACAGCCTGTGTTCCGCGATTCGGAGCAGGCGGTGGCGCGCATCAACCGCGCCCTGGCGCGCATTCCGCCGCACGCCGGCCGGGTGTACACGGCACTGGCGCTGGATGCCGCGCAGTTCGCCGGCCTGCAGGAAGGGCAGACGCTGTACAGCCGCACATTCCTGGTGGCCAGCGGTGACCGGGGGCGTGCGGTGCATGCCGCCGCTGCAGCCAACAACAACAGCGTGCGGGGCGCCACCACCCTGGTGACCCTTGCCATGCGCCAGCATGCCCATCCCACCGGCCTGCTCTCGCTGCAGGACGAAGCGCAGGTCATGATCGGCAACAACGTACTGTTCAAGGTCATCGCCAAGGCACCCGGCGAGCTGCACCTGGAAGAGCTGGGTGCCGCACGGCAGGCCATGGGTACCCTCGGCGCGCAGCCGCTGCTGGCCATCCCGCTGCGCGATTGAGCACCGCGCGCTGCCCGGGTAGCGCCGACCGTTGGTCGGCCCACGTAGAGCAGGATCACCCGGCAACAGTGAGTCACCCATGACGCAGGAAAGCAGAAAGGCGGGCAATGCCCGCCTCCCTGTTCAATCCACCACCGAACGGATCAGGTCAATGCAATCGACTTGTTCTTGCGCTCGGCCAGCCGCTTCTCCAGGTAATGGATGTTCTGCCCACCGGCCTGGAAGCCCTTGTCCCGCATGATGCGCTGCTGCAGCGCCACGTTGGTCTTGATCCCGTCCACCACCATTTCGCTCAGCGCCACGCGCATGCGCGCGATGGCCGTTTCGCGATCCGGCCCGTGCACGATCAGCTTGCCGATCATCGAGTCGTAGTTCGACGGCACGCGGTAGCCGGCATAGATGTGCGTATCCACGCGCACACCCGGACCGCCAGGCGGATGGAACGCGGTGATCAGGCCCGGGCTCGGCACGAAGGTTTCGGCATCTTCAGCGTTGATGCGGCATTCGATCGCATGGCCGGTGAGCACCACATCGCTCTGCTTGATGCTGAGCTTGTGGCCGGCGGCGATCTTCAGCTGCTCCACCACCAGGTCGATGCCGGTCACCATTTCGGTTACCGGGTGCTCCACCTGGATGCGGGTGTTCATTTCGATGAAGTAGAAGCGGCCGTCTTCGTAGAGGAACTCGAAGGTGCCCGCGCCGCGGTAACCGATGCGCACGCACGCTTCGGTGCAGACCTTGCCGATCTCTTCGCGCTGTTCGGCGCTGATGCCCGGTGCCGGCGCTTCTTCCACCACCTTCTGGTGGCGGCGCTGCATGGAGCAGTCGCGCTCACCGAGGTGGATGGCGTTGCCCTGGCCATCGGCCAGCACTTGGATTTCCACGTGGCGCGGATTCTCCAGGAACTTCTCCATGTAGACCTCACCATTGCCGAACGCGGCCTTGGCCTCGCTCTTGGTGGTTTCAATGGAGGTCTTCAGCGAGGCCTCGGCATGCACCACGCGCATGCCGCGCCCGCCGCCACCACCAGCAGCCTTGATGATGACCGGATAGCCGATCTCACGGGCGATCTTGGTGTTGGCCACGATGTCTTCGCCCAGCGGGCCGCCCGAACCCGGCACGCACGGCACGCCGGCGGCCTTCATCGCGCGGATCGCTTCGACCTTGTCACCCATCATGCGGATGGTGTCGGCCTTGGGACCGATGAAGATGAAGCCGGATTCTTCCACGCGCTCGGCGAAGTCGGCGTTTTCCGACAGGAAACCGTAACCCGGGTGGATGGCCTGGGCATCGGTGACTTCCGCCGCCGCGATCAGCGCCGGTATGTTGAGGTAGCTCTGCGGCGACGGCGCCGGACCGATGCAGACCGACTCGTCGGCCATGGCCACGTGCTTGAGGTTGCGGTCGACCGTGGAATGCACGGCCACCGTGCGGATGCCCAGGGTATGGCACGCGCGCAGGATGCGCAGCGCGATCTCCCCTCGGTTGGCAATAACGACTTTGTCGAGCATGGACGGATCCTTAGCCGATCACGAACAGCGGCTGGTCAAATTCGACCGGAAGGCCGTTTTCAGCCAGGATGGCCACGATGGTGCCGGAAGCATCGGCTTCGATCGGGTTGAACATCTTCATCGCTTCGATGATCGCCAGCGTTTCGCCGGCCTTGACCTGCTGGCCGATGGTGACGAAGGCCGGCTTGTCCGGTGCGGACGAGGTGTAGAACGTGCCGACCATCGGCGAGCGCAGCACGTGGCCTTCCGGCAGCGCCGCAGCCGGCTTGGCGGTACCGCCGGTGGAGGCTTCGGTCGGCGACTGCATCGGCATCGCCTGGGCGGCCGGCTGGGCCGGGGCCGGGGCCATCATCATCTGCGGCTGGGCCTGCACCATGCCGTAGCCCGACACCGGGGCGCGCGACAGGCGGACGGATTCTTCGCCTTCCTTGATTTCGATTTCGGCAAGGTTCGACTCTTCCAACAGGTCGATCAGCTTCTTGATTTTGCGGAGATCCATAGGGGCCTCTGGTGTTTGATGTCAGTGTGGTGGGAAGCGCGGAGCGCTCGGGTCAATGGGGTTTCAGGCGGCGGCCAGCCGCACCAGCGCCGCGTCCATCGCGTAGCGGTAGCTGTCGGCGCCAAAGCCGCAGATCACGCCTACCGCCTTGTCGCTGAAGTAGCTGTGCTGGCGGAACGGTTCGCGGGCGTGCGGGTTGGACAGGTGGATTTCGATGAACGGCACATCCACCGCCGCCAGCGCATCGCGCAGGGCGACCGAGGTGTGGGTGAACGCAGCCGGATTGATCAGGATGAAGGTGGTACCGTCGGTACGGGCGGCCTGCACCCTGTCCACCAGCACGTGCTCGGCGTTGGACTGCAGGCTTTCCACCGCGTGCCCGGCGCCCTGCGCCTGAGCCAGCAGGGCCTGGTCGATCTGCGCCAGCGTGGTGTGCCCATACACGCCCGGCTCGCGCGTACCGAGCAGGTTGAGGTTGGGGCCATGCAGGACCAGCAGTTTCGCCATGGGTGCCACGCAACAAGAAAGGGCGGAGTCTGGCGGAACTGGTGGATCGTGTCCAGTTCGGCGAAGTTACGGGTGTTTCAAGTGACCGTTTGAATTTGTGGTCCACCGCTTGTGCCGCAGGGGATGTCGCATCTCGACCCTCGCTGAACCGTCCGCCAGGGTCGGCTGAACCCGAGGAGAGCTACGATGAAATGGAGTGCAGTGCTGGTGTCGTGCTTGATGGCTGCCGGCGCAGCCGCCCGCCCGCCGGAGCCGGTGGAGCTGCTGACGTCGGGGCCGCCCACCTGCGTGGCGGAGCGGGTCGGCCGGGTCACGGTGAAGCTGGGCAGCAATGAGCCCAACCAGCGCACTGGCATGAACCCCTCGCCGGTGAGCTACAGGAAGGCCTTCGCAAAGCTGCAGAAGCAAGCCGGTGAACTCGGCGGGCACGCCGTGGTACTGCGCGGCCATGCCGCCGATTTTCATACAAAGAACGCCCGCGTCGCCCGCCTGCCGACGTTTCTTCAACTGTGCGGGGACGTGGTGAACCTCAAGCCGGACCTGGAAGGCTGCCGGATCGTCGCCCTGGATGCGGAACAGTTCGCGCAGGATGCGTTGAAGCGCGAGGGGGGAGAAGGTGACGCTGCACAACACGACCGTCTACTGACGGTCGGTTTGCTGCAGCAGGTTCAGCCGGCGCCAGGTCACGCGGCCGGTCCCAGCGCCGTCATCCATGCTTCCGCGTCGGCGCCAGCGGCAATGCGCATCGACGCGGCAGGGTCAAGTTTCTGCGCGCCATACGGCGTAGGCGACGTCCGATGCGTGGGTGACCAGCCCGCTGCTGTCACGGAAGCTGGCAATCACGCCGGTCACCAACGGGCCATAGGCCGGATGGTCCATGCCGCCCAGATGAATGCCTGCGTTCGCGCCGAACCGGGTGGCGGGCGAGCGCCCGGGCAGCACCAACCGCAACCGAACGCCGAATGGCTCCACTTCGATGGCAAGCGATTCGGTGAACACATTCACTGCTGCCTTGCTGGCGGTTTAAAGGCCTACGAGTAGCAGCGCCTTGATGCTCGCCGTGGAAGTCACGTTGACGACCAGGCCCGCGCCGCGCTCACGCAGTTGTGGCAGCACCGCCTGGGTGACGGAGCGCGCCCAGCGGGTTGGTGTCGAACAACGCGCGTGCGGTTTCCATCGGCGTCGGCTCGACCGGTGCCGGAGCGCCGTAACAGGCGTCGTTGACGCGCAGGCCGGCGCGAGGTAATGCTGATTGAAGCGTTTCGCAGCGGCGCATGGGGCTGGCGAAGCGGCTGTTGCGTGATCGTGAGTTGGGCCTTCAACAGGTGGCGGAGCGCGTGCGCGGTTACATTTGGTGTGGCATTTGCGTGCCAGGTTGGATCGTCTCCCGCGCTTTCTGCCCGGGGGTAGAGCACGAGTAGGCCGGAGGGGGGCGTCTCGCTGTTAGACAGGGCGCTAATGGCTGCCTATTCACAAGTTCCACAACAATGGATAGCTTAGGTGCAAAATTCGGGAGCCAGACATGAGGATTAAGGTTGTTTCGAAGGAAGAGGCGATCTCCATCTGTGGCAGGAAGGAAGATCACTTCTTTGATCGAAAGGCTGCCGCCATCAAAGGGGCCAAGCTGCAGAGGATTGCAGTTGCATTGGCGAATGCGGAAGGTGGTGAGTTCTGCGTCGGAGTGGCAGACGACAGAGAGCAGGATAATCCAGAGCTCCGTTGGAGCGGTGCCGAGAACGTTGAGGACTTCAATCAGCATATCCAGGCCCTCCTTGAAGTACAGCCGCCTTTGCCTTTGGAATTCTCATTCCTCAAGTCTCCCTTGAGCGAAAACTATGTGCTCTTTGTGCAAGTTGAAAAGAGTCAGCATGTGCACCAAACCGCAGACCGTACCGTATACGTGCGGAAAGGTGCGCAATCCCTACCTTTGGAGGATGCGGCTCAAGTGACGGCTCTTTCGCATGCAAAAAGGTGCAACATCTTTCGAAGATTTCTCTGTCGAGGATGCTATCGCCGAGGACATTGTTGACGGCTACCCGATTCGAACCTTCTTGGAAGAGTACTCGCCGAGCACCGATCCCCTAGACTTAAGCCTCAACAAGGGACTTGTCGACAAGAAGACCTTCAAGCCTAAGGTGGCCGGGCTACTTCTTTTTTCAGAGAATCCGACAGGTGTCGTTCCCAGAAAGTGTTCAGTTCGAATTGCTCGGTATGCGACGAAGGAAGACGATCCGGACAGAGAGCACTTGGCATTCGTAGAGTCAATCGAGGGTCCGCTGTACACGCTAATTCACCTAACAGTTGCGCGTGTAACCGAGATCATGTCCGGAATCAAGGTCTGGACTACCGATGGTGCAAAATCAATGGAGTACCCTCCCGAAACTCTTTGGGAGGTTGTTGTGAATGCACTGATTCATCGCGACTACTCGGTATCTGATGATGTGCAAATAAAGATCTTTGACAATAGGATTGAAGTGATTAGCCCTGGTAGGTTGCCTGCCTTCGTGACGACCGAAAACATTCTTGATTCCAGATATGCGAGGAACGCCAAGATAGTCGGTATCCTTTCGAAATACCGAGATGCCCCCAATAAAGACATCGGCGAAGGCCTGAATACTGCCTTTCAAAAGATGAAGGATTGGCGATTGAGGAGTCCGCAGATTCTTGAGGAGGGGAACTCAGTTCGCGTGATTCTTCCTCATGCAGCGCTAGCCACTCCTCAGGAGGCGATCATGGAGTTCGTTGAGAAGAATGGTGCGATCAACAATCGTCAAGCTCGGGATATCACGGGAATCAAGAGCGAAAACGCGATGAAGGCTGAGTTCTACAAGTTGAGAGATGCAGGAATCTTGGAGATGAATCCGGATCTGAAGGGAAATAAGGCGGAGTGGCGCAAGAGACTGTGATCGTATAGTCGCAGCAATTCCACGGTCGGGCGTCGATTGTGCTGCAGATCTATACGTACAACGTGGCTCGATCTCAGGCGGGAGCAAAGAAATGAGCCAAACATGATCTGGGTTGCGGAGGCAGAAGTGCAATGGAGACTTACAGAACGCTTGCTGGTGCGAACCTGAAGTTTCAATCCACGATAAGGCGCCTTCAGGTTGAGCATGTTCTTCAGCGATATCGAGAGGCTTGGGTGGTCGTTCCTACTTGGCCGTTTCTCGCGATCGACCGGGTACGAATGCGCTCGAGGCTACACGGTTTGAAAGCTTTTCCCGTTTTTTCGTCGGGGCAGCTTTGGCAGAACTTGAGTCCTCGAGATCTCGGTGCGCGTATTGTTACGGGGCTCGGCGTATCTGGGGTGACAGCTGGAATCGGCTCAAATAGCCGGGCTTTCGTAGAGGGTAAGGCGAATGCGATGGGTCATTTCCTCTTGGATTGGAATCCAGCATTAGTGGTTGGTAGCACGCCTTGGTGTGCGGAGGGTGCGCACCTTATATTCGTGGATGGAGATGATCTATTCCAGTACCGCTATGGGGAACTGGACTCCTCGGGGCCGCGAAGTCGGACTGTCTCAGATAATTTTGACTTCTCAAGGTTGGTCGAGCTTCGCGACAGATACTTGACGAAATTCTTCAATGGCGCAAAAGACAGTACGCAGGATCTCGCCCTGCTTTCTTCCTTGCTGGATGAGACATTCGAGGAAAACGGGTTGAGCCTTGACGCCGCTGGGCGCTACCAACGCGAAGTTTCGCCAGGGATCAGGTCCGCCGACTACCCGCCTCCCCGTTTAACGAAGTACGAAAGGCTAACCCATGATTCGCTTGATCGGCCAATGTCTGAAGTCTCCTTCGCACTGGCGCACTACGAGAAGGCCATCAGGGAGTTCAATGGGCTGAAGACGCACGTTGCATCTGGCAGGCGAGACGAGGCATTTCTGAGCGGGATTTATTGCGTGGTTGCTGTTGCAGCTTCTCTTGAGGCGATTGGCAACTACTTGGTGCACTCGGCGACAGGGCATCACCCAGGTCCGGCGGATCGGCGTCAACCTATCGAGAAGATCAACATGGCAGCTGCGCAGATCGCGACTGTCAGCCACAGGGGCTATGCGTCAATTGGGAGAGGGGATCAGCTGTACGAGGTGCTCGATCGCGTTCGCCAGCTGCGTAATCGCTTCATGCACGCGAAGGAAAGTGCTGACGACATCGATGCATCGGTCCAATCGTCGGTACTGTCAGCCCTAATCGACGAAGGTTCATGTCGCTTGTACTTGGGTAGCTTAAGAGGCTGGATCCATGACGTGTTTGAACAGATTCCGGAGGTGTCGCGCCCGATCGTGACTGACTCTCGTCACGTCTGGATGGGAGAGCTGGAGGTACCTTGAGGTAAATCACGAGTCGCAAGCGTCACGCATTGGAGAGCGCCACGCGCCACGACGGGCTGCTCGGCCATAGCAATGAGGCATGTCGTCTGGTTGCAAAAACAGAGGCCGCGACTGGCTGTGAATGCGTGCTAGATGCGTCGTTGGAAGTCTGCGCCTACTAAACTGCCTGGATCAAGAGAAATAAACGATTTCCCAACCTTCTCGACATTTGTCATGGTGGGTTCCGGAGTGTAGGAACTCCTTCATACGAGATACTCGGACGTCCATTTGTCGGGAGGGTGGCTAATACAACACCCTTGAGGAAATACGCCCACCGCTTCTCGTATGTCGGTTCCTAACCTCCCGACTCCCTCGTCATCCCGGCGAGGGAGATTCCCATTGGAGGTCCGTCATGACTATGTACTGGGGTGAGACGCCCCACATCGTGCGCCGGAATGGCCGGTGTGATCCCGCGGCGCTGGAGAAGTCCGCTTCCCGTTTTTCATTCCACCTACGCCAGGCGCACGATGCCGGCGAGCCTTTGCCATGTCTCGTTCTGCGGGGGAGTTGGCTGCGCGATATGGGCTTTGCCGTAGGCACGAAGGTAGTGATCGGTGCCAGCGAAGGCCAGATCAATATCGTGCTTGAGCACCGAGCCATGCCTGTAGAGCCAAAAATGCGCAAAGCCCCACGACAGCGAGCGGGCGTTGTGGACGCACGGCTTGCGTCACTCAAGCAGCGCCGCCAGGAGGAACAGTCATGACCAAGCCTGTATTGGTTCGGGCGAAGGTGGACGAGGCGCTGCGCTCCAGCTTCCGAATGGCTGCAGCACGCGCGCATGTACGTCCCGCGCGCGCTCTGAGGCTGTTGATGGAGGAGTATGTGCTGGCCCAGGGCGGCCATCCGTCGGTGTGCACGCCCTTGGACGAACGCACTTTCGAGCGCGTGGCGCATGCCGTCGTGGCCAAGGCACCGCCGAGCGTGCATATAGTGGCGCGGGTGGAGAGATGGCTCCCGAAACAGGGGGTCCATTCGAAACACTGAAGCTGCGTCGGGCAGAGCGCAGCGGGCAGGGCGCCCGCCACGGCGGGACGCCGGGGGTTCGGACGGGCTGGTGGCACCCCAGCGTTCCGCTCATGGCACTGGTCTTCCGGGAGAGCGATATTACCTTTAGTAGGTAACGTCACTCCGGGAGCATTCCCCATGCACAGCCTGATCGTAGTTGCCCACCCCGAACCCGGCTCACTCACCCACGCGGTGGCGAGCCGGATCGGCGACGCCATACTTGCCGCCAGCACCGGCAACACGGTGGAGATCGCCGACCTTGCTGCGGAGGGCTTCGACCCCCGCTTCAACCAGGCCGACAACGCCTTGTTCCGCCAAACCGCAGCGCCGCCGGAGGATGTGGCCGCCGAACATGCCCGGATGGATCGGGCGGACGCGCTGGTGCTGGTCTATCCACTGTACTGGTGGTCATTCCCGGCGCTGCTCAAAGGCTGGATCGACCGCGTGTTCACCCAGGGCTGGGCCTATGCCGAGAGTCCGGATGGCAAGGTGGTCAAGAAGCTGCAGCGCCTGCAGGTGCACCTCGTGGGACTGGGGGGCGCGGACGCGGCCATGATCGAGCGGCGTGGCTACGGCACCGCGATGAAGACGCAGATCGACATGGGCATCTTTGATTACTGCGGCGCACGCGTGCAGTCGTCCACGCTGCTGCTGGAATCGGACAGCGGTTCCGCCGAAGCGCACCTGCGCAACGCGGCGGACATCGGCCGTACCATTGGCGCGTCTGCTGCTGCCTGACCGACCCTTCCGATGCCCGCACGCCCCGAACCGCCCCGTCGCCGCATGCCGCGTGAACAACGCGCGCGCCAGTTGCTGGATGTGGCGTGGGCGCTGGTGGGCGAAGAGGGAACCGATGCGCTGTCGCTCGGGCGCCTGGCCGAAGCTGCCGGTGTCACCAAGCCGGTGGCCTACGACCACTTCATCACTCGCAACGGCCTGCTCGCTGCGCTCTACCAGGACTACGACCAGCGCCAGACGGCGGTGTTCGAAGCGCGCATCGGCAAGGCCAAGGCTCGGTTGAAGGATCGCGCCCATGCCATTGCCGGTGGCTACATCGACTGCGTGCTGTCGCAGGGCAGCGAGATCCAGGGAATCCTCGCTGCCCTCGCGGGGTCACCCGAGTTGATGGAGGTAAAGCGGCGGTACCAGCAGGAGTTCATCGCCAAGTGCGCGGAATGGGTGGGTGGCTTTGCCACCGGCAGCGAAGTACCCGACGCGGGCTACTGGGCGATCCTGGGCGCGGCGGAGTCGCTCTCCGAAGCGGTCGCCGCCGGGGTGGTTGAGCACGCAGTGGCGGAGGCAGAGCTGGTGCGGCTGATCGTGTCGACCATCAAGCGCAGCTGATAGATCCCTCCGCGGCGACCAGTGCGCCAGCGGGCCAAGGGAATTGCAGTCCCTCAGCCCTGACGCCCCCGCCCTCTCCCGAAGAAAGCATGCCACCGTTGCGGCGCAACGGCCTGCTGACGTGCATACAGACGCACACCCGGCACTGACAGCGCAACGTCGGTACCTCGTGCTGGCCTGGACCCGATGCGCAGGGTGCCGCCCAGGCGCGCTGAGCGCTCGTGCATTCCCTGCACGCCCCAGCGCCCCTGCTTCACGGTGCCCTCCACCATGCCCCGGCCGTTGTCGCGTACTCGCAGGCAGAAGGTGTGGCCGAAGCTCAGCTCAATGTCGATGTCCGCGGCGGCCGAATGCGCCAACGCATTGCGGATTGCCTCGCGGCCGATCAGGAACACTTCTTCGGCGGCGGCGTCGTTCAGGCGCGGCGCTTCGCCCGAGACCACCACCCGCAACCGCGTGCCCGCCGGGTTCGTCTCTTCGTTGTAGACATGGGTGAGCGCCGCAGCGAGATCGAGCCCGGCGCCGGTGTCACTGCGCAGCGAAGCGACGCGTTCGCGGCCTTCCCGGAGACTGTCTTCCGCAGCCTGCATGGCCGATTCAAGCCGCGCCTGCGCCTCGTCCGGAAGGGAAGGCATGGCGCTGATCGCGTGCAGCCGCAACAACAGGCCCTGTCCGCCCTGCAGCAGGGTGTCGTGCAGGTCACGGGCAATGCGCTCACGTTCCTCCAGCCGCTCTTCGTAGCGCGCTTTGACGAGGGCGGTGATGTGGCGGCCCCGCACGCGCGCGGCCGCAGCGACAAACACCACCAGCGCGATCAACAACAGCCCGCGGAACCAGAACGTCTGCGTCAGCAGCGGCTCGATCCGGAAGGCACGCGTGGTTGGGGCGCTCCCCCATACGCCGTCTTCGTTGGCAGCCAGCACCTCGAAGGTGTAGCTGCCCGGGCCAAGGTTGGTGTAGTACGCCGTGGTGGTGCTGCCGGCGTCGCGCCAGCCGGGGTCCACGCCGGAAAGCCGGTACCGGTAGCGGTTGCGTTCCGGGCGGGCCAGCGACTGCGCGACGAAGTCGATCTGCAGCTGGGTGATGCCCGCGGGAACCACGGTGCCGTCGCGCAGGGGCAGGGTTTCATCGCCGAAGTGCACATCGCCGATGCGCGCGCTGGGGGCGGCGCGGGTGCGGTGGAGGCGGGTGGTATCCAGCCACGCCAGGCCCTGGTTGGTTGCAAGCCACAGCAGTCCATCCTTCGAAAGTTGCGCGGTGGGAATCGGGCCGCTCTGCAGCGCGATACCGGGCATGCCATCGACGTCATCGAACAGCCTCGGCGAGACGGCGTTTCCGGTGCGCGCGCTGGCGATCGCATCGGCAAGATCCAGGCGCACCAGTCCGCGCCCGCCGTTCAACCACACCTGCTGGTCCGGGTCGATGACGATGCCGGTAATGCCTTCCAGCACGCCGGGAATGTCGGCGGTTACCGCGCTGAACGTACCTCCGTTGCTGCTGATGCTGAAGCCCTTCTCGCCGGCAACCAGCAGCAGGTGCTCATGCGCAAGCACGGCGGTGACCGGGCCTGCGTCGAGGCCCCGGGTCGAGCCGATGCGGTGCACCCCGGTCGCGTCGCGCAGCACCAGCTCCCCGCTCGCATAGCCGAACAGCAGGCCCTGCGCGCTGCCCGGTGCAATGACGGTGCAGCCGGGCAGGGTGATGCGCGCGTCCTCCGTCCAGGAGCCGCGCAGGTAATGCACGACGCGGTTCTCGCCCACGCAGGCCCAGGCCTCTTCGGCGCCCGGAAAATGCAGTGCCTGCGGTTGCAGGCCGCGTGCAGTGCCGGGGAACTGCACTACCTCCAGCGCCGTTCCCCTGCGCCGGGCGAGGCTGGTCCATTCGAACTGCCACAGCGGGCGGGTGTCCCTCAATGCCGCGCGCTGCAGACCGGCCCGATCCAGGCCAAGGCCGTGGCGGTCGAGGTCATACGGCACCATGTCTTCGCCATACCCGAAGAGCGCGCCGTCCGCATTCCTCGCCAGGATGCGGTAAGGGTCGTTGGGCCCTTCCGTGAGGGTGCGCACGCTCTGCGCGCGGAAGCGGTTGAGGCCGAGGTTGGTACCCACCCACACGTTGCCCTCGCGATCCTCGAAGACCGGCACGGCCGAGGTGGAGGTCAGCCCCTGCGGAACATCGAAGCGCTCCATCCCCACCGCGTGCTTGCCGTCGAACAGCACCCGCAGGATGCCGCCGCCCCCGCGCATGGGCGCCCACATGGCGCCGTCCGAGGTGAAATGCAGGCGGCTGGCCAGCACGTCCGGAAGCAGGCGGGCCTGCCGTTCCGCGGCCGGGAGCAGGCCGTGGGCATCGGCGATGGGCACGGCACCGCGGCGTCGGTCGGCCAGCCAGATCTCCCCCGACGGGCTTTCGGCCAGCGTCGCCATCAATGAGACGTCGATGCCGGTGGGGACGAACGCAGCGCCGCCCTTGGGAATGAACCACACCTTCTGGCCGACCAGCGCCCAGAACCGGCCCCGCGAATCGTTGAGCAGCCAGTGCGCGTGGCGCTCGGGCAGGCCCATGGATGCGGGCGGTTTCTCCCAGCGCGTGCCGTTGAACCGGCGCAGGCCTTCGTCAACCGCTGCCCAGAGCACGCCGTTGCTGTCGTATGCAAACCCCGACACCACGCCCGGCGGCACCCCTTCATTTCGCTGGTAAGAGCGCAGGGTGCCGTCGCTGCCCAGATGGGCGATGCCGGCGTGGTAATACCCCAACCACAGGCCACCGCTCCTGTCGCCCCGCAGGGTCACCAGGTTGAGCGAGGGCTGCGCAGCACCGGCGTTCGTCTGCTGGCGTACGTACCGGTGCCCATCGAAGCTGTACAGCCCGGAGCCTGTCGCCAGCCACAGCGTGCCGTTGGGGTCCTGCTGGATGTCCCAGATATCGCCCGGTGCGCCCTGGCCGGCCCGCCACGCGGTGTGGTGGTAGCCGGTAAACCCGGTACCAGGCGACGGATGCTGTTGCGCAAGACCCGGCGGAGACAGGGTGAAAAGAACAACCAGCAGCAGCGCACGCATGGCGTGGCCGGGGAACGAAGACAACAGGGGCATGCGGTGAACTACGGGGCCGGGGCAGGGGCCCACTGCGGTGAAGACCGCAGCGGGACGCGCCGGAGCTTATCACCCGCCGCTGGGCGGCACCGGCGTGTTGAGCAGCTGCTGCTCCCACAGGTAGGCGATGCCACTGCCGGCGGCGTGCTGCTTGAATACCTCGGTCACTTCGGCCACGTGATCCAGCCGTGCCCAGTCGCGCTGCCATTCGCCAGCCAGGGCCATCCAGGTCATCACGTTGGCGCCGGCGGCGATCATGCGCTGGATGGCAACGTGGTGCGCTTCCACCGACACCGCGCCACATGCATCGGTAATGACGGTGACATCCCAGCCCTCGCCGAGCGCCTGGATGACCGGCATCGCCACGCAGATCTCGGTCCACAGACCGGCGATGATCAGCTGCTTGCGGCCAGTGGCCTTGACCGCATCCACCACGGCCTTGTCCTGCCAGGTGTTGATCAGGGTGCGGTCGATGACCTGCTGGTCTGGAAACACATCGGTGATGTGCGGGAAGATCAGCCCGCCGCGTTCGGCGATCACGCTGGTGAGGATGGTGGGAACGCGGTAAGCCTTGGCGGTCTTGGCCAGGGCCGTGGCACTGTTCACCACGGCATGCGGGTCGTGGCTGTTGAGGTTGGCCAGCTGGTAGGGCTGGTGGTCGATGAGCACGAGGACGGAATCTTCGGGGCGAAGCAGCGAGTCGAGGCCATTGCGGAAGGTCATGGATGCATCCTGTGTGGGTGGGGCAGAACAAGCCCAAACCTTGTCATTCCCCTCCGTGAGGCGGTAGCCGCGTTCCGTGCCAAGCTGTGTCGCGGAAAGTGGAACGCGCGTTGGGCCATTGCTGTGTCAGGCTGGTGGGCGAACCCGGGAGGAACGGCGTGGATATCGAAGACCTGCGGACATTCGTGGAAGTGGCCAGCGCCGGTGGCGTGTCACCGGCGGCGCGTCGACTCGGCGTGGCCAAGTCGATCGTCAGCCGACGGCTTGGGCGCCTCGAAGGCGAGCTGGGCGTGCAACTGCTGGCGCGGACCACGCGCGGTGCATCGCTGACCGAGGCCGGTGCCACGTTCCGTATCCACGCGGCCAAGGCCTGCGCCGAGATCGATGCGGCGCGCGATGCCATCCTGCCCAGTGGCGACCTGCGCGGGCGGCTGCGCGTTGCAGCGCCGCTGACTTTTGGTCCCACCCACTTCGCACCGGTCTTCGCGGACCTGGCGCGGCGACATCCCCAGCTGCACGTGCATGCTACCTACAGCGATCGCTTCGTCGATCTGGTGGGGGAAGGCTATGACTGTGCGATCCGCGTGGGGTATCTGCAGGATTCCAACCTGATCGCGCGCTGCGTCGGGCCGCTCCACGGCGGCCTGGTCGCCAGCCCGGGCTATGTCACCGCGAACGGCTCCCCGCAGTCGCCGGACCAGCTGGCCGACCACGAGGCGCTGATGCAGGGCACCGAAGCGTGGCAGTTCATGGACGGCGACAGCGTGGTGACGGTGCATCCGCGTGGTCGCTTCAAGGCCGACAACGGTACCGCGCTGCTTGCCGCCGCCTTGGCCGGCCTCGGCATCGCGTGGCTGCCCGATGGCATCACCCGTGAGCACCTGGATGCGGGTGCGCTGGTGCCGGTCATGCCGCGCCATCCGCCACCGCCGGCCGGCATCTATGTCGTCAGGCCGCCGGGCCAGCACCCGTCATTGAAGGTGCGGGCGCTCACCGAGCTGCTGATCGCGTGTTTCGATCTGGCGCCTCTGCCAGTGAAGCATTCGCGGTAGTGCCTCAGGCTGGCCGCGTCGGGGCCATCATCTACGCTGTTTGATCGCGTGCTCGGCGGGAAAGAAGCGCCCGCCCAGCCCCAACGCCACGCGGACCAGCAGCACCAGCACGGGTACTTCGACCAGTGGCCCGATGACGGCGGCAAAGGCCACCGGGGAGGCGAGCCCGAAGGCGGCGATGGCAACGGCGATGGCCAGTTCAAAGTTGTTGCCGGCGGCAGTGAAGGCTATGGCCGTGGTACGCGGATAATCCCTGGCGATAAGCCGCCCCATGAAGAAGCTGAGGCCGAACTGGATGATGAAATAGAGCGTGAGCGGAATGGCGATGCGTACCGCATCCAGCGGAAGGCGCAGCACGTCGGCGCCCTTCAGGCTGAACATCGCCACGATGGTCAGCAGCAGCGCAACCAGCGTGATCGGGCTGATCGCGGGCAGGAAGCGCTGCTCATACCACTGGGCGCCCTTGGCTGCTTTCAACCAGCGCCGCGTGAGATAGCCGGCGAGGAATGGAACGCCCAGGTAGATCAGCACCGCTTCGGCGATGGTCCACATGCTGACGTTGACCACGCTGCCCTGCAGGCCGAACATCGGCGGCAGCCAGGAAAGGAAGAACCAGGCGTACACGCTGAACAACAGGATCTGGAAGATCGAGTTGAAGGCCACCAGCCCGGCCACGTACTGGTTGTCGCCGCGTGCAAGCTGGTTCCACACCAGCACCATGGCAATGCAGCGCGCCAACCCGATCAGGATAAGCCCGGTCATGTACTCGGGGGAATCGCGCAGGAACAGCACCGCCAGGCCGAACATGAGGCACGGCCCCACGATCCAGTTCTGCAGCAGCGAGAGCGCCAGCACCCGTTTGTCGGCAAACACCTCTGGCAGCGCCTCGTACTTCACCTTGGCCAGCGGCGGGTACATCATCAGGATCAGGCCGATGGCAATCGGTACGTTCGTCGTGCCGATCGACAGGCGGTTCAGCGCGGTGGGAACGTCGTGGAACAGTGCACCGAGGCCCACGCCCACCGCCATCGCGGAGAATATCCACAGCGTCAGATATCGATCGAGGAAGGACAGGCGGGAGGTCTCCATGCGCATGGAAGGGACTCAGCAGCAGCCAGGCCGCTCGGACGGCGTGTCGTCAGCGCAGCAATTCTCGGTGAGGTAGCCCACCAAGGCGTTCATCGCAGTGAAGTTCGCCCGATAGCAGATGGACCGGCCCAGGTGTTCGGCGGTAATCAGCTTGGCGGCTGACAGTGCCTTCAAGTGGAAAGACAGCGTCGCGCCAGGCAGGTTGAGTGCCTGGGCGATATCGCCCGCCGGTTTGCCGCCCGTACCGGCCTGTACCAGGAGACGGTAGATGGACAGGCGGGTGGCATGGCTCAGGGCACCAAGGGCCCGGGTTGCGTGCTTATGTTCCATAATTCTAGAATAATGGAAATGGCGCGACACGACAAACCATGACTGACCTTCGCTGCTGCCGGCGTCGTCGAAACCGTTCTTGATGAGGAGGGCACATGAAGGCCGTCATCTACCACAACCCGAAATGCGGCACCTCGCGCAACACGCTGGCGTTGATCCGGCATGCGGGGATCGAACCTGAGGTGATCGAGTACCTGGTTGATCCGCCAAGCCGTGCGCGCCTGGTCGAACTGATCAATGCCGCCGGCGTTAACGTACGCGGCGCCATCCGCAAGAAAGAGAAGCGCTACCTGGAATTGGGGCTGGACGACGTTGCGCTCAGCGATGACGCATTGCTGGATGCGCTGATGGACAACCCGATCCTGATCGAACGGCCGTGGGTGCAGACCGATCTGGGAACGCGCCTGTGTCGGCCTTCCGAGGTCGTCCTGGAAATTCTTCCGACCGTCACCGTGCCCTTCGCCAAGGAAGACGGTGAGGTGGTGATCGATCAGCACGGCAAACGGGTTCCCTGACCACCGCCGTATTGCAGCCAGGGTCAGCCCTGTTGGAGCCGAGAACATGTTGTCCTTCAAGCAGATGGCATTGAACGCAGAGGTCATTGCGTTGCTTCGACGCGTCGGGTTGCCCACCGAAGACCTCGACCCGGTGTCCACCACGTTCTGCGGTATGTGGGAAGACGAAATGCTGTGCGGGGTCATCGCGATCGAGCCGTACCACGATGTCGGACTGCTGAGGTCGCTCGCGGTCAGCCCCGCGTTTCGAGGCCGCGGCCAGGGTGAGGTGCTGGTGGGCAAGGCGGAGGAGCTTGCCCGCCGCGTGGGCGTGGAGGAGCTTTATCTGCTTACGGTCTCTTCCAGCACCCTGTTCGAGCGCTGCGGCTTTGCCCACGTTGCACGGGACGATGTCCCCGTTTCGATTCGGGAAACCAAGCAGTTCTCCGGCCTGTGCCCGGCCACCTGCGCGGTCATGCGCAAGCGGATCTGATACGCATCGCCCGCCGCACGGCGGGCGATGGTCGCAGGCCGCGCTTACTTCGCCGCCAGCCGCTTCAGCAGCACGGCGGCGGTTTCAGCGGACGACGCGGGGTTCTGGCCGGTGATCAGCAGGCCATCGCTGACCACGTAAGAGCCCCAGTCCGGCCCCTTCGAGTAGTCGCCGCCCAGCGCCTTGAGCGTGTCTTCGACCAGGAAGGGCACTACGTCGGTCAGGCCGACGCCGGCTTCCTCGCTGTTGGTGAAACCGGTGACCTTCCGGCCCTGCACCAGCGGCTTGCCGTTGGCGGCCTTGACGTGGCGAAGCACGCCCGGGGCGTGGCAGACCAGCGCGACCGGCTTTTCGGCGGCAATGAACGATTCGATCAGCGCGATGGACTGGCTGTCTTCGGCCAGGTCCCAAAGCGGACCATGGCCACCGGGATAGAACACGGTGTCGAAGTCGGCCTGCGAAACGCTGTCCAGGCGAACGGTGCTGGCCAGTTGTGCGGTCGCCGCCGCATCGGCCTCGAAGCGACGGGTGAGGTCGGTCTGGAAGTCGGGCTCGTTGCTCTTTGGATCCAGCGGCGGCTGCCCGCCGTTGGGCGAGGCCAGGGTGATGGTGGCGCCCGCGTCCTGGAACGCGTAGTAGGGCGCGGCGAGTTCTTCGAGCCAGAAGCCGGTCTTGCGACCGGTGTTGCCAAGCGCGTCGTGGGAGGTGAGGACGATCAATACCTTCATGGGGAACGGTTCCTGGTAGATGGAGGAGTACAGTAGACCGGTCGTCTAGAATGCCGGCGTGAAAAAACGCCCACAGGGCGTGAAGTACCTGCGGCCTGGGGTCAGGCCGAAGGGTGGAGAATCTGTTGCGTGGTCCGCCACGCGGTGTCGAAGGGCTGGGTATCGCGCACGATTTTCACCATCAGGCTGGCCCCCAACCACAGCGCGTAGAGGCTCTGCGCCACTGCGTCGGGTTTGCCGGTGAAGGCAAGCGAGCCCTCGGCGGCGCCTGCTTCCAGTACATGCGCCAGCCGCTCGATGATGCCGGCGGTGCCCCGCTGCAGCGTTGTGCGCATGCTGTGGGACAGGTCTGCCACTTCGGCGCCGAGTTTCACCGCCAGGCACTTGCCCTGGCAGTCCTCGAACGACTGGTTGTCCTTCCAGGCGGCGAAATACGCCTCCAACTGCTGCGCGCGGTTCTTCTCGGGCTGGGCAAAGGTACGGTCCATGTCGGCCAGATAGGCCGCGAAGTAGTCGTCAAGCAGGGCGTCGCCGAAGGCTTCCTTGGACGCGAAGTAGTGGTAGAACGAGCCTTTCGGTACGCCCGCGGCACTCAACACTTCATTCAAGCCCACCGCCGAGAACCCCTTGCCGCCCATGATGCGCTGGCCGGTGGACAGGATCCTGTCGCGGACGTCGGTGCTTTCAGTGGCTGCGGTCGGGCTCATGGACCGCACTGTACTCTGGATTAGACCGGTCGTCTAGTGTCGCGGCACGGTCGGCCGGCGCCCAAGCTAGCTGGCCTTCCGGCTGCAGCCCAACGCACGCTCCACGTGGGCCAGCAGGTCGTCTATCTCGAACGGCTTGGCGATGAAGGGCACCGCCTTGTGTGCGGCGGGCACCGCCTGCAGGTACACAGCGGACGCAAACAGATACGGTGTGCCCAGACGCGCAAGGCGATCAGCAACCGGAAACACGGCGCCGTCGCGCAGCTCAACGTCCAGGATCGCCGCGTCGAACGGCTGGTCGGCAATGGCGAACAGTGCATCGGTCACCGAGTAGGCCGGAACGACCGTGTAGCCCGCGCCACTGAGTACTTCAATGAAGAGTCTCGACAGCTCGATTTCATCCTCGACCACCAGGATGACCTTGTTTGTACGTGATGACGCCAGGGTGCTCATGAAGTGCGCAGGAACGGTAGATACGCCTAAGGTCTACCTTCAGGTGTCAACGCGGCGGAAAGTCCTCTAGTCGCGGTCTTCATCACAGCGGTCGACCCCGCTGCGGGCAATGCGGGCCGAACCGCAGTAGAAGTACGGTTTTTGGCGCACGGGGCCATTGCTACGCTCCAGCTTTCCGCGTTGGAGTCTCCCGCCGTGAATCACGACGTTACGCGTAAGTCCCACTTCGCCTTCCCGTTGGTCGCCCTCGCCTTAGCGGTAGCCTTATCCGCCTGCCGACGGGAGCCGGACGCGCCCGCCGCAGAGGCAGCCAGTGCGCCACCGACGCCTGCTTCGTCAACGGCGCCACCCGCACCGGCGCCCGCCCAACCCAACCGCGCGCCAGAACCCGGAAGCGTGCCGGTGACCGCCGACAACTTCGTACGCGCCGAATCCGATCGCTATCTCGGCGCGCTGGTGAAGGAGCAGGGACTGGGCAAGCTGTTCCATCATCGCGAACCGGCATCGATCGACAGCCAGACCGTGGTCCGTTTGAATCGCGACACGCTGTACTCCAGCGCGGTGTTCGACCTCGATGCCGGCCCGGTCACGATCACGCTCCCCGATGCGGGTGATCGCTTCATGTCCATGCAGGTCATCGACGAGGACCAGTACACCACCCAGGTCAACTACACGCCCGGCGACTACACGCTCAGCCGTGGCAAGGACGGCACCCGCTACGTGGTGGTCGCCCTTCGAACGCTGGTGGATCCATCCAGCCCGGATGACGTCGCAAAGGTGCACGCGCTGCAGGATGCGATCAAGGTCCAGCAGGCCGCGCCGGGCAGCTTCGAGGTACCGAAGTGGGACACGGTGAGCCAGGACAAGGTGCGCGCCGCGCTGCTGACGCTGGCATCCACGCTGCCGGACACCCGGCACATGTTCGGCACCCGCGACACGGTCGACCCGGTGCGCCGCGTGATCGGTGCCGCCTCGGCCTGGGGCGGCAACCCTGACAAGGACGCGATGTACCTCAACGTGGTGCCGGCCCGGAACGATGGGAGCACCGTGTACCGGCTGCACGTGGCCGATGTGCCCGTGGACGGGTTCTGGTCGGTGAGCCTGTACAACGCCGACGGGTACTACGAAAAAAACCCGCAGAACGCCTACACGCTCAACAACCTCACCGCGAAGAAGAGCGCCGACGGCTCGATCGACATCCAGTTCGGTGGCTGCGATGGCCAGGTGCTCAACTGCCTGCCCACCATGGCCGGCTGGAACTACATGGTGCGGCTGTACCGGCCCCGTGCGGAGATCCTGGAAGGGCGCTGGACCTTCCCTGACGCCGTGCCGGTGCAATAGCGCAGCCGGCCGCGGCCCCTCCGTACAGGTGCCGTGTACGCGGCACCTGCGATGCTGTACGCATGAATCCGTCGACCCGTTCCGATCATGAAGCCAGCGTGGCAGCAGACAACCCGCCGCGCTCGCGAGCGTTCGCACTACGCCGCTGGCTGGGCTGGCTGGTGTTTCCGCTGCTGCTGGGCCTGGTGCTGCTGACCCTGTGGAATGGCGAGTGGCTCAAGGCGCCACGCGCGATGTGGGAACTGTCGCGCATGCCCGCGCCGACGACGTTGCCGGTTCCGGTGGACGGGGTTGCGGCCCGGCGCATCGCCGATACGTTCGGCGCGCCGCGCGGACGCGACCGCACCCATGCCGGCGTGGACATCTTCGCCAAGCGCGGCACGCCGGTACGGAGCGCGGCGCCGGGCGTGGTGGTCGCGGTGCGCGACAGCGGGCTGGGCGGGCGTCAGGTATGGGTCATTGGGCCGGCGCGCGAGCGTTACTACTACGCGCACCTCGAGGACTGGCGCGAGGGGCTGGCCCAAGGCGAGGTGGTCAGCGAAGGCACCGTGCTGGGCTACGTCGGTGACAGTGGCAATGCGGCCGGTACGCCGCCGCACCTCCACTGGGGGATCTACGGTGCCGATGGGGCCTACGATCCGCTGCCGCTGCTGAAGGCGCACCGCACGACCAACGGTCGTGCGCTACCCCGGTAGGTAACGACCGTTGGTCGTTACGCCTTCGACCGCCGGCCGGACACGTGCGCATGCCCGCGCACATGCCAACGCCATGGGAACTCCACGGCGCGGCTGATGCCGATCCGCGGCCCAGCCACCGGATCGTCCGGTGGGGGCATGCCGTCCGACACGATGCGTATGCCTCGATCGTTCCTGACCAGATCCGCGCCATCCAATGCCTTGTTGATGCCCATCGCCTGCGACAGCCGTCCAGGCCCGCTGGCCAGTTCGCGATCGCGGCCAATGGCTGGCCGCGCCTCACGGATCAGTTCCAATCCCTGCACGGGTTCCAGTGCCCGCAGCAGCACGCCCCAGCCCTGGCCGACCTCGCCGCAGACCGCGTTGCTGCCCCAGTGCATGCCGTAGGTGAAGTAGACATAGAGATGGCCGCATTCGCCAAACATGGTGGCCGTACGCGGGGTCATGCCCCGGAACGAATGCGCGGCCGGATCCTGGTCGCCTGCATAGGCCTCGACTTCAACGATGCGACCGGCCCGGCCATCGTCGCGCACCAGCAGCTTGTTCAGCAGCTCGGGCGCGACCTCGGTCGGATGCCGCCGGTAGAAGCTGCGCGGGAGCGTACGCCAGCGCGACGGAGACAGGGGCATCAGCGTAGCGCCGGCTGCTGCGCGGCCAGGATCCGCGCCAGCTTGTTCGGATTGCGCTGCACCAGGATCTGGGTGATGCGCTCACCATCGGTATCGAACGACATCGCCGAATCCAGGTGCTCGCCAAAGTAGCGCAGCACCCCCAAGCGGCCATTGATGAACGCGGGCACCATGCGCAGCTCGGCGCGGCGCCGCAGGGTGGGCGCGAACAGGAGCTGGGCGATGCGCGCACCGCCAAGCATCGGCCTGGGGAAGCTGCTGACGAAGCCGCCACCATCGCCGATCAGCTGCGCCGACGTGTCCATCAGCGCGATCATCGACTTCAGGTCGCCCTTGTCCAGCGCCTCGGTGAACGCCTGCAGCAGTTGCTGGTGGGTGCGGTGCGGCACCGCGTGCAGGGGGCGCTCCTCGCGCAGGCGGGCGCGTGCGCGGTGCACGATCTGGCGGCAGGCTGCTTCGCTCTTGTCGAGGATGCGGGCGATCTCGGGATAGTCACGGTCGAACACATCGTGCAGCAGGAAGGCGGCGCGTGCTTCCGGCGCCAGCCGTTCCAGGACCGCAAGGAAGGCAACGGAGAGATCGCTGGCCGCTTCGTGCAGGCGCTCAGGCGTGCTGGCATCGTCGGTCAGTACCGGCTCGGGCAGCCAGATGCCCACATAGTGCTCGCGGCTGCGGCGCGCCATGCGCAGCTCGTCGATGGCGATGCGGGTGGTGGTGGCGACCAGCCAGGCTTCGGCATTCTCGATCGCGTCGCGGTCGGTGCCGTTCCAGCGCAGCCACACCTCCTGCGCGACGTCTTCAGCTTCGGCCATGGAGCCCAGCATGCGATAGGCCACGCCAAGCACGCGCGGGCGCAGCTGGGTGAAACGGTCGAGGGAAGTATCCATGGCGGCATTCAACACGAGCGCGCGCCGCAGGGACAGTGCCGTAAGCAGGACATTGTCGACGCACGGTGTTGAGCGCTGCGCACCAATTCAACGGACGGGGGCTGTCACAGGGCATCGCGCTGATCCGTCTGCCTTGCATGAGCACCTCATCCACCGCCGACGCCGCAGGCCTGCCACGCCCCGCCGACCAGGTCTGGACCACGTTCCTGTCTGCGCTGGAGGCGCTACCTGCCGACGCCCGCCTGCTGCTGTTGCTGCATGACGTGGCCGGTGCGTCGATCGAGGAGCTCATGCCGTTGCTGGGGTTGCCTGCTGCTGAATGCAGGCAACGGCTGGAAGCGGTCCACGCCTGCCTGCGCGCACATGCGCGCCATCTTGGAGCGCCGCCCGCATGTCCCTGACTGATCCGGCCACCGTAGACGACGGTGTCGACCCGCTCACCACCGGCTTTTCGGCCAGCTACGCCGGGGTGATGGCGTTCATTGCCGTGGCCCACGA
The DNA here is from genome assembly GCF_050031795.1 of Stenotrophomonas sp. SrG. Classification (NCBI taxonomy): domain Bacteria; kingdom Pseudomonadati; phylum Pseudomonadota; class Gammaproteobacteria; order Lysobacterales; family Lysobacteraceae; genus Stenotrophomonas; species Stenotrophomonas sp. SrG. Next base: position 57,319 of record NZ_JBNBBE010000011.1, read on the forward strand.
GGGCAGCTTCTCGCGCGCGGCCGACCGGCTCGGCATCGGACGCTCGGCGGTCAGCCGCAGCGTGCAGAAACTGGAGGGGCAGCTGGGCGTGCGCCTGTTCCTGCGCACCACCCGGTCGACCTCGCTCACCCGCGAAGGCGAGCTGTTCCACGACGGCTGCCGCCCCGGTGTCGACCGCATCCTGCAGGCGCTGGAGGAAATGCGCGACCTGCGTGACGGGCCGCCACGGGGGCACCTGCGGGTGAGTGCCACGCATGGGTTCGGGCGCAAGGTGATCGCGCCGCTGCTGTCTGCATTCCGGGCCCACTTCCCCGAAGTCACGCTCGAACTGCAGCTGGAGGAGCGCCCGCTGGACCTGGCCGCCGACCGGATCGATGTGGCGTTCCGCGACGGCGTGCTGGAAGACAGCGAGGTCATCGCAAAACACCTGATCCCGATGCAGCTGCTGGTCTGCGCCGCACCGGACTACGTGGTGCGGCACGGCCTGCCGGCCACCGTGGGCGAGCTGGCCGCGCATGCCTGCATCAGCCAGCGCCAGGCCAACGGGCGGCTGCAGCCATGGGAGTTTCGTGTGGACGGCCGGCCGCTGAGCGTGGAACCGGCGTCGGCGCTGGTGTTCAACGACGCCGACCTGGCGCTGCAGGCGGTCCTGCAGGGGCAGGGCCTGGCGCAGCTGCCGAACTACCAGGTGCGCGCTGCGCTGGATGCCGGGTTGGCGGTGAGCTGCCTGGACCAGTACGCCGCCGACGACCGCGGGCACTACCTGTGCTACCTCAGCCGACGCCAGCTGCCCAAGCGCATCCGCGCGTTCATCGACTTCATCACCAGCGAGGTGCGTGCACTTGACCTGGACGTGGTGACCCATTGGGAAAGCGTGCAGCAGGCCAGTGCACCGCCGCGCGACGTCGATGCCGGCGCGTGGCAATGAACGCCATTGGTGCCTGACAGGCAACAGTGCGCGTCCGCGCGCGGACCTACTGCCGCCGCAGCGGCCTGCCTAGCATCGTCACATGCCCCGGCCCCCGGGGTTCTACCTTCCCCTCCTGGAGCAAGTACATGAAGATCCTGGTCATCGGCGGCACCGGCCGCATTGGCAGCAAGGTCGTCGACCGTCTGCGCGCGGCAGGCCATGACATCGTCATCGCCGCACCGTCCACCGGCATCGACACCATCAGTGGCGACGGCCTGGAGGCGGCCATGGCCGGCACCGACGTGGTCATCGACCTCGCCAACTCGCCGTCGTTCGAAGACGCGGCGGTGCTGGCCTTCTTCCAGACCGCCGGGCGCAACATCCTGGCCGCCGAAGCCAAGGCCGGCGTACGCCATCACGTGGCCCTCTCCGTGGTGGGCACCGACAAGCTGGCAGCCAGTGGTTACTTCCGCGGCAAGATCGCGCAGGAGAGGTTGATCCGCGAGGCGGGCATCGCCTACACCATCATCCATTCCACCCAGTTCTTCGAATTCCTGCCGGGCATCCTGCAGTCCGCCGGTGAAGCGCTACGCCTGCCTACCGCGCTGGTGCAGCCGATTTCGGCGGACGACGTGGCCGACGCAGTGGCGCGCATTGCGCTGCAGCCTGCCGTCAATGGGGTGGTGGAGATCGCCGGCCCGGAGCGCGCACCGATGGACGAACTGGCACAGCGCTTCCTCGACCGCACCCACGATCCCCGCCAGGTGGTGGGCGACGCACAGGCACCGTACTTCGGTGCGCAACTGCAGGACGACACACTGGTGCCGGTCGGCCAGGCGTGGCTGGGCCGCCAGGGCTTCGATGCCTGGCTGCAGCAGTCCGGGTTGGTACGCAGCAACTGATTGCCCGTCCGCCCGCACCTCGTGGAAACGCCATGTCCGACCTGAAGCCCCCTTCGCCCGCCGTCCTCGACAAGTACCGTGGCGACGAGGTGCGCCCGCTCTACACCGGGCGGGTGCGGGTGAGCGGCGGCGAAACGGGACACGGACGCGCTTCGGGCGTGGTCGTCTCCGACGATGGCGCCTTGTCGCTCGACCTGCGCCTGCCTTCCTCGCTGGGCGGCCCGGGCGGCGGCAGCAACCCCGAGCAGCTGTTGGCTGCCGGCTATGCGGCCTGCTTCCACGGCGCGATGAACCTGTTGGCCAGCCGTGCCGGGCTGGTGCTGGTGGACCCCTGCATCGAGGTGGCGGTGACCTTCTCGCGCGACCCGATCGACGGCCTGTACCTGCTGTCGGCCGAGGTGGAAGCCTATCTGCCCGGCCTGGAGGCGGGCGTGGCCGCCGAGCTGGTGCGCAACACCGAACGTGTCTGCCCCTACGCAAAGATGTTCCGCAACGGCATCACCCACGTGGTGAGCGTGGTGCCCACCGCCGCCCCCTGAGCGGCGTTTCCCCCTGCTGAGAAAACCCTCATGCACGCCGGCCGCTCCTATACCTTCACCGAATTCCTGTTGTGGACCCGCCGCCCGCTGTATTTGTTGATCCTGCTGGATGTGGCGCTGGTGGCGAGACCGTGCAGCTGGCACCCAACATCGAGTACCGCAAGCGCTATGACGTGCCGGAAAAGGTGCGCACGCTGGATGCCGAGCTGATCAAGTACGTCACTCCCGAAGAGCGCTCGCGCATCCTGGGCGCTGGCGGCAAGGCCACCGAAGTACTGTCCCTGCAGGGGGCATCGCTGCGTCAGCTGCTGGATGCAGGTGACATACCGCAGGCCAGCTTCGCCGAACTGCAGCGCGTGCTGCGCGACCTGCACGACCAGCAGGCGCGCAGCGAACGGATCAAGAACTACCCCTATCCGCGCCAGTACGCGGTGATCAACGTGATCTTTGTCCGCATCCTGTGCCTGCTGCTGCCACTGGGCATGATCGACCTGCTGGCACCCATGAACGACACCGTGGGCGGGGCGATGGCCGGGCACATGGTGTGGCTGGCGATTCCGTTGAGCGTGCTGGTGTCGTGGATGTATGCCGCGCTGGACCAGGTCGGCGAAAGCAGCGCCAATCCCTTCGAAGGTGGCGCCAACGACATTCCGATCTCGCAGCTGTGCACCTCCATCGAGCTGGACCTGCGCCTGCTGCTGGATGAGCGCGCCATTCCGGTGCCGCAGGTGCCGGCCAGCCCCATCGTGATGTGATCGCGCCAGCGTTGCGCACTACGTTGGCCTCTGCCGCGGGTGCACCTTCCCAATCCAATGCCCGCACCGCCGACCGTCATCGTGCGGTCTTCAACGCCCGCTACAACGTAGGCACTGCGCGGACAGGGCAGGATGCAAACGGATCCTGCCCTAAAGTCCAGGCGAATGCGGCCGATACCGATGCGTCCTTCTGTCTGGAGTGCGTCATGTCGGCCATCCCCCGCCGTGTGCTGTCGTCCCTTGCCCGCAGGGCTGAACCCCTGCGCCGGCTCAGCGTGGCGCGCAAGCTGAAAATCAGCCTGGTGGCCTGTGCAGCGGGCCTGCTTCTGGTGGCCGCCGTGTACGCTTGGACAAGGTACAACAGCGAACGCGCCGCCGACACCTTCGCCACCCACCAGCAGGCGACCAGCCTGATGGCGCTGCTGGGCACCCAGGTGGCCGATGCCCGTCGCCTGCAGACCCGCTACGCGGCGAGCTTCGACGATGCCGACCGGAACGCACTGCAGCAGGCACGCCAACGCCTGCAGGTGTCGCTGGAGGCACTGCAGCGCACCGTCGCCGCCAACGGCAATGCGGCTTCACTGAGGGTCCTGGGCACCCGCATCGGCGAGTTTGCCGAGGGCATCAACGCGCTGAATGCACGCGTGGATGAAATGGGAAGGGGCGAGGCCGGGTTGCGCGCGCAGCTGGAGGCCGCCGCTGCTGCGATGGAGGCCGCGCTGGGCCCCCTGCAACGACCCGCACTGGACGCCCAGTGGCAGGCCATCCGCCGGCAGGAAGCGCTGCTGCTGCTCACCGGCGATTCCACCCATGCCGACCGCGCCAGCGACGCCAAGCTGCCGTTCGAACTGGCGTTGGCAGCGCCGGGCGTGCCGGTGGCGGCACAGGACGCGCTTCGCACCGCGATGGACAGCTACCAGGGTGCACTGCTTGGCTACACCGCCGCGCGAGTGGGGCTGGATGTGGAAGCGCAGTCGCTGGCCGATACCGCTGCACAGATAGCGCCGTCGCTTGAGCAGGCGCAGCGTGCGCAGGAAACGGCACTGGAGGCCGCGCGCGGGCGCCTGCAGGCACAAGCGAGGGCGATGACGGTGGTGTTCGCGGTCACGCTGCTGCTGGTGGCTGCGTTGCTCATCGCCACGCTGCTGCTGACCCTGCAGGCGGTGCAGCGCCCGATCGCGAACACGTTGCGCTTCGCCGAGGACATCGCCGAGGACCGGCTGGATACGGTGCTGGTCGTGCATAACCCGCACGATGAATTCGGCCAGCTGGCGCAACGCCTGCGACATATGCAGGAACGACTGCGCGGCCGGATCGAGGCCGAGAGGGCCGCCGCGCGCGACAACACCCGTGCGCGCCAGGCGCTGGACAGTGCCCAGACCGGCTTGATGGTGCTGGAGCCTGACGGCCGCATCGGCTTCCTCAACCAGGCGCTGTGCACTGCGCTGGGCTGCACGCCCGGGCAGTGGCATGGCCAACCGGCGCAGGTGCTGCATCCGGTGTTTGCGGGCGTCGCCGCGCAGCTGCAGCGCGGCCATGCCAGTGCACACGAGATCGAGCAGGGCGGAATCCGCTATCAGCTGGTACTCAACCCCATCCTCGACCACGACCAGTTGCTGGGAGCCGCGGTGGAATGGCGCAGCCGCGCGCTGGAAACCACGGTCGAAACCGAAGTGGCCGCGCTGGTGGATGCCGCCGCGCAGGGTCAGCTGCAGGCGCGCATCGCGGTGAACGACAAGCAGGGCTTCGTGCTGACCCTGGCCGTGAGCATCAACCGCCTGCTGGATACCTTCCAGGGCAACCTGGCCGGGCTGCAGGCGCTGCTGTCCGGGCTGGCGCACGGCGACCTGGGCGTCCGCATGCAGGGTGACTACCAGGGCGTGTTCGCGCAGATGCGCGACGATGCCAACGCCAGCGTGGCACAGCTGGCCGACATCGTGGCGCGCATCCAGCACGCCACCTCGGCGATCAACGGCGCGGCCGGTGAAATCGTGGCCGGCAACCGTGACCTCGCCGAACGCACGGAACGGCAGGCGGCGCATCTTGAAGAAACCGCGTCCTCCATGGAGGAACTCACTGCAACCGTGCGCGAGAACGCGGATTCGGCGCAGCAGGCCAACCAGCTGGCGATGGATGCCGCTGCCATTGCGGGGCAGGGCGGCAACGCGGTGGCACAGGTCGTGTCCACGATGCACGACATCGCCGCCTCCTCACGGCACATCGGCGACATCACCGGGGTGATCGACGGCATCGCCTTCCAGACCAACATCCTTGCCCTCAACGCTGCGGTGGAAGCCGCACGGGCCGGCGAGCAGGGCCGGAGTTTCGCGGTGGTCGCGGGCGAAGTACGCCTGCTGGCCCAGCGCAGCGCCGATGCCGCCCGCCAGATCAAGCAGCTGATCGAAGCCTCGGTGGAGACGGTCAACGCCGGTACCCGCCTGGTAGGCGAGGCTGGTGCCACCATGCGCCGCATCGTCGGCAGCGTGGAGCAGGTCACCGCGATCAGCGCCAGCATCGCGGCGGCCTCGCAGCAGCAGAGCGTGGGCATCGAGCAGGTGGGCAGGACGTTGTTGCAGATGGACGGCAGTACGCAGCAGAACGCAGCGATGGTGGAGGAAGCCTCGGCATCCGCGCAGGCGATGCAGCGGCAGGCGGCGCTGTTGTCCGAAGCGGTGGCGGCGTTCGTGTTGGCACGGCCTGCGCTGGTGCGCGGGCTTCGTCCGGCGGTAGTGTGATGGGTTTGTGATTGCGGCGTCTACGTGGGCCGCCCAACGGGCGGCACCACCGGCGGTATGCTTCCCACCATGAGCACACGTCGAAAAACATCGTCTCCCGCCCAGCCCCGCAACGCATTTGTCCGCGTGCGCGGGGCGCGCGAGCACAACCTGAAGAACGTCGACGTGGACATCCCGCGCGATGCGCTGGTGGTGTTCTCGGGAATTTCGGGATCCGGCAAGTCCTCGCTCGCCTTCGGCACACTGTATGCCGAAGCGCAGCGTCGCTACCTGGAGTCGTTGTCACCCTATGCGCGCCGCCTGATCGACCAGGTGGGCGTGCCTGATGTGGATGCCATCGACGGCCTGCCGCCGGCGGTGGCGCTGCAGCAGCAGCGCGGCACCGCGAGCGTACGCTCCAGCGTGGGCAGCGTGACCACGCTGTCCAGCCTGCTGCGCATGTTGTATTCGCGCGCTGGTACGTACCCGGCCAGACAGCCGATGCTGTATGCCGAGGACTTTTCGCCGAACACACCGCAGGGCGCCTGCCCGAACTGCCATGGCCTGGGCCACGTGTATGAAGTGACCGAACAGTCCATGGTGCCCGATCCCTCGCTGACCATCCGCGAGCGCGCCATCGCCGCATGGCCGCCGGCGTGGCACGGGCAGAACCAGCGCGACATCCTGGTGACGCTGGGCTACGACGTTGACATTCCCTGGCGCGACCTGCCGAAGAAGCAGCGCGACTGGATCCTGTTCACCGACGAGCAGCCGGTGGCGCCGGTGTATGCCGGGTTCACCCCGGCAGAAACCCGCGCCGCGATGCGCCGCAAGGAAGAGCCCAGCTACATGGGCACCTTCAGTGGCGCGCGCCGCTATGTGCTGCACACCTTCGCCACCACCCAGAGCGCCATGATGAAGAAGCGCGTGGCGCGCTACATGGTGGGTACGGTCTGTCCGGTCTGCGATGGCAAGCGGCTCAAGCGTGCTGCCTTGTCGGTGACCTTCGCCGGCATGGACATCGGCGCGCTGTCCCAGCTGTCGCTGGCGGCGATGGCCGAGGCGCTGCGGCCGGCGGCGGAAGGTCGCTTCAACGCGCCGGCAAAGGGGGCAACGCGCAGCCGCGCAGCCGGGCGCAAGGCCGAACAGCTGCGGGTGGAGAACGGCGGGCCGCTGCATGCAGGCAGCAGTGACGTGCGCCGCACGCCGGACCTGTCCGAGGAGAAGCGTATCGCTGCCCAACGCATCGCGCACGATCTGGTGGAGCGTATCGGTACGCTCGAATCGCTGGGGTTGGGCTACCTGTCGATGGACCGCGCCACCCCGACGCTGTCGCCGGGTGAGCTGCAGCGTCTGCGCCTGGCCACCCAGATCCGCTCCAGCCTGTTCGGCGTGGTGTACGTGCTGGATGAGCCCACCGCCGGCCTGCATCCGGCAGATGGTGAGGCCCTGTATGGCGCGCTTGACCAGCTCAAGGCAGGCGGCAACACGTTGTTCGTGGTGGAGCACGATCTGGAGATGCTGCGCCGTGCCGATTGGCTGGTGGATGTCGGTCCCGGTGCGGGCCAGCACGGTGGGCAGGTGCTGTACAGCGGTGAGCCCGAGGGGCTGCGCGGCGTCGCCGCGTCGGCCACTGCACCCTACCTGTTCGGCAAGCACGACCGTGCCACCCGCAGCCCGCGCACGCCTGCCGGCTGGCTGGAGCTGCGCGGCATCCACCGCAACAACCTGCACGGGCTGGATTCACGCTTCCCGCTGGGCACGTTCTGCGCGGTTACCGGTGTCTCCGGCTCGGGCAAGTCCAGCCTGGTCAGCCAGGCGCTGGTGGAGCTGGTGGGTGAGCACCTGGGCCATGAGCCGGTGGCGCCCGATGCGGACGATGACCTGCCACAACCCAGCCGGATCGAGCGCACCCGCGGCCGCCTGCATGCCGGTCACACGGCGATCAAGCGCCTGGTGAACGTGGACCAGAAGCCGATCGGGCGCACGCCACGTTCCAACCTGGCCACCTACACCGGCCTGTTCGACCACGTGCGCAAGCTGTTCGCCGGCACCCGCATGGCCAAGGCGCGGCGCTACAGCGCCAGCCGTTTTTCCTTCAACGTGGCGCAGGGCCGCTGCGAAACCTGCGAAGGTGAAGGCTTCGTGCACGTGGAGCTGCTGTTCATGCCGAGCGTGTACGCGCCATGCCCGACCTGCCACGGCCAGCGCTACAACGCCAGGACGCTGGAGGTGGAGTGGAACGGCCGCAACATCGCGCAGGTGCTGGCGATGACGGTGGAGGAGGCGCTGGCGTTCTTTGCCGAGGAAACCGTGGTGCAGCGCCCGCTGCAGCTGCTGCGTGATATCGGGCTGGGCTACCTGCGCCTGGGGCAACCGGCCACGGAACTGTCCGGTGGCGAAGCGCAGCGGATCAAGCTGGCCACCGAACTGCAGCGCAGCCAGCACGGCAACAGCCTGTATGTGCTCGACGAGCCCACCACCGGCCTGCACCCGGCCGACGTGGACAAGCTGATGGTGCAGCTGCACGGGCTGGTGGATGCGGGCAACACGGTGGTGGTGGTCGAGCACGACCTGCGCGTGGTGGCCGATGCGGACTGGGTGATCGATGTGGGTCCCGGCGCGGGCGAGCAGGGTGGGCAGATCGTGGCGGCGGGAACGCCGGAGCAGGTGAGCCGATCGAAAGCAGGCAGGACGGCGGGCTACCTGCGGCGGTTCTTCGCCTGAGTGGGCATCCGTACCCACCAACGGTGGGCACCTACCGCGTAGTCGCCGGCGCCCCGGCGGTAGGTACCGACCGTTGGTCGGTACTGCCCACCCACCGTTCGACCTCCCCCTCTGCGAAGGGCCCCAGTTTCTGCTTGACGATCTTCCCGTCCGCGCCCACCAGCACCGTGTAGGGCAGCAGACCCTGGGCGTTGCCCAAGCGCACGCTGGCGTCATCCGGCGCAGGCTGCTCGATCACGATCGGGTAGGTCACCGGCACGCGGTCAAGAAAATCGCGTACGCCGTCCGGCGTATCGATGGCCAGGCCCACCACCTGCACGCCATCGGACGGCTGTGCAGCGGCAAACGCGGCCAGCATGGGCATCTCTTCCACGCACGGACCGCACCAGCTGGCCCACACGTTGATCAACAGGGGGCGGCCACCGAAGCGGGCGAAGTCCACGGGCTTGCCATCCACGTCCGGCAGGGTGATGGCCGGCATCGCATCGCCGGGTTGGGCCGGCGCGGCGGCCGGGCGGTCCACTGCGGGAAAACGCGTTTCCTGTGGCGTGCGTGCCACGTAGTACACGCCGGTGCCCAATCCCAGCGCCGCAGCCAGCGCCGCCACCACCATCAACGAGGTTCGTGGCGGCGGGGTGCTCATCGCGCGGTGCGCAGCAGCGCTTCTTCCACCAGCGCCTGGGTCAGCACGGTGGGCAGCACGGTCGGCGGTGCGCCGGGGCCGTAGACCACGTACAGCGGCACGCCGACCGCCTTGTGTTCTTCCAGGAACGCGGTGATCTCCGGGTCCACGTTGGTGTAGTCACCGCGCATGTACACCGCGTTGGTACGGCGCAGGGTTTCCTCGAAACCCTGGGTGCCCAGCACCGCGCGTTCGTTGGCCTTGCAGGTCACGCACCAGTCGGCGGTCATGTTGACGAACACCACGCGGTTGTCCTGGCGCAGCCGGTCGAGCATCTGCGGCGAATAGGCCACCACGTTGTCGGCGGCGGCCAGTGCGGCTTTGGCCGGTGCAGCGATGCGGGTCACGCCCCACACCGGCACGAGTGCGCCCAGCAGCAGCACCAGCGCCAATGCGGCACCGACGCGCTGGCTGCGCCAGCGGCTGCGCTCGAACCACCACAGCGCCAGGCCCAGCACCACCAACCCGGCCAGCACCAGCGCCATCGCATCCACGCCACGCTGCTTGCCCAGCACCCACAGCAGCCACAGCGCGGTGGCGTACATCGGGAAGGCCAGCACCTGCTTCAGGGTTTCCATCCACGCGCCCGGGCGCGGCAGGCGCTTGGCCAGCGAAGGCACGAAGCCGATCAGCAGGAACGGCAGCGCCAGGCCCAGGCCCAGCATCAGGAACACCAGCATCGCCGGCACCGCCGGTGCGGTGAAGGCATAGGCCAGCGGCGCCCCCATGAACGGCGCCACGCACGGGCTGGCCACCACGCAGGCGAGCACGCCGGTGAAGAAATCGCCCATCGGTCCGCTGCGCGAGGCCAGCGACTGGCCCACGCCGCCCAGGCTGCCGCCCAGGGTGAACACCCCGGACAGGCTCAAGCCCACGGTGAACATCAGGTACACCAGTGCGGCAATGAACCACGGGTGCTGCAGCTGGAAGCCCCAGCCCGCCGCCTGCCCGGCGGCACGCAGCGCCAGCACCAGTGCGCCAATCGCGGCGAACGCCACCAGCACGCCTGCGGTGTACCAGAGCGCGTGGCTGCGCGCGCGCTGGCGGCTTTCGCCGCTCTGCGCCACGCCCAGCACCTTCAGCGACAGGATCGGCAGCACGCACGGCATGAGGTTGAGGATCAGGCCGCCGGCCAAGGCCAGCAGCAACGCGGTGATCAGGGTGATCGGCGTGGCACTGCCGCTGCTGCCCGGCGGACGCGTGCGCTGGTCGTTGTCGGCGCTGGCGTCGGGCGTGCCGTCGGCAGGCAGCGCCAGCGCCGGTTCGTTCGGGCGGATCAGCATCGGCTGGGTCGCAATGCCGTTGGCCTCGCGTTCCTGCGCACGCTTGTCGCGCGTCACCAGCGGGGCGATCACTTCGCTGCGGCGCGCTTCTTCATCCGCACTGGCGTTGACCTTGCCGGCCGGCAGCGCAAGCTTCACCCGCCGGGTCATCGGCGGGTAGCAGATGCCATCGGTCTGGCAGCCCTGGAAGGTGATCACCAGCGTGGCATCGCCGGCGTCGGCCACGCTGCGGCGCAGCGGCAGCTTCACATCGACCTGGTCGAAATACACCGACACATCGCCGAAGTGTTCGTCGCGGTGCGACTTGGCGGCCGGCCACAGCGGCTTGTCCGCGCGGATGCCCGGGGCGCCTTCCAGCTTCAGCGAAGTGCGGTCGCGGTAGAGGTAGTAGCCCGGCGCCGGACTGAAACGCAGCAGCACGGTATTGCCATCGCCGACGATGGCTTCGAAGCCGAAGGCGCGTTCGGACGGCAGCGGCAGTGACGGGGTGCTGGCCGCGCCGGGCAGGCGCAGGCCACCGGCGGCATTGCCGGCCAGCGGGTTGTTGAACGGCGACGCGGCGGCGGCGCCCAAGGCCGGGGTCATGGCGCTGTCGGCGCGGGCGCTGCCACCCGGCAGCGTGACCTGCACGCTGCGCTTCTGCGGCGGGTAGCACACGCCGGCATCGGCGCAGCCCTGGTAACGCACTTCCAGCGTCACCGTTTCAGCACCGTCGGCAGCCTTGCCGGGCAGTACGGCGGTCAGCCGCTCACGGTAGGTTTCCACTTCGCCGAAGAAGTCATCGTGGTGCTTCTTGCCGGCCGGCATCTGCAGCGCCTCGGCACTGAAGCCGGCGTCGCTCTTGACCGTGGTGCGGTGGCGGTAGAGGTAGTAGCCCGGCGCGATCTTCCAGCTCACCTCGATACGGTCGCGGTCGCGCGCCTGCGCGCTCAGCCCGAAGGCTTCATCCACCGGCAGCAGGTCTTTCTCGCTGACGGCCAGTGCCGGCAGGGATACCACGAACAGCGCGCACAGCGCGGCAACACGACGAAACAGCGTCATCAATCAGTTTCCTCTCGGGTCTGGGCCCGAATCCAATCCAGGTACGCCGGCAGGCCGGCGCGGGTTTCGACCGCGATGCACTCGGGGAGTTCATACGGGTGCAGCACCTGCACGCGCGCGATGGCCGCATCCAGGCGGCTGCCGGTGGTCTTGATCAGCAGTTGGACCTCAGGGTCCTCGGTCACCTCACCGTGCCAGCGGTAGGTCGAGTGCGCGCCATCCAGCCAGGTCACGCAGGCGGCCAGGCGTTCTTCCACCAGCGCATGCGCCAGCCGCGTGGCGGTGGCCGCATCGGGGCAGGTGGTCAGAAGGATGAATACGGTATCGGGGGTCGACATGACCGCCGAGTATAGAGATCGCGGCCTGGCGATGCCGGCCGGTTCCGCATGGGAACCGGCCGGAGAGTCGAATCCCGGTGGCGCCGACGGGTAGCCGGGGCACCGTATTGCCCTGGTGCCGGCCCCTGGCCGGCAACCCGGGATGCCTCAGTTCGCCAACTCGCAGGTCGCCGGCTTGGCCGACGTGAACAGGGCAGGCGTGCCCCATTCCGGGTGGTCGATGAACGGGTTGCGGTTGCCCTGGAAGCTGTAGATCACTTCATTGCGGGCTTTTTCTGCAGCATCCGGCGGGTCGGACAGGTGCCAATCGATCAGGGTCGAGAGCAGGCCCATGTAGGCCGGCGAGGCCGAGGTCTTCACGATCCTGCTGCGGTCGTCGGTCAGCTCCAGGTCCGGTTCGGACTGGCCGGTGGCTGCGTCCTTGCCCCCCTCATAACGGATCGCCATGTACATCACCGCACGCGCCATGTCGCCCTTGCGGTGGCCCCATACTTCGAAGGTGCCGGCATTCCCGTCCGGGGTGCGCACCCAGTTGGAATTGCCCGGGTAGCCGCCACTGCCGCCGCCGGTGCCGTTGTTGGCCTCGGTGGCGCGCTCGCCGCAGTTGCTGTCGCACTTGGCGAACGGCTTGTTGCCGCGGTCCGCGTTCCACTGCGCATCGGTCAGGTACAGCATGTGGGTGTCGGTATAGGGCGCGTACGGCAGGCCCTTGTCGCCGGTGGTGCTGGCAAAGCCCAGTGAATTGGGCCAGGTGTGCTCGCGGTTGTAGGTCAGCCCGCTGCCGGTGCCGGCCCGGTCGGTGACCTTGGCGTAGCTGCGGTTGCGGTACGCGTCCAGGATGCGGCCGCTGTTGTTGGGATCCTCGTCGGCGATTTCCAGGATGGTCCACGTGCTGGTGCCCGTGCCGCTGTACGGGTACGAGGTGTGGCCCTTGATGGTGGCGTGCAGCGAGCAGCGCAGCTGGCTGGGGCTGGAGGTGTTGACCCTGGAGTAATAGCTGCCCGGATCCGGGTCGGGGCCGGGATCGGTACCGCCGGCGGCCACGGTGAACGCGATGCGCGTGTCGGCTGCCGGTCGTGCGCCCTGGGCGTCCTTGATGCGCGCGGCACGGATGTCGAAGCGGCAGGCTTCACCGGCCACCAGCGCGGTGTTGGTCGACAGGGTGAAGCGGGTACCGCTGCTGGCGTGGGTGAGCGGCACCGTGCCGGACTGGCCGCAGCTGAGGGTGAAGGCGCCGGCGCTGACGGTGACGCTTTCACTGAAGGTCACGGCCAGGTCGGCGGCGGCCGGGAAGCTGGTTGCGCCCTGTTCCGGGGTGGTGGTGCTCACGGACGGGGGCGTGTTGGGGCCGGTGCTGCCACCGCCGCTAAAGGTCTGGCCGGTGTTGCAGGCCCCGAAGGTCTGCGCCGCCGATCCGGCCCAAGTGAAGTGGGTGTACTGGCTGCCGCTGCCGGTGAGCTGCAGGGACGTGCCCGGGGCGGTGCTGTTGCTCTCGCTGACCGGGATGTTCTGGCTGGTCAGGCCGGCGGCGGGGCCGCCGGAGGCGGTGATGGTGCCTTCGTAGCTGATGAACTGGATGACCTTGCCGCTGGCATCCACCAGCGCGATGCCGTCGTTGGCGCCGTTCTGCAGGCCGTTGGTGGGGTAGGTGACGGTGGCGATGCTGGCCTTGCCGCAGCCGGCGGCGGTACCGGCCGGCACGGCGTTGTCGGCATAGACCGTGGCCGCCGACGGAGTGCTGCCGTTGTACAGGTACAGCCGGTAGGTACTGAGGTCCTCGCCGCCGGTGGCGACCACCTCGATGGCTTCGCCGACATCCCCGGCCGGGGTGCTGTCGTCGTAGTGCAGTTCATTGATGAATACGTCCGCCTGGGCGGGACCAGCGGCCAGCGCCAACAGGCACCCCAGGGACAGCGGTGTGAGCAACCTCATCTACGGCTCCTTGTGATTGGGTTTTGCCGGCCGAATCTAGCTAATCCATATGACACATCTATCGATTTGTCGGCTTCGGCACTCCGCAGTGGGACGTGCGTCAAGAAAATGGCGGTCTGGGGGAATTCGTCGGCACCCCCTTGAAAGGGCTCGGGACAGCACCATCTCTGCCCTGTCCCGCACTGGCGGGTTTTTTCACGAGCGGTGCTGGCAGTCACCTGGGGTGAGTGCTAATATCGCCGGACTTTTTCAAACCAATCAACAACTTAAGAGGCACGCATGAACATCAAGCCGCTTCACGACCGCGTTGTGGTCAAGCCGATCGAAGCCGACGAAGTCTCCGCCGGCGGCATCGTGATCCCCGACTCGGCCAAGGAAAAGTCGACCAAGGGTGAAGTCGTGGCCGTGGGCCCGGGCAAGCCGCTGGACAACGGCAGCGTGCGCGCGCCGTCGCTGAAGGTTGGCGACAAGGTGATCTACGGCCAGTACGCCGGCAGCACCTACAAGAGCGAAGGCGTGGAATACAAGGTCCTGCGCGAAGACGACATCCTCGCCGTCATCGGCTGAGTTTGCGCCGCCGGGCTCGCCCCGCCGCTTCTTCTTTTTTCAGATCAACGCAGCCGGGCATCGCCCGGCGCCACATAAAAGGTAATCGCAATGGCTGCCAAGGAAATTCGTTTCGGTGAAGACGCCCGCGCCCGCATGGTGCGCGGCGTCAACGTTCTCGCCAATGCCGTCAAGGCCACCCTGGGCCCGAAGGGCCGCAACGTCGTGCTCGAAAAGAGCTTCGGCGCCCCGACCATCACCAAGGACGGCGTGTCCGTCGCCAAGGAAATCGAACTGGCTGACAAGTTCGAGAACATGGGCGCGCAGATGGTGAAGGAAGTCGCCTCGCGTACCAACGATGACGCCGGCGACGGCACCACCACCGCCACCGTGCTGGCCCAGGCCCTGATCCGCGAAGGCGCCAAGGCCGTGGCTGCCGGCATGAACCCGATGGACCTCAAGCGCGGTATCGACAAGGCCGTCGTCGCCGCCGTCGCCGAGCTGAAGAACATCTCCAAGCCCACCGCCGACGACAAGGCGATTGCCCAGGTCGGTACGATCTCGGCCAACTCGGACGAGTCGATCGGCAACATCATCGCCGAAGCGATGCGTGAAGTCGGCAAGGAAGGCGTGATCACCGTTGAAGAAGGCTCGGGCCTGGAAAACGAGCTGGACGTGGTCAAGGGCATGCAGTTCGACCGCGGCTACCTGTCCCCGTACTTCATCAACAACCAGCAGGCGCAGACCGCCGACCTGGATGATCCGTACATCCTGCTGCACGACAAGAAGATCTCCAACGTGCGTGACCTGCTGCCGGTGCTGGAAGGCGTCGCCAAGGCCGGCAAGCCGCTGCTGATCGTGGCCGAAGAAGTCGAAGGCGAAGCGCTGGCGACCCTGGTGGTCAACACCATCCGCGGCATCGTCAAGGTCGTGGCCGTCAAGGCACCGGGCTTCGGCGATCGTCGCAAGGCGATGCTGGAAGACATGGCCACCCTGACCGGCGGCACCGTGATCTCCGAAGAAATCGGCCTGTCGCTGGAGAAGGCGACCATCGCCGACCTCGGCCGCGCCAAGAAGGTGCAGGTTTCCAAGGAAAACACCACCATCGTCGACGGCCAGGGCGACCAGGACGCGGTGCAGGCACGCGTGGCCCGCATCAAGACCCAGATCGAAGACACCTCGTCCGATTACGACCGTGAGAAGCTGCAGGAACGCGTGGCCAAGCTGGCCGGCGGTGTTGCCGTGATCAAGGTCGGTGCGTCGACCGAAATCGAAATGAAGGAAAAGAAGGACCGCGTCGACGACGCCCTGCACGCTACCCGTGCGGCGGTCGAAGAAGGCGTGGTGCCGGGCGGCGGTGTTGCCCTGGTCCGTGCGGTCACCGCGCTGGCTGGCCTGAAGGGTGCCAACGAAGACCAGAACCACGGCATCCAGATCGCCCTGCGCGCGATGGAAGCCCCGCTGCGTGAAATCGTCGCCAACGCCGGCGAAGAGCCGTCCGTGATCGTCAACAAGGTCAAGGAAGGCACCGGCAGCTACGGCTACAACGCCGCCACCGGCGAGTTCGGCGACATGCTGCAGTTCGGCATCCTGGACCCGACCAAGGTGACCCGTTCTGCCCTGCAGAACGCTGCCTCGATCGCCGGCCTGATGATCACCACCGAAGCGATGGTGGCCGAAGCCCCGAAGAAGGATGACGGCGCCGGCGCAGCAGGCGGCGGCATGGGCGGCATGGGTGGCATGGGCGGCATGGACTTCTAAGGTCCCCGCACACGCGACATCCCGTCGTGCTGTAAACGAAGAACCCCGCCGAAAGGCGGGGTTCTTTCGTTATGGGACAAACACCTTGTTGCCGTATTCCCAGGCCCACGGCGCGCCGGTGTCACCCAGGACGTAGCGCACCAGTGCGGGGAATGCCGCCTCCGCGCGCACATCGTTGCCCAGGATCACCACGCAGCGCTGGCCACGTGCCAGGCAGACCATCGTGTTGCCCACCGCGTCGTCATGCCCGCCTTTGTAGAAACCATGGCCCTGCGGGCCGTCGAACACCACCACGCCCAGCCCGGCGGCAAGGTCGGCACGCCGCTTCGCCGGGGGCAGTTCGTCCTGCAGCGTGGGGAACTGCGAGGCGGTGGTGATCGGCCACTGCGCGCGCACCAGCTCACGTCGCGATGCGGGCGAAAGGCCTTCACCGCTCACCAGCGCTGCGGCAAGCCGCGCGATATCGGTGATGGTGGTGTCCATCGAACCCGCCGCCCGCACACGGCTGCGCTCGTCATGCGGTTCGGTGCTGCCATCCTGGGTCCAGCCGTCGGCCAGGTTGCCGGCGAAGTCCGCGCGCCAGGTCATGCTGGTACGGGTCATGCCGAGGCGATCAAACACCCGCCGCTGCATTTCCTTGCCCACGTCCAGGCCTACGCCCTGTTCGAGCACGAACTGAAGCAGGATCAGCCCTTCCCCGGAATACGCATATCGCGTGCCCGGGTCGAAATGCAGCCGCAGTTTTCCCTCCGGTTCAAGGAAGGCGAAGTTGGAGAAACCGCTGCGATGGCTGAGCAGCATGCGCGGGGTGATCTGCTGCCAGCGCGGGTCATCCTTCAGGTCGGGCCAAGGCGCGTAGCGCTTGTCGGCCGGATACTCCGGCAGTGGACGGTCCAGGTAGGCGGCGATGGGGCGATCCAGATCCACGATGCCGTCGTCCACCAGCTGCAGCACCATGTAGGCAAACGCCGCCTTGGTCAGCGACGCGGCATACATGATGGTGTCTGGCTGCAGCGGCTCGCCGGCCGCATTGCGCTTGCCGGCCGCGTGCACCTGCACGACCTTGCCGTCATCGATTACGGCCAACGCCAGCCCCTGGGCCTGGGTTGCCCGCATCAGACGCTGCATCTGCGCATCCACTGCGGGCGGGGACGGCAGCGCGTGGGGTGGGGCGGCGGCCAGCGCAGCGGACGCGGGCATCAACAGGGAGAACATCAGGACGAACGGGCGCATGCACGACACTCCTCCGGGTCTCAGCGCCAATCGTACCGTCGCGCCTGCAGCCCTGAACACCGCACCCCAGTTGCGAATGAAACAGTTGGCACTCCCAGACCCCTGTGCTATCAATACTCCCCAATGAACGCACGCCACGCCAATTCCTACTTTTGGTATTACTTTCCGAAGCCACCGGCGGAGGAAGGCATGCGCTCACCCTGAAGAAACCTTCAGACGCATTCCCGAAAGCCGCCAGCGCACCTGGCGGCTTTTTTGTTGCCGCCGCGCTGGGGACCCCCACCTTCCAGGAGACACCCCCATGCCCCCCCACACCGACGACCTGCGCATCCGCAAGATCGAACCGTTGACCCCGCCGGCGCAGCTGTTGGCGATGCTGCCCTGCGACGATGAAGCCTCCTCCACGGTGAGCGCCTCGCGCGCCGCACTGCACGAGATCCTGCACGGCCGCGATGACCGCCTGGCGGTGGTGATCGGCCCGTGCTCGATCCATGACCCGGTCGCGGCGATCGAATACGCGCAGCGCCTGAAGCCGCTGCGCGATGCGTACGCGGGCGAACTGGAAATCGTCATGCGCGTCTACTTCGAAAAGCCGCGCACCACGGTGGGCTGGAAGGGCCTGATCAATGACCCGGACCTGGATGGCAGCTTCCAGATCAACAAGGGCCTGCGCATTGCGCGCGGCCTGCTGCGCGACATCAACAAGTTGGGCCTGCCGGCCGGCGTGGAGTTCCTGGATGTGATCTCGCCGCAGTACATCGCCGACCTGGTTGCCTGGGGCGCGATTGGCGCACGTACCACCGAAAGCCAGGTGCATCGCGAGCTGGCCTCCGGGCTGTCGTGCCCGGTGGGCTTCAAGAACGGTACCGATGGCAACATCAAGATTGCCGCCGACGCGGTGGGGGCCGCATCCAACCCGCATCATTTCCTGTCGGTGACCAAGCAGGGTGATACGGCCATTGTGGCCACCGCCGGCAACCCGGATTGCCACGTGATCCTGCGCGGCGGCAAGGTGCCCAACTTCGATGCCGCCAGCGTGGATGCCGCCAGCCAGACGCTGGCCAAGGCGCAGCTGCCGGCGCGGGTGATGATTGATGCCAGCCACGCCAACAGCAGCAAGAATCCGGAGAACCAGCCGAAGGTGATCGCCGATATCAACGCACAGCTGGCGGCAGGCGAAGAGCGCATCGTGGGCGTGATGGTGGAAAGCCACCTGGTGGCTGGCCGCCAGGAACTGGTGGAAGGCCAGCCGCTGGTGTACGGCCAGAGCATCACCGATGGTTGCATCGGCTGGGACAGTTCGCTGCAGGTGCTCGAAGCGCTGGCCGAGGCGGTGCGTGCGCGGCGCGCACGGCGACTGGCCGAGGCGGCTTGACCCCGCAGGGAGCCGGCCGCCGGCCGGCTCCACGAAAGATCCGCTCTACCGGAAGTCTGGTTTTGTTAAAGAGAATCAATTGGATACTGCGCACCCGGCGCTGCAGACTGCAGGCCTCACTTGAGGGTCCTACAGGGTGTATGTACAATGTATGCACAGTCCAGCAACGTGCGGGTGCTTCCCATGGGAACCGCAAGCAAAGTCATCAATTTCCGGGCCCCTGCCGATAAGCAGGATCTGATCGATCGTGCCGTAGCAATCAGTGGCGTGAATCGCACCGAGTTCATCCTGGATGCCGCGTGCGACAGGGCGCGCGAGGTGCTGGCCGACCAGACGCAGTTCACGTTGAATGCCCAGCAGCTGCAGCGCTTCAATGCGCTGCTGGACGCGCCGCTGGAGGACAACCTGGCGCTGCGCCGGTTGTTGAGCACGCCGGCGCCTTGGGAACGCTGAGCCCTTGTGGCTCTCCGCTCCAAGCCCGCTGCACGCGGAACATCTGTTGGATGACTTCCGCTGCAGTGCTCCAGCCCTGGCGAAATGGCTGCTTGAACGCGCACGCCAGAACCAGGCATCCGGCGCATCCAGATGCTTCGTGGCCTGCGACGAGCAGCGCCGCGTTGTCGGTTACTACGCGCTCTCAGCCGGTTCGATAGCGCATGACGCCGTGCCCGGACGAATCCGCCGCAACATGCCCGATCCCATTCCGGTCATCGTGTTGGGGCGGTTGGCGGTACATGCGGACAGGGCGGGGCAAGGCATTGGCCAGGGCTTGTTGAAGGATGCGGTGCTACGTTCGCTGCAGGCGTGCGGTCAGGTCGGAGCACGGGCGTTGCTCTGCCATGCCATCGATGAGCCCGCCAGGGCGTTCTACCTCAAGCACGGTTTCATCGCTTCCCCCATTCACCCTCTCACGCTGATGCTGCCCCTTGCGTGCTAATGCACCTCGTCGCGGTACACGAACTTCGGCATCTCCCACTTGAAATGGATCGCCAGCAGGCGGAAGGCGAAGCCGCCGCCCAGGCACCACAGCGTGGCGGCGTTGAGCGACACACCCAGTTCGAGCAGGCCCAGCCATGCCGCGCCGGTAAGCAGGGTGATCACCGCGTACAGCTCCTTCTGGAAGATCAGCGGCACCTCGTTGCACAGCACGTCGCGCAGCACGCCGCCGAAGGCGCCGGTGAGCATGCCGGCGATGAGCACGATCGGCACGGCGTGGCCGCCGTCGCGCGCCACCGCGCAGCCGATCAGGGTGAAGCAGATCAGGCCCAGGCCATCGAGCACCAGGAAGGTGCGGCGGAAGTGGTGCATCCAGCGCGCCACCCAGGTGGCGATCAATGCCGCGCAGATGGTGAAGCCCAGGTACTCGGGGTGCTTGACCCAGCCCAGCGGGTAATGGCCCAGCACGATGTCACGCAGTGACCCGCCGCCCAGGGCCGTGACGCAGGCGATGATGACCACGCCGAACAGGTCCATCCGCCGACGACCGGCAGACAGCGCGCCGGTCATGGCTTCGGCGGAAATGGCGATGAGGTAGATGATGGACAGCAGCATGCAACGGCTCCGGAGGGGCAGGCGGGGACGGAAACGCGCACGCGCCAGCGCCGCAGCACTGTCGTGGGGTGGGATTCCGTTGCCGCTCCCGCTGTCCTTTTGCCTGAGAGTTCAGTGGCCAGGCCACGTGCCCCTTCGGCGGGTCATTGAAGACCTCTCTCCAGATCGGCGTGTTGGATGCATGGTTGGTGGCGTATCGAGCCACCGGCCTGAGCGATTATGGGAGCCTGCGCCTTCGGCGGGCGCCAGCGCGGCGCCTCTCTCCTGCATCCGGGTCGGATTCTAGCAGCCAGCGCGCCCCCGCCGGTGGATAATCCCGGTATGCCCGCTGAACCCGCCCCCTGGTATGTCTATCTGCTGGAATGCCGCAACGGCAGCTATTACGCCGGCATCAGCAACGACGTGGACGCCCGCTTCCAGGCACACCTGTGCGGCAAAGGCGCGCGCTACACCCGCGCCAACCCACCGGTGAAGCTGCTGGCCATGCGCGCCTACCCCGACCGCTCGGCGGCCTCCAAGGCCGAATGCGAGCTCAAGCGCCAGCCGCGCGCACGCAAGCTGGCATGGCTGCAGCAACGGAGTGCCGAAACATGACCGGAATCGACCCGGCCAAGGCGCGCGCGATGATCGGCAAGACCGTGCTCGCCGGCATGACCTACCTTGACGCCCAAGGCAACGCCCTGGAGCACCGCCAGATGGCCGGGCAAGTGCTGCGCATCAATGACGAAGAAGGCGTGGTACTGGCCAGCGCAGTGGACGGCGAGGAGCTGTTCCTGCCGCCCACGCTGGACCACTACACGCCGGCCGCTCCAGGCGACTACACCCTGCGCTCAATGGCGCTGACCATCAGCGATCCGGATTTCCTGTGCACCTGGGACGTTCACCTCGCGCCCGGCAACGATCCCTGATCGGATGGCTTCGGCCGCCGGTCCTCGCGGTCATCACCGAAGATGATCCGCGCGCTGCGCTGGTAGCTCCAATACGCCACCGCCCAGTTGAGCAGCACCACGATCCGGTTGCGGAACCCGATCAGGAAGAACACGTGCGCGGCCAGCCAGAACCACCACGCCAGCACGCCCGACAACTGCAGCCGGCCCAGGTGCACGATGGCGGCCATGCGCCCGATCGTGGCCAGGTTGCCGAAGTCCTGGTACTTGAACGGCCCGGGTGACGGCTTGCCGTCCAGCCGCGCACGAATTGTCGCGGCCACATGCTTGCCCATCTGCTTGGCGGCCGGGGCAACGCCCGGCACCGGCCGTCCATCGGCCTGCTGCAGCGCGGCCAGGTCGCCGGCGACGAAGATCTCCGGGTGTCCGGCCAGGGTCAGGTCGGGCTGCACCGGCACGCGTCCGGCGCGGTCCAACGGCACCTCCAGCGTCCGCGCCAGCGGCGAAGCGGCCACGCCCGCGGCCCACACCACGGTGCGCGCCGCAACGAACTGCTCGCCGAGCTGGAAGCCCTCGCCGTCGATATGGCTCACCGCCGTACCGGTCAGCACTTCCACCCCGAGCTTCTCCAGCTGGCGCCGCGCTTTCAGCGACAGCACCTCGGGGAAGCTGGACAGCACCCGCGGCCCGGCTTCGACCAGCCGCACCTTGGCGCTGGCCGGATCGATATGGCGGAACTCGTTGCGTAGCGTGTGCCGCGCGATCTCGGCCAACGTGCCGGCCAGTTCCACCCCGGTGGGGCCGCCGCCGACCACCGCGAAGCTCAGCCACGCCGCCTTGCGTGCCGGATCCGGCTCGGCCTCGGCGCGTTCGAAGGCCAGCAGCAGCTTGCGGCGCAGCGCGATGGCATCGTCCAGGGTCTTCAGGCCAGGCGCGTCGGCGGCCCACTCGTCGTGCCCGAAATACGCGTGGGTAGCGCCGGTGCACAGCATCAGGGTGTCGTAGCCGAGCTGGCTGCCGTCGGCCAGGGTGATCTGGCGGCTGGCCTTGTCGATCGAGGTCACCTCGCCCAGCCGCACTTCAACATTGCGCTGGTCGCCCAGGATGTGGCGCAGCGGCGCGGCGATGTCGGGTGCGGACAGGCCGGCGGTGGCGACCTGGTACAGCAGCGGCTGGAACAGATGGTGGTTGCGACGGTCCACCAGGGTGATGCGGATGCGCGCGCTGGCCAGCGCGCGGGTGGCCCAGAGGCCGGCGAAGCCGCCACCGATGACGACCAGGTGGGGCAGGGAATCGCGGGTCATGCAATGACTCCTTGGCGGGGGTCGAAGCGAAGCACTGCATGTTCGCACGTGACGCGCGATATTCACGTGGATGGCAGATACGGGGTTCAGCAGCCGTCGCGCCTGCCGGCGGCCGATCCGTTCGTTGCCTGGAAAGTCCACCTGCGGGCGCGCATTTCCGAAAGAAGACCCGTCAACACCGGCGCGTTGATCGGCGTATCGTATCGGCGCCTATCGACAACCGGGAACACCAACATGCTGAAGATCTGGGGCCGCCGCAATTCCAGCAACGTGCGCAAAGTGCTGTGGTGCGCGGAGGAAATCGGCCTGCCGTACGAATCCATCGAAGTGGGCGGCCCCTTCGGTGGCACCCAGTCGCCGGAATACGTGGGCATGAACCCCAACGGCCTGGTGCCGGTGATCGAAGACCACGGCCTGCCGCTGTGGGAATCCAACACCATCGTGCGTTACCTGAGCGCGCGCTACGCGCTGGGCACGCTGTACCCGGAAGATGCGATGGCGCGCGCCCAGGCCGAGAAGTGGATGGACTGGAGCACCTCGCGCATGGCACCGCTGTACACCGACCTGATCTGGGGGATCATGCGCACCGCCCCGGCCGACCGCGACGAGGCCCGCATCAATGCCGCGATCACCCGTGCCGGCGAGTTGCTGGGCATGGCCGATGCCACCCTGGCGCAGCAACCGTGGTTGTCCGGCGAGCAGTTCGCGATGGGCGACATTCCGTTGGGCGCGCTGGTCTATGCGTGGTTCGAGCTGCCGATCCAGCGGCCGTCGTTGCCGCACCTGGAAGCGTGGTACCAGCGCCTGCAGCAGCGCCCGGCCTATGTCAAAGCGGTCATGACGCCGTTGACGTGAGGTAACGGACGGCAGGTGCGGACCATTGGTCCGCACGCTTTCAATACAGGTCGGTGGGATCGACGTCCAATGACCAGCGCACCTTGCGTGCCTGCGGCAAGCCGTAAACCAGCGGCATGATCTGATCCAGCAGCGCGTGCAGCGGCCGCCGCGCCGGGGCCGACAGCAGCAGCTGCGTGCGCTGGTAACCCGCGCGGCGCGGCATCGGCGCCGGCATCGGACCGAAGCGTTCCACTGGGCACTCATGCGCGATCAGCTCGCGCACCGCCATCAGCATGGCGTTGGCGTGCTCCACCTGCTGCGCCTCGGCGCGCATCAGCGCCAGATGCGCGAACGGCGGGAAGCCGGCCGCTTCGCGCTGCTGCAGCTCGGCGTCGGCGAAAGCGTGGTAGCCCCCATTGACCAGTGTTTCCAGCAACGGGTGTCCGGGGTGATGGGTCTGCAGCCAGACCTCGCCGGCATCGGTGGCGCGCCCCGCGCGCCCGGCCACCTGGATCAGCTGCTGGGCCAGTTTCTCGCTGGCGCGGAAATCGGCGGAGAACAGTCCCTCATCGATGCCCACCACCACCACCAGGGTCAGCTTGGGCAGGTCGTGGCCCTTGGCCAGGATCTGCGTGCCGACCAGGATGCCGGCGCGGTCGCCCAGCGTGGCAAGTTGGGTCTCCAGCGCGTCGCGCCGGTTGGTGGTGCCGCGGTCGATGCGGATCACCGGGAAATCGGCGAAGGCTTCCACCAGGTGTTCTTCCAGCCGCTCGGTGCCGATGCCCTGTGGCTGCAGCGCCAGGCTGGCGCAGTCGGGGCAGGCCAGTGGCGCCGGCTGGCGCGCACCGCAGTGGTGGCATTGCAGCCGGCGGCCGCCGGCGTGCACGGTCATCGGCGCATCGCAGCGTTTACAGGGCGCGGTCCAGCCGCAGTCGTGGCACAGCAGCACCGGCGCGTAACCGCGGCGGTTCTTGAACACCAGTACCTGGTGGCCGGCCGCCAGGTGCTGGCCGATGCCTTCCATCACCTCGGCCGAAAGGCCGTCCTTCAACGGGCGCTTGCGCACGTCCAGCACCCGCACGCGCGGCGGGCGGGCCTCGCCTGCGCGCTGTTTCAGGCGCAGATGGGTGTAGCGGCCGGCATGGGCGTTGTGCAGTGATTCCAGCGACGGCGTGGCGCTGCCCAGTACCACCGGCACATCCAGCGCCTTGGCCCGCACCAGCGCGAAATCGCGCGCGTGGTATCGAATGCCGTCCTGTTGCTTGTAGCTGCCGTCGTGCTCTTCATCGACCACGATCAGCCCGGCGTTGGGCAATGGGGTGAACACGGCCGAGCGCGTGCCCACGATCACCTGTGCCTCGCCGCGCGCGGCGGCCGCCCAGACCCGTGCGCGCTCGTTGTCGTTCAGGCCCGAATGCAGCACGTGCACCGCAATGCCCAGGCGGCTGCGGAAGCGCGCCAGCGTCTGCGGAGTCAGCCCGATCTCGGGCACCAGCACCAGCGCCTGTCGGCCGCGGCCCAGGCAGTCCACGATGGCCTGCAGGTACACCTCGGTCTTGCCGCTGCCGGTCACCCCGTCGAGCAGGAACGCGCCGAACCGCGCGTGGGCGGTGATCGCGGCGATGGCGTTGGCCTGCTCCGCATTCGGGGTCGGGCCCGGCCGCAGGGCCGGCTGCGCCGGGGCGTGCTCCAGCGCGATGCGCTCGACCAGGCCGCGCTTGGCCAGCGAGCGCGCCGCGCTGCGCCAGTCGTCCATCGCCTCGTCGAGCAGGTCCTCGTCCACGCTGCCGCCGGCCAGCTGTTCGGCCAGGCGGTGCGGACGGGTGCCGGCCCGCAGCCTGGCGCGGTGTTCGATTCCTTCGGCAGTGAGCTGCCAACCCCAGCGGTGGGTGTCGGGCACCGGTTCACCACGGCGCAATGGCGCGGGCAGGGCGGTGCTGACCACCTCGCCCAGCGGGGCATGGGTATAACGTGCCAGCCACTGCAGCGAGGTCCACAGCTCGCCGCCCAGCAGCGGCGCCGGGTCCAGCCATTCCACGGCAGCGCGCAGCGCGTTGCCGTCGGTCACCGTACCGATCCCGGCCACCACGCCCACCAGCTCGCGCGAGCCGAACGGCACCCGCAGCCGGCGACCGACCATGCCAGGCCCGGGCGGCGCACCCGGCGGCGGCGCGTAGTCGAACCACTGCGGCAGTGGCAGGGGCAGGGCAACCTGGAGAGAGGGGGCATCCGGCAGCGGCGCCGGGGCACTTTCCAGGGTCAGCAGGGGGGCTGGATCGGGGGGCAGCATCGCGCCAGTGTAGCGGCCCGAACCGGCCCTGTTCAGCGCACAAAACCGATCGCCGCGTGGCGCCGTGGAACCTAAATAGGAGCTAAATATCCGTGGCCATTGGAGATTCGGTCTTATCCACATCTTCTGTGGATAAGTCTGTGTGCGAGTGTCGAACTCCGAGCTGTTTGTCAGGGAGTTCCGCAGTGAAGCCTGGGTTGGTCAAAAAATAGCCACACAACTAAATGTATTTAAATCAAGAAGATGGCTGTGAAACACAGCTGACACATGGGTGACGCCGGCTTCACCTGCCGGTTTTCTGCCGATTTTGTTGGTGCTGTGCACAACCTGCGCCGCTGTCAAGCCATCTACATCACCGCGGTAGTCGCACATGACCCGTATCGGCATCCCCCTGCGCGGGCGCACTCGCTATCATTTCGGCACTTGATGGAGTTGCTATGACGGCTGTGAACGCCCCTGTTTCCTCTACTGCAGCGGGTGCCCTGTCCGCATTCCTGCGAGGCGTCGAACGCCGTGCCCTGGTGGTTGCCGAGCTGCAGTGCGGCGACCCGACCGTCGCCGAACAGGCACTGGTGGCGGTGATGCGCGCCTTCGCCGGCATCGCCAGTGACGTGCCGATGGCACAGTGGCCGGACCGGTTCTGGATCCTGCTCGCCCACCGCACCCCGATCCGCATGCCGGCCCCTGGCGGCCAGTGGGCCCCTGGCCTGGCGCACCTTCCCAGCCTGGCGCCGCCGGCACGTCTGGCGCTGCTGCTGCGGGTAGGTGGCGGGCTGGACGAGGCGGCCGCCGCGCAGATCCTGGACCTGCCGGTCGCCGACTACCAGCAGGCGCTGGCCCAGGCCTGCCCACGCGATGCGCAGGGCCACCCCGATGCGGCAGGCTGGCGTGCCCTGGCCGAACAGGTGCAGCAGCGCCTGCGTGACCTGCCGGCCAGCAGGCTGCAGCAACTGCACCAGCCCGCGCCGGCCCCCGCGCCGGGCAAGGGTCCGGCCTCATGGCGCGCGCCGGCCCCGGCCGATGCGGCGCCCCGGCGCACGCCGGTGCGCCGTCACAATCGCCGGCCGCTGTGGCGTGGCCTGCTGATCCTGCTGGTCACCATCGCCGTGCTGCTGGGCGGTGCGGTGTGGTGGAAGCACCGCAGCCCGGCGCTCGCGCCCGAGGCCAGCGTGCCCGACGGCGCGGTGTCCACCGCCGACCCGGTGCGGGTCGAACCGTTGGCGGCTGAAGACCTGCCGGTAACGGCGCCGGCCGATCCGGCCCACGCCGCCAGTGACGCGGCCATGCTGGCCGACCCGGACCTGATGCTCGCCCGCGATGCGGACCTGTACGCGTGGGCTGCCGCCGGTGGGCCGGTCCCGGTGGACGAGTCGCAACCGCAGCCCAGCCGCCCCGAACCTGCCACCGCCGGCCTGGAGACGGCAGCCGCTGATGAATAAGTCGATCCTGCTGCTCGCCATGGGCCTGGCGACCGGTGCGCATGCCGCGCCACAGCCGCTGCCCCTGCCATCGGCCACGCCTGTGCCGGTTACCACACCCGCCATTCCCGCCACCCCCGCCGCGCTGGACCCGGCCCAGCTGCGTGAACTGCGCAGCCGCTATGCGCAATGGCAGGCATTGCCTGCATCCGAACGTGCCCGTATCCGCGAGGCCGCCGGCCGTATTGCCGCGATGCCCGCTGCACAGCAGCAGGCGCTGCGGGCCCGCTTCGACGAACAGGACCAGCGGTTCCGCGACGGCTGGCTGCTGGGCCCGCAGCTGGGCCAGCATTTCCCCAAGCTGCAGGGTCTGTTCGGCTACCTGCCCGCTGACCAGCGCGAACCCGCCCTGGCCGCGCTGCGCCAGCTCCACGAGGGCCAGCTGGCCCAGCTCACGCTGATCGCCCAGCGCACGCCGCCGCAGGAGCGCGACCAGGTGCGCGACCAGTTCCTGGGGCTGGCGCCGGCCGCGCGCGATGCCTGGTTGAAGGAAAACCTGGTGCGTTGAGCGTAAGATGACCGGCCGCAACCCGGTGCCTGTGCCCTCCGCGCGCTGCCGTAGTTGCCGTCTGTGATCCCATGTCTACCGTTACCGCAACGCCGCGCCTCTCCCGGGAAGTGCGCGCCACCGGCCTGCTTGCGCTGCCGCTGGTCCTTGGCCACATCTCCACTGGCCTGATTTCCTTCGTCGACAATGTCATTGCCGGCCACCACGGCACCCAGACCCTGGCGGCGGTCACCATCGGCACGGCGCTGCTGTGGCTGCCGATGCTGATCCCGATCGGCACGTTGATCTCACTCACCGCCTCGGTGTCGCAGCTGCATGGCGCCGGCCGCGAGCGGGAGATCGGCCCGCTGTTCCGCCAGGCGCTGTGGCTGGCGCTGGGCCTGGGCCTGATCATGTTCACCTTCCTCACGGTGGTGCCGCCGTTGCTGCCCGCGTTCGGCATCGCCCCGGACATCGTGCCGGGCGCGACCGCGTTCCTGCATGCGGTGCGATGGGGTGGCCCGGCGCTGACCCTGTACTTCTGCATGCGTTACCTCAGCGAAGGCATGCACTGGACGCTCCCGACCATGCTGCTCGGCTTCGGCGGCCTGCTGGTGCTGGCGCCGCTGGGTTACGTGCTGTGTTACGGCAAGCTGGGCTTCCCGGAAATGGGCGCCGAAGGCCTGGGCATCGCCTCGGCCACCATGATGTGGATCCAGGCGCTGTGCTTTGCCGGCTACCTGTGGAAGACCAAGCGCTTTGCCCATTTGGAACTGTTCTCGCACCTGGAGCTGCCGCGCTGGGCGGCGATCTGGGACCTGCTGCGTACCGGCCTGCCGATCGGCATCACGGTGCTGATGGAGGGCGGGCTGTTCATCGTTACCGCCCTGCTGATCGGTCGCCTGGGCGCCACCGAGGCGGCCTCGCACCAGATCGCCATCAATGTGGCCCAGCTGTGCTTCATGATCCCGATGGGCGTGGCCGAAGCCACCACCGTGCGCGTGGGCCATGCGGTAGGCAGCGGCAACGGGCTGGGCGTGCGGCGCGCTGCCATCGCCGGCCTGCTGATCATCCTGGGCACGCAGACGCTGTCGGCGCTGGTGCTGCTGTTCGGGCACGACGCCATCGTCGGGGTGTATACCGCCGACATGGGCGTGGCCGCGCTGGCCTCCACCCTGCTGCTGTATGCGGCCGCGTTCCAGTTCCCGGATGGCATCCAGGTGCTGTCAGCCGGCGCGCTGCGCGGCCTGAAGGACACCCGCGTGCCGATGTTCATCGCCATGTTCTCCTACTGGGGGCTGGGCATGCCGCTCGGCGCCGGGCTCGGCCTGGGCCTGGGCATGGGTCCGCAGGGCATGTGGCTGGGCCTGATCCTGGGCCTGACCGCGGCGGCGATCCTGATGGGCTGGCGGCTGCGCGTGAGCAGCCGTCGTGTCGGCAATGAACTGAACCTGCCGGCCTGATGGCCCCCTTACTTGTGTCCGATGCCGGGCTGTCCGGCACGGGCTATGCTGGTACCACGGCAAGAAGCCAACTGGAGTTTTCCCCATGAACCAACCCGTGCGTCGCAATCCCGTCGCCAGCTTCTTCATCGGGCTGTGGGATGTGATGAACTTTACCCGCAGGCTGATCCTCAACCTGCTGTTCTTCGGCCTGTTGCTGCTGATCCTGGTCCTGTTCGTCTTCGCGATGGGCAAGGGCGCCAGCAGTGGCCGCACCCTGCAGGACCGCACCACGCTGGTGATCGCGCCGGAAGGCCGCCTGGTCGAACAGTTCAGTGCCGATCCGGTCAGCCGTGCACTCGCAAAGGCCATTGGCGACAACAGCGCCGAGGAAGTGCAGCTGCGCGACCTGGTGCGCGCGCTGGATGCGGCGCGCGAGGACAAGAAGATCGAACGCGTGGTCCTGCAGCTGGACAAGCTGCAGCCGAGCGGTTTTGCCTCGATGCGTGAAGTAGCCGCGTCGCTGCAGGAACTGCGCGCGTCGGGCAAGGACATCGTGGCCTACAGCGACAACATGAGCCAGTGGCAGTACCTGCTGGCCGCGCAGGCCAAGGAGATCTACCTCGACCCGATGGGTGGGGTGGTGCTGGAAGGCCTCGGTCGTTACCGCCAGTACTTCCGCACCGGCCTGCAGGACAAGCTGGGCGTGGACGTGCACCTGTTCAAGGTGGGCGAATACAAGTCCGCCGCCGAACCGTACGTGCTGGACGCGGCCTCGCCGCAGGCCAAGGAAGCCGACCTGTTCTGGATGAACGACGTGTGGCAGCGCTACCTGGCCGACATCGCCAAGGCGCGCAAGCTGGACGCCGCGCAGCTGGCCGCCGGCATCGACACCATGCCCGAAGGCATCGCCGCTGCCGGTGGCGACCTGGCCAAGTTCGCCCTGCAGCAGAAGCTGGTGGATGGCCTGAAGACCCGCGAGGAAGTCGAAGACCTGCTGGCCGATCGTGGCGTGGCCGATGAAGATGCCGACGGTGGCTTCCGCAGCATCAACCTTGACGAATACCTGACCCAGATCGACACCCGTCGTTCGCCGGTGGATTCGCGGCCGCAGGTGGCGGTGGTGGTGGCGTCCGGCGAGATCGCCGGTGGCGACCTGCCGGCCGGCCGCGTGGGCGGTGAGTCCACCTCGGCGCTGTTGCGCGAAGCGCGCGACGACGACAACGTGAAGGCGGTGGTGCTTCGCGTGGATTCGCCCGGCGGTGAAGTGTTCGCCTCCGAACAGATCCGCCGTGAGGTGGTGGCGCTGAAGGCGGCCGGCAAGCCGGTGGTGGTATCGATGGGCGACCTGGCGGCATCGGGCGGCTACTGGATCAGCATGAATGCCGACCGCATTTACGCCGATCCGTCGACGATCACCGGTTCGATCGGCATCTTCGGCATGATCCCCAACCTGTCGCGTTCGCTGGACAAGATCGGCGTGCACACCGACGGCGTGGGCACCACCCGCTTCGCCGGTGCGTTCGACATCACCCGCCCGATGGACCCGGCCGTGGGCCAGGTTATCCAGTCGGTGATCAACAAGGGCTACGCCGATTTCACCGGCAAGGTGGCCGATGCACGCAGCAAGCCGGTGGAAGCGGTGGACGAAGTCGCCCGCGGTCGCGTGTGGAGCGGTGCACAGGCCAAGGAACGCGGCCTGGTCGATGCCTTCGGCGGCCTCAAGGCGGCCATCGCCGACGCCTCCAACCGCGCCAAGCTGGGCGGCCCGGACAAGGTGCGCGTGCGCTACATCGAAAAGCCTGCCACTCCGTTCGCGCAGTTCCTCAGCGGCTTCGCCGGCAGTCATGCCGGTGCCTGGATGCTGGGCGAATCAGGCGTGGCGCGGATGATGCTGGCCCGGTCGATGCCGGAAGTGGACACCCAGCTGCGCTTCGTCGAAGACGCCGCCCGCGACCCGCGCGGCAGCGCCCCGGTCAAGGCGCTGGCGTACTGCTTCTGCGGTTTCTGATGGCGGATCACGACCAACGGTCGTGATCTACCCGATGCGATTGTCCCGGTAGGTCACCACCGTTGGTGGTGACGCGCTTCAACAAAAAAACCCGGCCAAGGCCGGGTTTTTTTCATTCTTTACCGGCCCGCTTCGGCCTCATCGGCGGCGCTGGTGTCCGGTGCTTTTTCCAGCGTTTCGCGTGCGGCCTTGGCCTTGTCGAGCGGTTGCTGCATGGCGTCGCGAAGTGCCGTGGCCTGCGGTTCGGGTGGCTTGTCCGGGGCCGGCGGCACCGGGCGGTTGCAGCCGCACAGCGCAAGCAGGCCGGCCATTGGCAGGGCGATACGGATCAACATGGCAACCTCGCAGGCGAACCCAGGGAAGCGCAGTTTCGCACCGCTTTGCCGGCCCGTGTGTGATGGGGTGCGCCGCACCGGCATGCGGGCTATCCTGCAGTGCCCCAAGGCAGGAGAAGCAGGTGAGTGCGCATCGTTGGCGACTGGATGGACAGACCGCATTGATCACCGGCGCCAGCGCCGGTATCGGCCTGGCGATCGCGCGCGAGCTGCTGGGATTCGGCGCCGACCTGCTGATCGTGGGGCGCGACGCGGACGCATTGGAAATGGCCCGCGATGAGCTGGCCGATGCCTATCCGGATCGTGAGATCCACGGCCTGTCCGCCGACGTTTCCGACGACGAGGATCGTCGCGAGATCCTGGACTGGGTGGAAGACCACAGCGATGGGCTGCACCTGCTGATCAACAACGCGGGCGGCAACATCACCAAGCCGGCCACCGAATACACCGAAGACGAGTGGCGCGGCATCTTCGAGACGAACCTGTTTTCCGCGTTCGAACTGTCGCGTTATGCGCACCCGTTGCTGGCCCGCCACGCCGCCTCGGCCATCGTCAATGTCGGCAGTGTCTCCGGGCTCACCCATGTGCGCAGTGGCGCGGTGTACGGGATGACCAAGGCGGCGATGCACCAGATGACCCGCAACCTGGCGGTGGAGTGGGCCGAAGACGGCATCCGGGTCAACGCGGTGGCGCCGTGGTACATCCGCACCCGCCGCACCTCCGGCCCGCTGGCGGACCCGGATTACTACGAACAGGTGATCGACCGCACTCCGATGCGGCGCATCGGCGAGCCTGAGGAAGTAGCCGCCGCCGTCGGGTTCCTGTGCCTGCCTGCGGCCAGCTATGTCACCGGCGAGTGCATTGCCGTGGACGGTGGATTCCTGCGCTACGGGTTCTGAGGCGTACCGACCAACGGTCGGTACCTACCGGGGTACCGCGCAGTTGCTTTCCGACAGCACGCCCTGCAGGCGCTCGCGCTCGGCGGTAGCGGCGGCTGCGGTGCCGGGCGAGGCGAAGCGTTCCCGCCCACGCGCATCGCGGAAGCGCTGCTGCCACGCATTGCAGCGCTGGTCTTCAGCCAGCGGCTCGCAGGTATCGCGGACCACTTCGCAGCTGGCGGCGTTGACCGGCGTGTTGCCGCCCAGCGCTGTGACCGACAGCAGCACGCAGGTCGGCGGTGCCGGCTCACGCTCGTGCAGGTAGCGTCCGCCGTCCTGGCCCTGGCACTGGTAGATCTCCGGCAGTGGCGGTTTTGCCGGGCCGTCGCCGGGCAGCTCGTCGCCGGGCTTGGGCAGGTTCGCACTATCCAGGATCGCAGTGCCCCGTGGCACTTCGTACGCCTCTGAAATCATGCGCTCCATCGGCTGCGCCTTGCCGGGGACCTGCGGCGGCATCGTTGCGGGTGACAACGGCTGGACCGTTGGCGCGGCAGGCGGCGGGGGCGTCGCCTGGGCCGACACGGACACCTCCGCGCGCGATGGCGCGGCATTCATGCGCTGGATGACCTGGTGGCTGCCGGCCGGGCAGGGCTTGCCCTGCACCGTCACGTTGTCGTCTGCATCGGTGCAGCGGAACACGATCGGCTCATCGGCCATCGCCGACGACGCCACGCACAGCAGCAACAGGAGCCAATACGGTTTCATCGGCGAAGGATACAACGCGCCGGCTGCCGCGCCCTACCGGCAATCCCGGTCAAGGCGCGCATCCACGCCACGCTGCTCGCGGCTGATCGCATCGCGCTCGCTCTGCAGCGCGCTGTTGTAGCGCCGCACCAGCTCCCAGCGGCGGTCGCGCAGGATCGAACACACTTCGCTGGCGGGCAACGGGTGGCACTGGTCGCGCACCAGCACGTTGCCGGCCGGAACCACCACGTCCTGGTAGGTGCCCGGGTACGCCGACCCTTCGCTGTGCCACTGGGTACTGCCGCTGCCGACGGAGAGGCTGCCGCCGACCCGTGAGCCGCCGCCGGAGACGGTCAGCGAGCCGCCACTGGAGCTGACCGAGCCGCTGCCCATCGGCGCGATCGGGGGCAATGGGCGTGGTCCCGGCCCCGGGCCAGGGCCGGGATGGATGCCACCGGGCCGGCGTCCTGGGATCCAGGCGCTGGTCCACACCGGCACCCAGCGCGGATTGCCCTCGCTGGTTTCGCTGGTATAGCGGCTGCCGTCGTCGCGGATGCATTCGTACATCGGCTGCGGTGGCTGTACCTGCACGTAGCGCACCTCGCGTTCGGGTGCGGCAGGCGCGGACGTGGCGGGGGCGCGATCGCTGCGCACCACGCGCGGCGCCGGATCGCGCGGGCGCTGCATCTCGCGCACTTCCTGGCGGCCGTCGCGGCATGGGGCGTCCTGCAGCGATACCGCCCCGTTGCTGCCTACGCAGCGGTAGACACGCACGCTGCTGTCCTGCGCCGCCAGCGGGGCGCTGCACAGCAGCAACAGGTACAGCGGGAGGGCAGGGTGTGGGCGCATGGCCGCAGTGTGCGGCCTTGCCTGTGCAGGCGCAAAGAACGCCATGCGGCTCAGGTGCGCAGGACGTGGCCGGTGAGGGCGTCGCGGATCGGGGTGGGCTGGTCCAGGCCACCGGTGGCGCCGTCAACCAGCCCGTCCAGGTCGCGCAGCAGGTTCGGGTCCAGTCCGGCACGGCTGCGCGCCGGCGGCTGGCCGGCCAGGTTGGCGCTGGTGGACACCAGCGGCCCGCCCCAGGCGCGGCACAGCGCCGCCACCAGCGGGTGGGCGCTGACCCGCACGGCAATGCCGGTGTGTTCCCCTGTGATCCATCGTGGCGCGCGAGGCCCGGCGGGCAGGATCCAGGTGTTGGCGCCGGGCCAGCTGGCCAGTACCTCGGCCCTGCGCTCGGCAGGCAGCGCGTCGATCCGCACCCAACCTTCCAGCTGGGCCAGGTCGCCAGCGACCAGGATCATGCCCTTCTCGACCGGCCGCTGCTTGAGGTGCAGCAGCTTCAGCACGGCCGCTTCGTTGGCCGGGTCGCAGCCCAGTCCCCAAACCGCTTCGGTGGGGTAGGCGATCACGCCGCCGGCGCGCAGCGCGGGAGAGGCAGAGTCGACGGTGAGTTCATTCATGGTGACGACCGTTCCAGTGCGCCGTGTTGTCGCCCGACCAACGGTCGGGCGCTACCGGGGTCAGGCCTTCTTAACTGCTTTCTTTGCTGCGGCCTTCTTCGTGGCGGCCTTCTTGGCGGGGGCCTTCTTGACGGCCGCCTTCTTCGCCGCCGGCTCCTTCTTCACTGCCGCCTTCTTCGCCGGTGCCTTCTTGGCCACGACCTTCTTGGCGGCCTTCTTTCCGAAGCCCTTGCGCACCGGCTTGCCGGTTTCTTCCATCAGCTGCTGCACGTCGGCCAGGGTCAGCGAGGCCGGCTCGCGATCCTTCGGGATCTTGCCGTTCATCTTGCCGTCGCTCAGGTACGGGCCGAAACGGCCGTTCAATACCTGGATCTCGCTGCCGTCGAATTCCTTGATGATGCGGTTGCGGGCGATCTCTTCCTTCTCTTCGATCAGGAACACCGCGCGGGCCAGATCGATGGTGTAGGGGTCATCTTCCTTCTTCAGCGAAGCGTAGGTGCTGCCACGCTTGGCGAACGGGCCGAAGCGGCCGATGCCCACGCTGACGTCCTCGCCCTTGTCCTCACCCAGCGCGCGCGGCATCAGGAACAGCTCCAGCGCGTCTTCCAGATTGATGGTGTGCATCGACTGGCCCGGGCGCAGCGAGGCGAACTTGGGCTTGTCCTCGGCGTCCTCGGCGGTGCTGCCGATGGCCGCGTACGGCCCGAACCGGCCCAGCCGCACGCTGACCGGCTTGCCGGTCTTGGGGTCGGTGCCGAGCTCGCGCGCGCCACTGGCCTCGGCGCGGTCGACCGATTCCTTCTTCTCTTCCACCAGCTGGTTGAAGGGTTCCCAGAAGCGGGCCATCAACGGAATCCAGTCTTCTTCGCCGCGCGACACCGCATCGAGCTCGTCTTCGAGCTTGGCGGTGAAGTCGTAGTCCACGTACTGGGTGAAGTGGCTGGAGAGGAACTTGGAGACCGCACGGCCCACGTCGGACGGGCGGAAGCTGCGGCCTTCCATTTCCACGTACTTGCGGAACAGCAGGGTCTGGATGATCGACGAATAGGTCGACGGACGGCCGATGCCATACTCTTCCAGCGCCTTGACCAGCGCGGCTTCGGTGAAGCGCGGCGGCGGCTGGGTGAAATGCTGTTCGGCCAGGATGCGCTCCAGCGGCACGCGGTCGCCGGGCTTCATCGCCGGCAGCTTGCGGCCTTCGTCGTCGTCCTCGGCGCTCTTGTTGTCCTTGCCTTCCTCGTACACGGCCAGGAAGCCGGGTACCACCACGGTGGTGCCGCTGGCGCGGAACACGTGTTCGCTGCCGGCTGACAGGTCCACGCTGACGGTGTTGAGCGTGGCCGGAATCATCTGGCTGGCCACCGCACGCTTCCAGATCAGCTCGTACAGCTTGCGCTCGTCATCGGTGAGGTAGCGCGCCACCGACGCCGGGGTGCGCAGCGCGGCCGTCGGGCGCACCGCTTCATGCGCTTCCTGGGCGTTCTTGGACTTGGTCTGGTAGGTGTTGGGCTTGTCCGGCAGGGCGGCAATGCCGTAATCGCGGGCGATCACGTCGCGGATCTCGGCCAGCGCATCCTGGGACAGGTTGACCGAGTCGGTACGCATGTACGAAATCAGGCCTACGGTGCCTTCGTCGCCGATCGCCACGCCTTCGTACAGCTTCTGCGCCACCTGCATGGTCTTGCGGGTGGTGAAGCCCAGCTTGCGTGAGGCTTCCTGCTGCAGCGTGGAGGTGGTGAACGGGGCGGCCGGGCGGCGCTTGCGCTCCTTGCTGGCCACGTCGGTGACGTGCAGGTTGCCCTGGGCGGCCTGCTGGATGCGCAGGCGCGCGGCCTCGGCGGTGTCGCCGTCGGTCACGGTGAACTGCTCGAACTTCTGGCCGTCCAGCTTGATAAGGCGGGCATTGAACGGCTGCGAGGGGTGCGCGCAGGCGGCATCGATGCTCCAATATTCGCGGGCGATGAAGGCTTCGATTTCCTCCTCGCGCTCGACGATCATGCGCAGCGCCGGGCTCTGCACGCGGCCGGCGGACAGGCCGCGCTGGACCTTGCGCCACAGCACCGGGGACAGGTTGAAGCCGACCAGGTAATCCAGCGCGCGGCGCGCCTGCTGGGCATCGACCAGGTCGCTGGCGATGGCGCGCGGCTGGCTCATGGCCTCCTTGATCGCGCGCGGGGTGATCTCGGTGAAGACCACCCGCTGCATCGGCTTGTCCTTGACCAGCCCGCGTTCCTTCAGGATTTCGGCGATGTGCCAGCTGATCGCCTCACCCTCGCGATCCGGGTCGGTGGCCAGGAAGATGTCGTCGGCGCCCTTGGCGGCCTTGGCGATCGCATCGACGTGCTTCTCGTTCTTCTCGATCAGGTCATAGCGCATCGCGAAGTTGTTGTCGGGGTCGACCGCACCTTCCTTGGGGACCAGGTCGCGCACATGCCCATACGAGGCCAGGACGGTGAAGTCCTTGCCGAGGTATTTGTTGATCGTCTTGGCCTTGGCGGGCGATTCGACGATGAGCAGGTGCTTGGGCATGTCGTTGATTTCTGTGGGCAGCAGCCCGGGAGAGGGCGCTAGGGTGGAGCAAATGGCCGCATTAGTGAAGGGCAGCCGTCGAATTCCATATGCTGAACGCCCGGGTATGCGCCGGGCGTTCAGGTTTTGCGCCTGCTAGAGGAATCACGCCGGAGCCGCCTGTGTCAAGCGGCCGGGTGTGAGGGCCGGTCAGGACATGGACGCGGCAATGGCCCCGAAACCGAGGATCAACAGGCCGATCATGGCCACCGTCAGGATGCCGCTGATGATCAGGATCACGATGGTGACCGTGCCCAGGCCGCGTTCCTGGAACTCGGCGTTCTCGGTGAAGGCCCACTTGTCCACCACCAGCGTGTCGCACAGCATGTCGTGCAGTGCCTGCTTGCGCTCGGTGAAGGCGGCCATGATGAAGCCGATGAAAAGGGTCAGGCTGCTCAGGATGAAACCGAAGTAGCGGCCCACGCCGCGCAGGAAGGTGATCCGCTCGCCGTCGCTGCGCACCACCTTGATGCCCACGGCCATCTTGCCCAGGGTGGCGCCGCCGCGCGAGGCGTGGAAGCCGGCGTAGTAGCCGATGCCGATGGCGAAACCGCTCAGCATGGCCACCAGGCTCATGGCCAGGGCCAGGCTTTCATTGCCGCTGGACGCGCCGATCAGGTTGAACACCACGCTGACCGGGACGTTGATGATGGCCACCACGATCGAGTCCAGGAAGTACGCCGCGTAACGCTTCCAGAAGCCGGCGTAGACCACCTCGCCACCGCCCACCACGGCCGCGCCGTAGCCGCCGGTGGCGGCAGGTGCGGTATACGGGGAATAGGTGCCGCCGCCGGTGCCGGGCAGCGGTGCGGTGCCGTTGTCGATGGCGGTGTAATCCCCGCGCAGGTCGAAGCCGCTGCCCAGGTTGCTCGCGGCGCTGGTCAGGTTCTGCAGCTGCAGTTCCTCGACCGCCTCGGACAGCGGCTTCCACTGCGGGTAGCCTTCGCGCCATACCAGCGTAGTGAGGCTGATTTCACCGCGCTGGAAGCGCTGGCGCAGGTCTTCGACCAGCAACGGACCCTGGCGGTCCTGGCCGTCTGCGTAATACCACTCAGTCATTGCGTGCTTCCCCTCTCATCCATAATTGAAGTGCTGCTCAACCGCGGCACTGCGCGGGCAGATACTTGGTGTCGAGATCGCTGCTGCAGGTCCACGCCTGGCTCTGCATGTCGTATTCGAACCACAACATTTTGCCATCGAGTGTGCGCTTGCCCGGCACGGCAAATTCCATTTCGATGCCGCACTTGTCTTCGCCGATGCGGCCGATGCGCACCGCGCCCACGTAGTCGCCGGCGTACGAGGTCGGGCTCTGGAAGCCATCATCGCCGTTGACCGGGCAGCGGTCGGTGCTCATGGCGAACTCGGTCACCTGGTTCTTCAGCTGCGACACGATGCCCACCGCATTGGCCACGCGGGCACGGTGCTGGTAATCGCTGTAGGCAGGAAGCGCGATCGCGGCAAGGATCGCGATCACCACCAGGAACACCAGGCCCACCACCAGCCCGATGATCAGGCACCCGGAGGTCTTCTTCGGCGGCGGCGCGGCGCGCGGGTAACCCGGCGCCGAGGCATAGGCGGGCGCGGCCGCTCCGGGTCCGGGTCCGGTGGCGCGCGGCGCAGGCGTGTCGAACCCGGGAATCCTCGGCGGGCTGGGCACGACCGGCTCCAACTGCGGGCCGTCCAGCGGGAGCGGCGGCTCCACCGCCGGCGGCGGTGCGATCACCAGGCCGATCTCGTCGGCGACAGTTCGCAGGGGCTGCCATTGGGCAAGCCCGTCGCGCCATACCAGGGTATCCAGCGCAATGCGGCTGGACTGGTACAGCGCGATCAACTCTTCAGATGTCAGCGGACCCCGCTGCTGACGATTCCCTTCTGCATAGAACCACTGGCTCACTTTCCATTCCCCTGAATGCGCGAAGCACCCAGTGTACGGTCAGTGAAGGGGTTCCGGTTCGTCGACGAACATCTGGGTTTCCATCCAGGCATACGCTGCCTCGGCGCCGGGCTGGTTGAACAGCACCATCAGCACCACCCACTTGAGGTCGTCCAGGTCCAGTTCGTCCTGGTCCAGGGCCATGGCGCGGTCCAGCACCAGCTCGCGCTGGTTGGCATCCAGGATGCCGTGCTGTTCCAGGAACATCAGGAAGCCACGGCCTTCCACGTCGAGCTTGTCCAGCTCCGGGCCATGGAAAATGCGCACGGGACCGTCGACGCGGGCCAGGGTCACGGCCGGGCGCTGCTCGGCCAGGGCGTCCAGCCAATCGAAGGCTTTGTTGATTTCGGTGGGGCTGAAGCCGGCCTGTATCAGGCCGTTCTGGAGGGAGTCGCGGTCGCGGATGAGGTCCGCGTCCTCGCTGAAATAGTGTTCGAACAGGTACAGCAGGACATCCAGAATGCTCTCTTTCATTGCCCCTCGGCCTGCGTCAACGACGCTGTGGAGGTGAAGAAACTAGGGTTTTCGACAGTAGCGGCCATGGTTGGCGACCACCTTTCCATCCAGTTCCATGATCAGCAGCATGGCCGACAGCTGGTCCGCCGTCAATCCGCTGCGCTGGATCAATGAATCCATACCCGTTGGGTTTTCATCCAGCGCGTTCCACAAGCGCTGGTAGTCGGGGAGGGGGAAGGGGGAAGCGCTGGCATGCGCCGACCGTGCCTGTTCAGTGGGGGCGTCCAGGCGCCAACGCAAGGCCTGCCCCAAGCTGGCGGCGGCCCCGGTCAGCCCGGTGACGACCTCGGCCGGGGTTTCCACCAGCTGGGCGCCATCACGGATCAGCCGGTGGCAGCCGCGCGCGCGCGGGTTGCGCACCGAGCCGGGCAGCGCGAATACCTCACGCCCGATCTCCGCGGCCAGGCGCGCGGTGATCAGGGCCCCGGAGCGGGCTGCCGCCTCGATCACCAGGGTGCCCAGGGTCAGCCCGGCCACGATCCGGTTGCGGGCCGGGAACTGCCCCGGGCGCGCCACGGTGCCGGGCGGATACTCGCTGACCACGGCGCCGCGCTCGGCGATGCGTGCCTGCAGCGCTTCGTGCCGGGGCGGATAGGTCAGGTCCAGGCCGGTGGCCACCACGGCCACGGTGCGCCCGCCGGGTACGTCCAGGGCGGCCTGGTGGGCCCGCGCATC
Organism: Stenotrophomonas sp. SrG; assembly: GCF_050031795.1. Lineage (NCBI taxonomy): Bacteria > Pseudomonadati > Pseudomonadota > Gammaproteobacteria > Lysobacterales > Lysobacteraceae > Stenotrophomonas > Stenotrophomonas sp. SrG. The sequence continues at coordinate 97,453 of NZ_JBNBBE010000011.1, forward strand.
GACCCCGGCGGCCAGCCCGCTGACCACGCCCAGGCCGCTGCGGGCCAGGGCGCCGGCGAACTCGGCGGCCAGCTCGGCACCCGTGGGCGATGGGGTGCGGCTGCCGACCACGGCCACCGCGGGGTGCCAGAGGGTGGCCGGGTCGCCGTGCACGAACAGCGCCAGCGGCGCCGGATCCAGCGGGCGCAGCAGAGTGGGATAGTCGTCGGTTTCGATCGACAGCAGGTGCCGGCCGGGTTGCGACAGCCAATGCAGGCCGCGAGCGAGCGCGTCGCGGTCGGGCAGCGCCAGCAGTGCCCGCTGGTGCGGGCTGCAACCGGCGGCGCGCCATGCGGCAGGGCCCGCACCCAGAGCCTGGGCGGGATCAGCGAAGCGGGCCAGCAGGGCGCGGCGGGGCGCCGGGGCGCCACCGGCAAGGACCAGGCGCAGCAGCGCCTCGGTAGAGCAGGGCAGGTCATCGGGCATCGGCTCAGGCTAGCCCGCATACGACGACGGCGCCCTGGGGCGCCGTCGTGTTGTTGCGTCAGGATGTGTACCGACCAACGGTCGGTACCTACCGCGTGGTGGGGTCGGCAGCGCCGACCCGGCGCGGTTATTGCGCGTCGGGGTGCTTGGCCGAATAGCCGACCAGGACCGGCTTCACGCCCTGCATCACCAGCGCATAGCTGACCTTGTCGAAGGTGCGGAACACCATCGCGTGGGCGGCGTACTCATCGGGCAGGGAAACGCGCCCGGCACCGTCGGTGAGCGAGTCGTCCATGCGCGAGGAGCCCGGGTACTTCATGCGGTGGGCCACATGCCGCCCCTGGCGCCACAGCGAAACCACGGTTCCGTTATCGATGCCGTTGGCGCTGCCTGCCGAGATCGCGATGACGTCGCGCGGGCCGCCGGCCAAGTACATGTCCGTCACCGCCAGCACGCGAACGTCCAGGCCTTCGGTCTGGGCGGCGGGGGCGTGCGGGAAGAACTGCAGGTCATACGGGGTGGCTTCCACCGGCACCAGGCGGTCGCCGGCGCGCACTTCACGCCCGTCGGTCCGGCCCTGCAGCGCGATGGAGGTCACGTCCGACTTGTCGTCCGGCACCTTCACGACCGTGCCCACGTTCAGCTGGGACAGCTCGTAGCCCAGCATCTCGTTGCGCTTGCTCGGCGCGGCCACGAAGTTCTTCCACAGGTTGCCGCTGCCCGGAGTGACATCCCCGTTGGCGGTCAGGTCCTCGGTCGGCTTGGGCAGCGAGTAGCGCACGGTCGGTCGGACCACGGCCCAGCGCTGGCCCACCTGTGCCCCTTCCAGCCCCCGCACGTAGGCGGTCTGGCCGGTGGTGGCGCGCAGGCGGTTGTCTTCCAGGGCCACCACGTAGGGCAGCGAGTCGATCTCGTCCACCACGCTGAGCTGCTTCAGGAAGGGTTCGACCTGGCTGAGCGGGATCGCATTGATCGGCGCTTCCTGGCGCGGGCCGGGCTGGGCCACGACGCGGTCCAGGTAGGCCAGGCTCAGCACGTCACCTGGATAGATGAGGTGCGGGTTCTTGACCTGCGGGTTGGCCTGCCAGATTTCCGGCCACAACCACGGCTTTTTAAGGAAGCGCGCGGAAATGTCCCACAAGGTATCGCCCTTCTGGACGACGTAGGTTTCCGGGTGCCCGCCATTCACTTCAACGGCGGTAGCATAGGTAGCGACGGTCAGCATCGCGACGGCGACGACCGTACGAGTTCTTTCAAACATAGGTGTGGTGCCTGATTCCCCAACAGGTTCGAGCACTATAGTCCAGAAACCGGGGCGCAAGGCAAGCGTTGGCGATAGAATTGCGACGTACGCCGCTTTAAGGGCGCCCCCAAACGGTATTTGCCATGGCCATCCTGCCCATTCTCGAGTTCCCGGACCCGCGCCTGCGCACCAAGGCGGCGCTGATCGACGCCGCCGAAGTGACCACCCCGGTCTTCCAGGAACTGATCGACAACATGTTCCAGACCATGTACGACGCCCCGGGCATCGGCCTGGCGGCCTCCCAGGTCGACGTCCACAAGCGCTTCATGGTCATCGACGTCAGCGAAGAGAAGGACACCCCGCGGGTGTTCATCAACCCGGAGATCGTGGCCAGCGAAGGCGGCCAGGTCTACCAGGAAGGCTGTCTGTCGGTGCCCGGCATCTTTGCCGACGTGACCCGCGCCGACACCATCACCGTGCGCTTCCTGGACCGCCAGGGCGTGGCCCAGGAGCTGACCACCGACGGCCTGCTGGCGGTGTGCGTGCAGCATGAGATGGACCACCTGGACGGCAAGCTGTTCATTGATTACCTGTCTCCGCTCAAGCGCGAGATGGTCCGCAAGAAGCTGGCCAAGTCGCGCAAGCACGTTGCCTGACCTGGCCACGCCGCCTGACCGGTTGTTCGGCGCCGTGCCCCGGCGCCGTTTTTCTTTCTGCAAGTGGGAACGCCATGAAGATCGTCTTTGCCGGAACGCCTGAGTTCGCCGTCGCCTCGCTGCGCGCCGCCGCGCGCCACCAGGAGGTGGTGGGCGTGTACACCCAGCCGGACCGCCCGGCCGGCCGTGGCCGGGGGCTGATGCCCTCGCCGGTGAAGCTGGAAGCGATCGCCCGCGGCATCCCGGTGTTCCAGCCCGAATCGCTCAAGGGCGAACAGGCCCAGCAGCAGCTGCGCGACCTGCAGCCGGACCTGATGGTGGTGGTGGCCTACGGGCTGATCCTGCCCAAGGCGGTGCTGGCCATCCCGACCTACGGCTGCTGGAACGTGCATGCCTCGCTGCTGCCACGCTGGCGCGGCGCCGCGCCCATCCAGCGCGCCATCCAGGCCGGCGATGCCGACACCGGTGTGTGCCTGATGCAGATGGAAGCCGGGCTGGACACCGGCCCGGTGCTGCTGCGCCAGCACACCCCGATCCAGGCCGGTGAACTGGGCGGCTCGCTGCACGACCGCCTGGCCGAACTTGGCGCGCAGGTGCTGTCCGACGGCCTGGGCCTGCTGCGCGCCGGCCTCAAGCCGATCGCCCAGCCGCAGCCGGAACAAGGGGTGACCTACGCGCACAAGCTGGACAAGGCCGAAGCGCGGCTGGACTGGTCGCAGGATGCGCAGGTGCTGGAGCGCACCGTGCGCGCCTTCAACCCGTGGCCGATTGCCGAAGCCCAGCTGGCTGGCGAGCGCGTGCGCATCCACGGCGCGGTGGCGCTGGCGGACAACCAGGGCAAGGCCCCGGGCACGCTGCTGGCGGCCGGCCGCGACGGCATCGATATCGCCTGTGGCCAGGGTGCGCTGCGCCTGCGCGTGCTGCAGCGCGAGGGCGGCAAGGCGATCACCGCGGCCGACTACCTCAATGCCCGCCGCGACCTGGCCGTGGGCACCTGAGATGGCCCAGCCCCGCCAGAACAAACCGTCCCCCGCGCTGTCCGGCCTGGCCCCGGGCGTACCCACCCGCGTGCTCGCCGCCCGCGTGCTGGCCCAGGTGATCGGCCGTGGGCGCTCGCTCAAGGCCGAACTGGCCACCGCGCTGCCTACGCTGGACGACAGCCGCGACCGCGCCCTTCTCGAAGCGCTGTGCTTTGCCGTGCTGCGCCGGCGCACCGCCTATGACGCCGCCCTGGCGAAATGGATGCAGCGCCCGCTCAGCGTGCGCGAGGACGAACTGCGCGCGCTGCTGCTGGTCGGCTTTGCCCAGCTCGATGCGCTCGACCTGCCGGCGCATGCCGCACTTTCGGCCACGGTCGACGCCGCCCGCGCGCTGGGCAAGGAGCGCCAGGCCGGAATGGTCAATGCATTGCTGCGCCGCGCCCAGCGCGATGGCATTCCAGCGCTGCCGGCGCGCGAGGCCTTCCCGCAGTGGATGGCCGAACAGATCGAACAGGACTGGCCCGACCAGGCCGAGGACGTTTTTGCCGCCAGCCTGCAGCCGGCGCCGTTGTGGCTGCGGGTCAACCGCCAGCACGGCAGTCGCGATGTGATGCTGGAGCGGCTGCAAGCGGCCGGCATCGCCGCCGAGGCCAGCGCGCTGGGCAGCGATGCGATCCGCCTTCCGGTACCGGTGGCCGTCTCCGCGTTGCCAGGCTTCAGCGATGGCGCGTTGTCGGTGCAGGACCTGTCGGCCCAGCAGGTGGCGGATGCGCTGGCCGTGCCCAAGGGCGCGCGCGTGCTTGACGCCTGCGCCGCGCCGGGCGGCAAGTCCGCGCACCTGCTCGAGCGCGACCCCAGCCTGCGCCTGCTGGCGCTGGATATCGATGCGCGCCGGCTCAAGCGCATCAGTGAGACCTTTGCGCGCACCGGCGTGGGCGAACACGCCCAGGTGCGTGCGGCCGATGCCACCGACCCGGCCAGCTGGTGGGACGGGCAGCCCTTCGACGTGATCCTGCTCGATGCGCCGTGCTCGGCCACCGGCATCATCCGCCGCCAGCCGGACGTGCTGCTGCACCGCCGCGCTACCGATATTCCGGCGCTGGTGGCGTTGCAGGCGCGCCTGCTCGATGCCTGCTTCGGCATGCTCGCCCCGGGCGGCACCTTGTTGTATGCGACATGCTCGATCCTGCGCGAGGAAAACCAGTTCCAGATCGAGGCCTTCCTGCAGCGCACCCGCGGCGCGGGTTTCCTGCCACTGGGTGACGCTTACGGTCATGACTCCTGGGCCGGGCGCCAGCGCCTGCCGGGGGAACAGGGTGCTGACGGCTTCTTCTATGCACGTCTGCTAAAGAAAGGGTAACCCTGCACCGTTAGAATCGCGCCCATGCTGAAAACACGCGAATCCCGGGAATTCTGGTTGCTTGCGCTGATGGCCCTGCTGGTACTGGGGGCAGGGCTGGGCATGCGCGATCCCTGGCCATCGGACGAACCGCGCTTTGCGCTGGTGGCCAAGCAGATGGTGCTCAGCGGGGACTGGCTGTTCCCGCACCGTGGCACCGAGCTTTACTCGGACAAGCCGCCGATGCTGATGTGGCTGCAGGCCGTGCTCTATACCGTGCTGCGCGACTGGCGGGTGGCGTTCCTGCTGCCCACCCTGCTGGCGTCGCTGGGCACGCTGGCCTGCGTGTATGACCTGGGACGCCGGCTGTGGACCCGCAAGGTGGGCCTGTACGCCGCCTGGGCACTGCTGTTCGCGGTGCACTTCACCTTCCAGGCAAAGAAGGCCCAGATTGACCCGCTCGTGGTGTTCTTCATCACCCTGGCCAACTACGGCCTGCTGCGCCACCTGCTGTGCGGGCCGGCCTGGCGCTGGTGGTGGCTGGGCTGGTTCGCCGCCGGGCTGGGGGTGATCACCAAGGGCGTGGGCGTGCTGGCGCTGTTCATGCTGGTACCGGCGCTGGCCGCGGTCGCCATGGGCTGGCCGCGCGTCCGGCTCGACCTGCGCAACTGGCGGTTCTGGGTAGGGCCGTTGGCCTTCCTGGCCGCCATTGCGCTGTGGCTGGTGCCGATGGTGCTGGCCGCCACCGCCAGCGGCTCGGCCGAATACCGTGCGTACATGAACGATATCCTGTTCCGGCAGACCGCCAAGCGTTACGCGCAGTCCTGGGACCACCACCAGCCGTGGTGGTATTTCCTGGCCACCATGCCGTCCATGTGGATCCCGGCGTTCCTGCTGGTGCCGTGGGCGATTCCCGCCTGGTGGCGACGCCTGCGCCGGCGCGACCCGCGCTACCTGCTGCTGCTGGGCTGGTGGCTGCTGATCGTGCTGTTCTTCTCCATTCCGCACGGCAAGCGCGACGTCTACATCCTGCCGGCGCTGCCGATGTTCTGCCTGGCGCTGGCACCGCTGCTGCCGGGCCTGCTGCGTCGGCGCGACGTGCAATGGGTGCTGGGCGGCTTCGCGCTCCTGCTTACCGTCGCGCTGCTGGGGATCGGCGTGGCCATGCTCGGCGGTGAGCCCAGCTTCGAGCGCAAGCTCATCCTTGAGCGCGGCATCGACACCTCGGTGACCGCCGCGCTGGGCTGGGTCGGCATCGCACTGGGCAGCTGGGGCGTGGTCAGCCTGGTGTTCAGCGGTGCGCGTCGTTTCCACCTGGCGGTGGTGTCGATCCTGGCCATGGCATGGGTGGCTTACGGGCTGGTGGGCTACCCGCTGTTCAACGATTCCAGTTCGGCGCGCGGGCTGATGTACCAGGTGGGCCAGCGCATCGGCCCGGATGCCGAGCTGGGCCTGGTGGGCTGGAAGGAACAGAACCTGCTCATGTCCGACCGGCCGGTGCGCACCTTCGGCTTCAAGCGGCGCTGGTACGTGCAGCTGCAGGACGGCCGGGCATGGCAGGCACAGGCGCCCGAGCAGCGCTGGCTGCTCGTGCAGCAGGCCGCACTGCTGGCCTGCGTGGACCGGGCCCAGGCCGAGCGCGTGGGGGTGGCCAACCGGCGGGGCTGGTGGCTGGTACCGGCCCGTGCGTTCGCAGGGCCCTGCCAGCCCAGTGCCGTGGACCTGGCGCGGATACGCCGCGAGCAGGGCAAGGAAGAGGGCGAGGACTGACCCTGCGCTCATGGATCATTCCCGACCGATCAGCGACAATGCCGCCCGCTCCGCCCGAGTCGCATTGAACGTGAACAACGCGCTTCCCCGTACCGCCGGCGTCCACCCTGTCCTGGCCTGGGTGTTCACGATCGCGCTTGGCCTGTCGCCGGTACTGCTGATGTCCACGATGGACGGCGGCAGCGCGGGCTATTACGGGCTGGTGCTGCTCAGCTTCATCGTGCTGGCCTGGGTGCGTCGCCCGGCCCTCGGCACCGTCTGGTGCGACAACCGCCGCGAGTACCTGTGGATGGTGGCAGGCATGGGCGTGATGCTGCTGGGCGTGCTGACCAGCCTTGCCGTGCATGGCATCTGGAAGGGGTCGGAAACCGAAAAGGCGGTGCGTTTCCTCACCGTGGGCCTGATTCTCGCCGCCGCGTTGCGCGTGCCGCGCCCTGTGCTGGTCCATGCCGCGTTCGGCCTGCTGGCCGGCATCTGGTATGCCGTGATCAACGTGGCCTGGCTGGTGCTGAGTACCGGTGCGCGCCCCGCGACCCGCCAGTTCAACGCCGTCACCTACGGCGACCTGACCCTGTTGTTCTCGGTGATCGCCTTCCTGTTGCTGGGCCTGCGCATCACCCGCTTCCGCCGCACCGAATTCGCACTCAAGCTGGTCAGCGGCATCGCCGGTATCGGGGCCTTCCTGGCCACGCAGACCCGTGGCGGCCTGCTGGCCATTCCGTTCTTCCTGTTCATCGCGCTGCTGGTGCAGGGGCGCCGCATGAACCGCTTCAAGGTCCTGGCCGCTGCGCTGCTGCTGGGCCTGGCCGGCATCATCGTGGCCAGCGACGCCTCGATGCGCGAGCGCATCCACCTTGGCGTGAGCGAGTTCGACCAGTGCCAGGTGGCGCACCTCTCCGATACCTCGGTATGCATCCGCCTGCAGCTGTGGAGCGCGGCCGGCCACATGATCCGCAGCGAGCCGCTGTTCGGCGTGGGCGGCGGTGACCGCTTCCGCGAGGAGCTGGCGCAGCTGGCCGAGGCCAAGCAGGTCACACCGACGGTGGCGCGCGACTTCGGCGAAACCCACAACGACCTGCTGTACTTCCTGGCCACCTACGGCGTGCTGGGCGGGTTGGGCCTGGTACTGCTCTACATCGCGCCGGGCTGGGTGTTCGCCAGGCGCCTGCGGTTGGGCGTGACCGACCGGCCCACGCGCCTGTTCGCCGGTGCGGGCCTGATGATCTGCGTGGGCTTTGCGGTGTTCGGCCTGACCGAAATGATGTTCCGCGACATGCGCACCGCCTCGTTCTACGCCACCTGGATCGCCTTCTTCCTGGCCCTGTCCGACCCCCTGCGCCTGCGCACCCCAACCGACGTGTAGAGCCGACGTGTAGAGCCGACGTGTAGAGCCGACGTGTAGAGCCGACTGTTAGTCGGCTGCCCCACCCAACACCGCCACATAACAAGCTTCAGTCAACGCACGGAACGTCTCCAACCCGAACGCTTCCACCGCATGCGCGCGCGCGGCCTGGCCGACGGCCGGCAATGTCTGCCGCTGCTCATACAGCGCCACCACCTGCGCGGCAATGGCTGCCACGTTCCGCACCGGCACGATCCAGCCGTTGTGCCCATGTGTGATGTTCTCAGGTAAACCCGCGTAATCGCTGACCATCACCGGCTTGCCCATCGCCATCATTTCGCGGCAGGCAAACGAGATGGTTTCCACATCGTAGGACAGCACGAAGCCCGCATCGCCGCCGGCCACGAACGGGCGGATGTCTTCCAGCAGCCCGGCAAAATGCACCTGCCCGGCCACGCCAAGCTGTTCCACTTCCGCCACCAGAAGCGGGTCGGGCTCGCGTCCGGCCACGGCCATGTGCACCTTGCCGCGCAGCGGCTCGGGCAGGGTGGCGATGGCGCGGGCCAGGTCGATCCAGCCCTTGTGGCCATCGGTGCCGGCGTTGCTCACCAGCACCAGCGCATCCGGGTCGAGCGTCCAGCGCGCGCGCAGCGCCGCGCCATCGGCGGGCGCAACCGGCGAAAAGCGCTGCAGGTCCACCCCGTTGCGCACCACGTCGATCGGGCAGTGCCGGTACGGGCTGTCCAGCAGCATCTGCCGGGTGTGTTCGGACACGGCGATCACCCGGTCGGTGCCCCAGCGCGCACGCACGGCATTGCCGAAGGTGTTGCTGGATTTGCTGTTGTGCTTGGTGAACACCAGCTTGGGCCGCCGGGACAGACCCGCCACGGCCTCCATGGCCACCCGGTGATCGCGTGCGCCGTTGGCATGCACGATATCGATGGCGTGCTCGCGGATCAGCCCGCGCAGCGTGCGCAGGTCTGCCCACTGCCGGCCCAGCGTGGCCAGGCCGCTGCTGAAGGCGATCTCCACCGGCTCGGCGATGCGCTCCTGGCGCACTACCCGCAGTATCCGGCTGCCGCCGGGGGCGGCCATGAACAGCTGATGGCGCGGCGACAGTGCGCGCGCCAGCGACGCCAGGTAGGTGGTGTGCCCACCGCCATCACCGGCGTGGAAGTTGGTGTAGAGGATCTTCATGGGGGCCTTCGGTAATACGCCCCCAAAGTCTGACATACCCGTGTTCAGGGAGTGTCGCCAACGTCCCGTGGCGGATCGCTGACCGGCTGCCCGTGCTGCAGCATCCACAGCATGATGGTCTTCTGCCGCACGTAGTTGGCGCGCACGTAGGCATACACCAGGCCATGCCAGCCATCGCGGAAACCGCCGCGCAGCAGCAACCCCCGCCAGAACCGCCACGCCGGGGCCAGCACCAGCTTGGCCAGCGTGGCGCGCTTGCCGCGCGCGAACTCGTGCTCGGCCATCATCCGCGCATAGCGCTGGGTCTTGGCCAGCTGCTGTTCCAGTGAGCGGTAGGGGTAGTGGATGAGGTCGCCGCGCAGGGTGCCCACGCTGCCATCGACACTGGCTGCTTCGTGGATCTCGCGCTTGCCGCGCCAGCCGCCGTGGCGGCGGTCGAACAGCCGCAGCACCCGGTCCGGGTAGGCATTGCCATGGCGCAGGAACTTGCCGAAGTACTCGGAAAGCCGGGCAAAGCGGTAGCCATGGTGGCCGGTGAAGCCCGCCGCCTGGGCGGCGAGGATTGCTGCGCGCAGGTCATCGCTGATGCGTTCGTCGGCATCCAGGCACAGCACCCAGTCGTGCGTGGCCTGCGCCACGCAGAATGCCTTCTGGCTGCGGAAGCCGTCGAACGGGCGTTGCAGCACCCGCGCCCCGGCGGCCGTGGCGATGGCCACCGTGGCATCGGTGGAGTACGAGTCCACCACGATGACCTCATCGCAGAAGGCCAGCGAGGCCAGGCAGTCACCGATGCGGTCGGCTTCATTGAACGCGATAATGCAGGCCGAGATGCGAGGCCGTTCAACGGGAGCGGTCGTGGAGGACATGATGGCCGAGTACCTGCTGTTTGCGACGGAACGCTATGCGTTGCCTATTCTCGCCCCGTTGGCCCAGGCGTTGCACGCCTCCGGTCAATCGGTGTCGGCGTGGTTTGCCGACGGAGCGGCCGGGGCCAGCCTGCCAGGCGTGCCCAACGTGGGCCTGCAGCAGGCGCTGGCGCTGCGCCCGCGCGCGGTGTTCAGCGCGGCCAACTGGGTGCCGCCGTTCATTGCCGGGGCCAAGGTGCAGGTCTTCCATGGCTTCAACGTGCAGAAGCGCGACAGTGCCCGTGGCCACTTCCGCGTGCGGGGGCTGTTCGACCTGTACTGCACCCAGGGTCCGGCCACCACCACCCCGTTCCGCGAGCTGGCCGCACGTGAGGGCCACTTCGCGGTAGCCGAGACCGGCTGGCCCAAGCTCGACCCGCTGTTCCTGGACGACGGCGGCGCCAGTGCGGCGCTGCGCGCGCCCGCGCAGGGGCGGCCGGTGATCCTGTTCGGCTCCACCTTCACCGAGCGCCTCAGTGCGGCCCCGCACCTCTACGAGCAGATCGCCGGGGACATCGCACGGGGCGGCCACTACTGGCTGCTGACCCTGCACCCCAAGTGCCCGCCGGAGTTGTTCGCGCGCTACCGCGCACTGGCCGGCGCCAACGCCGCCTTCATCGAACCGGAGCAGGTGATGGCCGCGCAGCGCGCCGCCGATGTGCTGGTGTCGGACACCTCCTCGATCGTCTCCGAGTTCGTGGTGCAGCACAAACCCGTGGTGACCTTCCGCAACCGCGTCCCGCAGCCGCACATGATCGATTTCGACGATCCGGCCCAGCTGCCGGCGATGCTGGCACGCGCGCTGCACCCGGAGCCGGCGTTGATGGCGGAGATCCGCCGCTACGCCGACGACATCCACCCGTGGCGAGACGGCCGCTCCAGCGAGCGCGTAATCGCCGCCACCGAGGATTTCCTGGCAGGCGAGATGGGTATCCTGAAGCGCAAGCCGTTCGGCGCGTGGACGCGCGGCCTGCAGATCCGCAGGGACCTGGGTTATTGGGGCCCCTCCAAGCGGTAACGGTTACCGATACGGGCGGCGCTTCACGAACGCAGCATTGAGCTGCTCGAACACCGCCCGCGCCTCGGCTTCCGGCAGATACCGCAGGCACAACGCGATGCTGCCGCTTGCCCCCGCCGTATCCAGCCATACGCTGGACGTGCCCAGCCACCGGTCCAGCGGCGAGCGGCCCAGCCGCAGCGCCTGCAGCTTGTCCAGCTCGGCAAACCGCCACCAGCGTTGCCACCAGCCACCGCGCACGGCCACGTAACGCGCATCCAGGTGCCAGCCCATATGCGCCATGGTGCGATGTGCGCGCAGCGCCGACCACGGCAGCCACGCCAGCACCAGCGCGCCCCACGGCCCCACTTCCCACACGGCACCGGCAGCCAGCAGCGGCACGATCACCAGCGCCGGCAGGCACAACCGCCACCAGCCGCGCAGCGGCACCGGCCGCCACTGCGCCGGTGGCCACTTCAGCTGCGGCAGAAGGTGCTGCACCAGCGTGTTGCAGGCCTCGGGCGTTGCCAGCGGCGCCAGTTCGCGCAGGTCGCGGCGTTCGCCATCGGTGGATACACCGGCGGCGATATCGATGCGCAGGTGGCGGCGATCGAACCAGCGCTGCAGCGCGGTTTCGCGCAGCGTCCAGGCCTGGATCCGCCGGCGCGCCACACTGGTGCGCATACGCGTGAGCAGGCCGCTGGCCACGGTGAGGCGGCGCTCGTGTTCGGTCAGCCGGAAGCCGTGATAGCGCAGCAGCGCCAACGCCACGGAGAACACCCGCAGCAGTGCCCAGAAGCCGATCACCATTACCAGTGCCGCCACGACCCAGACCCAGGTGGCCGGGTGCAGGGAGCTGGCATAGCCGAACGCCTGGCGGCCACCGTGTTCAATGGCGTCGTCGACCGCGCCGCGCGGGAACAGCTGGTACGACGCACCGATAGCGGCCAGCACCACCACCCAGCCGCGATTGGACAACAGCCCGACGCGCACCACATCGGTGGTACCCAGCTGCAGCAGGACATCTTCGGCCGGGACGTCGGGGGTTTGCACCGCCGTCGTATCCCCGCTGGCCACCTGCTGCTGCCCGCGCTGGCGCACCAGCTGCTCCAGCGCCAGCGCCTGGTCCAGCTTGAGCACGCGCATTTCCGCTTCCGGCCGGTTCCCGCCGGCCGATTCCAGGCGCAGTTCGGCCACGCCGAACAGCCGGTGCAACGGATTCTGGTGCACCACCACGTTGTGGATGCGTGCGAAGGGAATCTCGCGCCGGTTGCGTGAAATCACCCCGCTGCGCACGCTGATCGCATCGCGGCCGATCCGGTAATGGAAGGTGAGGTACTGCAGGATGGAAACGGCCACCAGCACCACGATCACCACCAGCGCCGCCAGGTTCGACCACATCTCCTCCTGGTCACTGTCGCCGCGGCCACCGAACACCACCAGCGCTACCAGCGGCAGCAGGAACTGGCGCAGCTGCATCAGCAGCACGAACAGCCACGACCATGGATGCAGGCGCTGGTCGGGGGCGCCGTCGTCAGCCAGGGGCGTGCTCACAGGGCGTCGTCGTCCTGGTCCAGCTGGCGCCCCAGCGTATCGCGCAGGTGCTCGGCATCGGCCTGGTCCAGCCCGGCCAGCGACACCGCACTGAAACGGCTGCCGGCGGTATGCACCACCAGGGTGGACAGCCGCGCGGTGCGTTCGATCGGGCCACGGCGCAGGTCCAGGTGCTGCACGCGCGACAGCGGCACCCGGGTCTCCAGCTGCCACATCAGGTCACGGCGCACGCCCAGCCCCTGCGCATCCAGCCGCCACCACGTGCGGCGCTGCCGGCGGAAGCCGAAGACGCCGCCGATCAGCGCGCCGGGAAGCAGCATGGCCGGTCCCGCGATCCAGCGCATCGGCAGGTCGAAGACCACCCACAGCGTGCCGAGCACGCCCCCGATGAAGATTGCACCGGTGATGGCGCCGGCCACGCCGGCGATGGTGGCCGCGCGCAGCGGCAGCGGCTGCCACGTGCCCTGGTCGGGCAGGGGTGGCGGGGACGGCAACGGGGCAGGGGACGGGTCGGACAAGGCAAGCGCTCGGCAGGAGGAAACATGCCGGGCGTCCACATCAGGTCGGCTGCGCCCGTCGCGCAGACGGTAGCAGGTTGGCGCGGGCTATTGCGCGGCCTGGATCAGCGCGTCCACATCCAGCAGGTGGCCGGCGCGTTCGGCCTTGGTGCGCAGGTAGTGCTCGTTCTCGGCGGTGATGTCGCCGGTCACCGGCACGCAGTCCACCACCTCGATCCCGGCATGGCGCAGGCGCTGGGCCTTGGTCGGGTTGTTGCTGAGCAGCTGTACGCGCTGTACGCCCAGGCCCTGCAGCATCGCCACCGCGCTGCCATAGCGGCGCTCGTCGGCGCCGAAGCCCAGCTGTGCATCGGCATCGATCGTATCCAGCCCATCGTGCTGGTAGCCATAGGCGCGCATCTTGGCGGCAATGCCGGTGCCGCGGCCTTCCTGGTCCAGGTACAGCAGCACCCCACCGCCCAGTTCCTTGAGCTTGCGCAGCCCGCGCCGCAGCTGGTCGCCGCAGTCGCACTTGAGCGAGCCGAACAGATCGCCGGTCAGGCACGAGGAATGCACGCGCACCGGTACCACGCCGGCAAGATCGGGGTTGCCCACGATGATCGCCACCTGGTCGCGCTGGGCCACGCCGCCGCGGAACACCGCAAATTCGGTCATGCCCACTTCGCGCAGCGGCACCGGCGAGCGTGCCACCAGCTCATAGGCGTGGGCGGCCTGCTCGGCGCCCTGGGCCAGGTCGCACAGAGATACCTGCGCGCAGCTGTCGAAGCGGGCATCGCCCGGGGCCAGCAGTACCCCGACCATGGCCGGGAGCAGCAGGCCCAGCCGGGCGATTTCCACCGCGCCCTCATCCAGGGCCTGCCCGGCGGTCCAGCCGGCCGGCATCGGCTCGGCATCGCGCAGGTAGCTCAGCGAGGGCAGTGCATCAAAGTCGACCCCCGCCAGCGGGACGCGTGCGCCGTCTTCGGCGGCCACCCCCAGCACCCGCGCACGGGTAGCGGTCAGGAACAGGTAATGCTGCCCGGCGGCCACCCCGGCAAAGGCGGTGTAGCTGCTGCGCGTACTGCTGTCCAGGGCGATGAAAGCCAGGCGCTGGCCGTGGCCGTCGTCGATCACCACCGGGCGGCCGGCACGCAGTTCGGCCACCGCGCGCTCGCAGCGGATCGCGGCCGGATCGCCGAACGGGGAAGAAGCAACTGGGGACATGGCAGGGGCCGTGGGGGACATCGTGGTTTCACAGTGGGGTCGGAAGGCGCCGATTCAATCGTGGCCGGTGCGACGCAGCGTCGCGCTCAGTGCGGATGTCGGTCGGTGGCGTACGGGTCCACTTCGTCGCTGTGCGGCGGGCGCAGCGTGTAACGCTTGTAGGTCCACTGGTACTGGGCCGGATCGCGGCGGGCAATCGCCTCGATGCCGGCATTGAGCGCACTGGCGGCCGTGCGCGCGTCAGGATCGGCCACGGCGGCGTCAGCCGGCGTGATGTGCAGGGCGAACTGCATGCCCGGCCCGGTGCGTTCGCACCACCCGTACAGCACCGTGGCCCCGGTGCGCTCGGCCAGCCGGTTGACCAGGGTCATGGTCAGCGCTTCCACCCCGAAGAACGGGGCGAACACGCCATCGCCGGCCTTGGGTTGCTGGTCCGGCAGGATGCCGGTGGCGCCGCCGTCCTTGAGCACCTTGAACAGCTGGCGCACCGCTGGCCCTTCGGCCCGGACCTGCTGCACGTTGCTGCCGCCCCGGACCAGCTGCAGGAATTCATCGCCCACCGCTTCATCCGGCGCCTTGTAGACGATGGCGATCGGCCCGCGCGAGGCCAGCCACTGGTTGAGCAGCTCCCAGTTGCCGTAGTGCGGGGCGGCCACGATCACGCCCTTGCCGCTGGCCAGGGCCGCGTCGTACAGCGCCTCGCCATGGCGTTCGGTGAGCAGGGCCAGGTTCCGGTCGCGCGGGCGCGTCCACAGGCGCAGGGTTTCCACCGCCTGCAGCGCGGTCGAGCGCAGCACCGCCTTGTGCAGGGCGGCGCGGTCCTCGGCCGACAGCTCGGGGTAGGCCAGCTCCAGGTTGCGCCGGGTCACCCGGCTCTCGCGGGCGTTCAGGGCGATCCAGAGCCCGGCCAGGCCATGGGCAAAGCCGCGCAGCCAGGACCAGGGCAGGCGGGTGAACAGGGCAGCGGCGCGGTAGGCCAGGCGGGCGGTGGTTTGCGGTTTCATCGTGGCAAAGTCTAGCCGGTGCGTGCGCCCAACCCCTAAGGTAGGGCGCCACGTTTACCGGAAATGCCCACCATGCTTGTCCTCATCCAGCGTGTTACCCAGGCCAGCGTCAGCGTGGACCACGCCGTGGTGGGCCAGATCGGCCCGGGCCTGCTGGCCCTGGTGGGCATGGAGCCCGGCGATACCGAGGCCCAGATCCGGCGGATGGCCGATCGCCTGCTTGGTTACCGTGTGTTTGCAGATGAGAGCGGGAAAATGAACCGATCCCTGGGGGAGACAGGGGGCGGCCTGCTGCTGGTGAGCCAGTTCACCCTCGCGGCAGACACGGCCAGCGGGATGCGCCCGGGCTTCAGTACCGCCGCGCCGCCTGACGAGGCTGAACGTGGATTCAACAGATTGGTGGAGATCTGTCGTCAAAAGCACGTTTCAGGGGTGGAAACCGGTCAGTTTGGCGCCCATATGGTTGTCAGCCTGATCAACGATGGTCCGGTGACCTTCCTGCTCAGACCCTGACCCCGGGACCACCGCCCGGGCCCGAGGGGCGCTGGGCTGGTATAATGCTAGGTTCTATTCCCTATCCCTGCCGGTGGCGCGAGCACTACATGGCCAACGAACGTCCTGCCCAGCAAAACGACATCAAGCTTCTGATCAGCAAGGGCCTGGAACAGGGCTACCTGACCTACGCCGAAGTCAATGACCACCTGCCCGACGACATTGTCGACCCGGAGCAGATCGAAGACATCATCGGCATGATCAACGGCATGGGCATTGATGTCCATGAAGTTGCGCCCGATGCCGAAACCCTGCTGCTCAACGACGGCAACACCGGTAACCGCGAAGTCGATGACACCGCGGCCGAAGAAGCTGCCGCCGCACTGAGCGCACTCGACACCGAAGGTGGCCGCACCACCGACCCGGTGCGCATGTACATGCGCGAAATGGGTACTGTGGAGCTGCTGACCCGCGAAGGCGAAATCGCCATCGCCAAGCGCATCGAAGAAGGCCTGGGCCAGGTCCAGGCTGCACTCGGCACCTTCCCGGTGTCGGTGGAATCGCTGCTGGCCGATTACGAAGCGCACAAGGAAGGCAAGAAGCGCCTGGCCGAAGTGATCGTCGGCTTCAACGACCTGGTGGAAGAAGTCCCGGCCCCGGTCGTGGCTGAAGACACCAGCGACGACGCCGATGCGGACGCCGACGAAGACGAAGAAGACGGCGACGACGTCGAAGAAGAAGCCGGCCCGACCGGTCCGGACCCGGAAGAAGTCGCCCGCCGCATGGCCGAGCTGGCTGCTGCCTACGCTGCCTTCAAGAAGGCGGCGACCAAGGCCGACCGCAAGCCGCTGACCAAGCTGCGCGACGACATGGCCGCCGTGTTCGTCACCCTGAAGCTGCCGTTGCCGCTGACCGACGTGCTGGTCAAGCAGCTGCGCGACGTGATGGCCGACATCAAGGGCCACGAGCGCCGCGTGCTGAACCTGGCCACCGTGACCGCCCGCATGCCGCGCAAGGACTTCATCCGTTCCTGGGAAGGCAACCAGACCAACCTGGAGTGGGTGGAAGACGCACTGAAGCGCAAGCAGAAGTGGTCCTCGGCCCTGCGTGACGTCAAGGACCAGATCATTGCCGAACAGCAGGCCACCATCGACATCGAGAAGAACACCTCGCTGGAGCTGGAAGAGCTGAAGGAAATCAGCCGGGCCATGGCCTACGGCGAAGCCAAGGCGCGCAAGGCCAAGAAGGAAATGGTCGAGGCCAACCTGCGCCTGGTGATCTCCATCGCCAAGAAGTACACCAACCGTGGCCTGCAGTTCCTCGACCTGATCCAGGAAGGCAACATCGGCCTGATGAAGGCCGTGGACAAGTTCGAATACCGCCGCGGCTACAAGTTCTCCACATATGCGACCTGGTGGATCCGCCAGGCCATCACCCGTTCGATCGCCGACCAGGCCCGCACCATCCGTATTCCGGTGCACATGATCGAAACGATCAACAAGTTGAACCGCATTTCCCGCCAGATGCTCCAGCAGTACGGCCGCGAGGCCACGCCGGAGGAGCTGGCCAAGGAAATGGACATGCCGGAAGACAAGATCCGCAAGGTGATGAAGATCGCCAAGGAGCCGATCTCGATGGAAACCCCGATCGGCGACGACGAGGATTCCCATCTGGGCGACTTCATCGAGGACACCAACGTGGAGTCCCCGATCGAGAACACCACCAACATCAACCTGTCGGAAACCGTGCGTGACGTGCTGGCTGGCCTCACCCCGAGGGAAGCCAAGGTGCTGCGCATGCGCTTCGGCATCGACATGAACACCGACCACACCCTCGAGGAAGTGGGCAAGCAGTTCGACGTCACCCGCGAGCGCATCCGCCAGATCGAAGCCAAGGCGCTGCGCAAGCTGCGTCACCCGAGCCGGTCGGAGCAGCTGCGCAGCTTCCTGGACATCGATTGATTTCCAGGTAGTCGCGTAAATGAAAGAACCCCGCTTCGGCGGGGTTTTTTCATGGGCTGCCGCCAGCGACGGACGGATCGGGGTCCGCCGCATCGCGCCGGACGCTGGCACACATAATGCTGGGGGCGGGTAGGGTCGGTTCCCAAACGACCGCCGACCTCGCTCATCGGCACGGTAACGCATGATTCCGACCGAAGACCTCTTGTGCCGAGCCCGGCGATTTGCCCGGCCTATCGGGCCATTGGCGCCATGTCGCATTGGCGACATCAAGTGGGCCACGGGCCCGAACGATCGCAAAAGCGCTGGAGTAGGGCGTAGCACGTCCTGGTTCCGCCCGTCCCCAGTAGCAACCCCCGCTTCGCCTCCACTACACTGTGCAACCGCGAAGGGCCTATAGCTCAACGGTTAGAGCAGAGGACTCATAATCCTTTGGTTCCAGGTTCGAATCCTGGTGGGCCCACCACATCCGATCTCTGATAGCGATGTGTGGGCGAAAGCATAAGTTGGCCGTTTTGGCTAAACACAGGTCTGGTTCACTCGGAAGGGCGTTACAGGGGCCATGCCTAGAGTCGGGGGTAACGGGCCAGATCCTGACTGGTCCAGTCCTGGTCACTATTCTCCCTTCTACCCGCATTCGCCGGTGCCAAGATGAAACTAGTAATGCCCGTGGCGTTGCTTATAGCTGTTGCATTCGCACTGGCTGGCTGTGAAGGCGAGCGGGGCGTCCCCGACGATAATGAGATCATGAGTCCAAGCGATGCGCACATGATTCCGGAAAAGGAGCGTGCATTGGTGGAGGCGGCCGCGAAGAAGGGCGATCTCGAATCCGTGAGGCGATTGATCGCGCACTACGAGGCGCTTTCGGGGAGCGACGAAATTGCCGAGAAGTGGAAGGCAACCGCTCGCGAGCTTGGTGATTCGAACGAGCTGTACTTCTACGCATCAAGCACTGTCTTGGCGGCAAGGCGGGAGAGCGATGCAGCGAAGCGACATGCAATGCTGCTTGATGCCTTGGAGGCGGCCAGGCGATCCGATGCAAGTAAAGCCAATGCAGCTGCACAGCAGCTCATTCGTGAGGTAAGGCGGCAAATGGAGGTCGAGCCGTAGGCCCGCAATTGTCCGGCCGCGGCATGCAGAGTCTGCTGGTCGCGGGGCGGTCGCGACGCCTGACACATAGGAGTGAGCTGTGATGGAAGCACAGGTCGAGCGCGGTGTTGGCGCTGTCCAGGCGCAATCCGAGAGGAAGGCGGGGCGATGATGCGTGCGCCATCGAGGTGGAGTTGGCTGCTCTTGACTGCGTGGATAGTGCTGCCGGCAATGCTCTGGTGGTGCGCGACGCTGCTGGATAACCTGCACTTGTTCATACTCCACCAAGCGTACTATCTGCCGCTTGGGAGTTGGATGGGTGAGCCCTTCTTCAGGCTTGACCCCGAAGTAATGTTCTTCGTAATGCCTGCAGGTCGGTTATTGACCGCTCTCGTTTACGCGGGTATCGCGTGGATGTTGATGGTGGTCTGGCGACGCTGGCGAAGGCGTCGCCGTTAACGGCCAAGAGGGCACGGGTCTCCCATGACCCCGCCTCTTCGTCTGGCCGCACTGGCCGCCGCCATGCTCGCGTCCGCCTGCAGCGAAGCGGCTTTACCGACGCCAGCGACCGCCTGCCGGCGCACAGTCAAGGCAATGGGCTGGCGATAGGTGACCTCACGGCGACGGCCTGCCGGGCATCTTCGTCGGCAGCACCGGAGAAGCTTGTGCTTTCGCCCACAGCCAGCTCCGTGCGGCTTCCACGCCGAAAGGTCTGAATTCCGGCCATTTATTGCCCATCCGCAAGGCCGCTGCCATTGAGCAATCCACCAATGGTTGCCCTGGCTCCGCCGCTCTGACGGTTTGGCTGCTTCCGTTGGCCCCCTGCCGATGGTCACGTTGTGGAACCTCCGACGCCATGCTCGAATCGGGAAAATCGTTCGTCACGGAGCATGTCGGATGTCCTTCAGATCCAACGCCACACACTTGGTGTGCATTGCGATTCTCCTGCTGGGGCCACAGTGGGTCAGCGGTCAGTCAGGCGGACCGACGCGTCAGGCGCCTCCGTTGGTGACCGTGAGCTACGAGGAAGCGTTCGATCTGTTCAATCTGCTGGACAACCTTCCAGATTGGCTGCCGGGGTACACCAACGCGGTCTACCAGCAGGACTGGGAGCGCAGGTTTGGGCTGGACGTGGAGGACCGCGCCGCGCTCGCGGCTTATGGGCAGTTTCGCCAACGAACTTCCCCCATGGCCCGTAATGACGACGGAGGGCGCCCCTTGGCTGATCGCTTGCTCGCTGGGAGCGATACACGCATCGGCGACCCATATACCGCCTATTTCCAGAACGCGGCGTCATTCACCGCCGCCACCGAGGCCGCCATCGCCGCGCAGGCCCCGGGTGACCAGGCGTTGTTACGGCGCTACTACGCCCGCTTCGCGCCCCGCGCGCGGGAGGTGTTGGCCGGCAAGGATCGTTTCAGCCGGCAACAGGAGGCGTTGATCAGGGAACTGGCGGCACCGGAAGCCGCTGCCTTTGCCACTCGGATGCGCACCTTCTACGGCGCCAATTCCGCGCCTGTCTTCAACGCGAGATTCGTGTGGTGGCCGTACTCGAACCGCACCCAGGCCAAGCTGCGCGGTGGCTCCATCGTGCTGTTCTCGGACTGGGCCGTTGAGGACGACTGGGCGCCGATAGTGTTGCACGAGTACGCGCACTTCCTGTCGGCGGGTCAGCCCGCGGCCAGCCGCGAGGCGTTGGCTGCAGGGTTCGCGCGGCTGTGTCCCAGTGCCTTGGCCCTGCCCAACCCGTTGAACGCACTCGAAGAGCCGTTGGCCATCTACTGGGGCCAGTACCGGTTCGAACAGGAAGTGCATGGAAAAGCACTTTCCAGCGACGCATCGTGGTATTTCCAGCCCCATGCCGACCGCGCCGCCAAGGCCATTGCCGCCGCGTTTCCAGCTGACCAACCGGCACCGATGCTTGCTGTGGGGCCGCTATTGGAGGCCGCCGCGTCGACCTGCGAATAGGATCACCGGGAGGCTATGGGTCGCTCACCGCTGCGGTAGGCACGAACCTTTGCAACGACCCGCAGCGAGCAGAAACGAAATGATTCCCTCCTTACAATCAGATCCATGTCGCGAAAGGCCAGTGAAGACAGTACGCACTTCACGCTTCCCTTGTCCCTCTGATACGCCGCGCACAAAACGAACCTTGAGCCGTTGACGCGCCACTTTAGGCAAGCGCAGCATCACATTGTCGCCGCAAAATCGGCGACCGGGATTTGCAGCCCGACTGTTGTAAGGCGCACCAGCGCCCATCGTCCGATGCACGGCGCTTTCTTTTTTGGCCCGTTGCATCGACGATGGGCGTGTTCTCGCTAGTTCTATGGCGGGCGGTGCACGGAGGTCGCAAGACCTGCCGGTGCCTTACTCCGGTCTGCAAACCGTGTACCGCCCGCCACTTCGATTTGCAGCGAGGTGGCGGATTCCAAGGCTCAAGTAAGGAACTCAGCCATGTCATCCGAGAATCTGACCGCGCCAACGCGCACATCCGTCGACTTCACCCACTACTTCGGCCAGATCGCCGATACCCTGGAGTGGGGGAGCTCCACCTGGCTTACGTTCGAAGAACATCTGACTGCCAACGACACGCCGTTCGAGGCGCTTACGCTCAGCGATGTCATTGGTGCCATTCACTCCACCCGCAGCGCACACCCTCACGCACCGGGTACCTTGGTCAACCGGTTGATTGGAGCGGACGATGTCTCCAGGACGGATCTGTTCCGGGTCATCCGCGAGCTGCTGCGCATCTATGATCTGCGCATCGTGGAACTGCTGGCACTCATCGACATCCTGGAGCACTGCCCGGG
The DNA here is from genome assembly GCF_050031795.1 of Stenotrophomonas sp. SrG. Lineage (NCBI taxonomy): Bacteria > Pseudomonadati > Pseudomonadota > Gammaproteobacteria > Lysobacterales > Lysobacteraceae > Stenotrophomonas > Stenotrophomonas sp. SrG. The sequence goes on from NZ_JBNBBE010000011.1 coordinate 118,975, forward strand.
AACTGTGGAAGACCTGACTATCAGGAACCTGCTGGCGTTGATCTCCGTTGTGGATGTCTACAACTCGCCGCTTACGCCTGCGGCTGTTACGGAGGCCACCAAGGCGGCTGCGGCGGTGCACTAGGGCCTGCAGGTGTCCGTGACTGCCCAGCTGGGGCGCGGATGATGGAAATGCGGCCCGCGCATGTTGTTGTCGCGGGTTGGGTGGAGAGTCGCCGGACCAACGGTCCGGCGCTACCGGTGTTGCTGCTACAGAACGTTCACAACTCCGGTTCCACACTGCCTGAGCCAATAGGGCAGTACTGGAGATGGCTCATGCGTCGCATCAATGCCGCCTTGCTCGCTGCTGCCATCGCGGTCGCCGGAGCAGTGGGGTGTTCCCAGCAGAACCAGGAGGCACGCGAGAATGGTGTTCCTGTTGGCATGGCAAACCCGGCGTCCGAGTACTGCGTGAAGCGCGGTGGCAAGGTCATGATCGAGAAGGACCGGGATGGCAACGAGCGGGGCATCTGCCACCTGCCGGACGGCAAACGGATCGATGAGTGGGAGCTGTTCCGGCGGGACGCTCCGAAGAAGCCGAGCTAGAGCTCCGCGCCGCCGAGCGTAAAGCCAGCTGGCTTCAGCCGGACCAACGGTCCGACGCTACCCGTGCCTCACAACCGATGGTTGTGGGCGGCCTACTTGTTGTTCTTCCCGACTTCTTTGGCCGCCCGATCAATCGTATCGGCCACCACCTTGGGCTGGGTCATGAAGACCGCATGGCTGGCCGGCACCTTGGTGATGCGCGCATTGATGCGTTCGGCCATGTGGATCAGCATCGCCTGATCAAACGCCTTGTCTTCAGTGGCGATCACCGCCCAGCTCGGCTTGGTGCGCCACGCCGCATGCGTCACTTTAGTGCCAAACGCCGCCATGTTGATCGGCACCTGCGAATCACGCAGGAATGCCGCGTCCGCATCGGTGGTGTCATGCGCAAAGCCTGCCTTGAACTTGTCGGGCTTGATGAAGCCAAACCCGTCGCTTCCAGTCTCGATCACGAACTCAGGCGTGGGCGCAAAACCGGTGTACAGCTGCGCCGTGGTCTCGCCCGCATCCGGCGCCAGCGCCGACACGTAGACGAGCCCGGCAACCTTGTCGTGCACACCCGTTTCGGTAATCACGGTGCCGCCCCACGAATGCCCGACCAGGATGGCCGGCCCGTCCTGACGATCCAGCACGCGCTGGGTGGCCTTCACGTCGTCAGCGAGCGAGGTCAGCGGGTTCTGCACGATCGACACGTGGTAGCCACGCGCGGTCAGGTCGTCGTACACCCCACGCCAGCCGCTGCCATCGGCGAAGGCGCCATGCACCAGCACGACGTTGTGCACCGGTTGGTCGCGAACGGCGTCGCTGGCCTGGGCGGGGGAGAGGGCCGCCGCCAGGGCGACCGCGAACACTGCAGGGATGAGCTTGAACATGGACGACTCCTCGGGACGGTGGGATTGCGGGGGCGGCGTTGGCCGGCAGGGCTACTTTGCCGGCCACACGCGCACGATCGGTCGCATAAAGTCTTGATAACTTGATCAGGCGTCCAAATCGCCCGGGCCTGCGTCCCTCACGCCGTAGGCACTGTCCCGCCGTCGATGGTGTACTCCGTGCCCGAAATCGAAGCCGCGCGTGGCGAGACCAGGAACGCGATGAGGTCGGCCACCTCGCCCGGCTGCGCCGGTCGCCCCAGCGGAATGCCGCCCAGCCCATCCATCACCCGTTTCCTGCCGCCTTCGTAATCGGTCTGTGCTTCGGCCGCGATACGTTCGACGAAGGCGACGGAAGCTTCGGTTTCAATCCAGCCCGGCGCGACCCGCACCACCCGCACGCCCTTCGGCGTGACTTCCTTGGACAGTGCCTTGCTGTAGGTGGACAAGGCGGCCTTCGCGGCGGCATAGGCGGTGGTCGCCTCGGGCAGCGGCAGGGTGCGCTGGATCGAGGTGACGTGCAGGATCACGCCGGATCCCTGCGCGATCATCGTCGGCAGCAGTGCACGATCCAGCCGCACGGAAGACATCAGATTGAGGTCCAGCGCGTTGTCCCATTCGGCATCGTCCAGCGCGGCGAACCCGCCGGCAGGTGCCGATGAGCCGCCCACCACGTTGATCAGCACGTCGATGCCGCCGAGGTGATGCAGCGTTGCCTCGCCGGCCTGGCGGGCGCCTTCAGCGCTCGCGAGATCTGCTTCCATGTAATGCACACCCTTGATGGGGGCGCGCGGCAAGGTACGCGCTGTTGCCACGACGCGTGCGCCCAGCCCCGCCAGCAGCTCGACCACCGCCGCGCCCAGCCCGCGCGTGCCGCCGGTCACCAGCACGCGCTTCCCGGTCAGTTCCAGGTCGAAGTTCATGCTGCGATCTCCAGCCGGGCGATCTTTCCGCGCTCCAGGGTGAAGGCGTAGCGCAGGTCCAGCGGGCTGCCGGGGAAGTTGCCCGCCACGGTGCTGGTGACCAGGTAGCTGCGGCCATGCCGCTCCAGCGCGTGCGGCGTGGCGGTGTAGCTGTAGCGGGCGGAGGCATCGGTCTTCCACGCCTCGATGGCCGCAGGCCCGGCATGGGTATGGCCCTCGTCCAGCACCACTCCATCGCGGGTGAAGCAGCGGGCCACGGCCGCGGCGCCCTGGCTGTCGGCGTGGAAGTAGGCGGCTATCGGCTCGGGCAGGTTCAGGTCTTTCATGGCAGTGCTCCAGTGGGTTCGGGGTGGAGCAAGCGTGAGCCGATCTGGAGGGTAAGAGAATCGCCTATGATCGGATCAGACCATGTAGGGAACAGTGCACAATGCGCGGCGCTGAATTCGCGGAACTGAAGGCCTTCGTGGCAGTGGTGGATCGCACCAGCTTTGCCCGGGCGGCCGATCACCTGGGCCTGTCCCGGTCTGCCCTGAGCCAGATCATCCGCCAGCTCGAATCCCGCCTGGGCGTTCGCCTGTTGAACCGGACCACCCGCAGCGTGTCGCCCACCGAAGCCGGGCGCCGGCTTCATGAGCGCATAGCGCCGATGCTGCGCGACATGGACCAGGCCGTGGCAGAAGCGGTCGGTGCCAACGCGCGCGCGGCGGGCACGCTGCGCATCAACACGCTGAGCATGGCGGCGAAGAAGGTGATCGCCCCGCGCCTGGGCCGGTTCGCGCAGGCGCATCCGGAGGTGGTGCTGGACATCGTGATCGACGATGGCTTGGCCGATATCGCCGGTGAGGGCTTCGACGCCGGGATCCGGGTGGGTGGGCGCCTGCAGAAGGACATGGTGGCGGTGCGGCTGACGCCGGACATCGAATTGCTGGCGGTGGCGTCGCCCGACTACCTCGCCAGGTCTGGTGAGCCCAGGACACCGGATGACCTCGGTAACCACGCCTGCAACAACTGGCGTTTCCCGGGCAGCGGAAAGGTGGCGGGATGGGAATTCATCAAGCGCGGCAAGCGCGCCGAGTACGTCGGCGAGGGCCCGCTGATCTCCAACCACCAGGACATCGTGGTGCCTGCTGCCCTGCAGGGGCTGGGTATCCTGTACGCCTACAATGACGACGGCATCGCCGAGGCCCTGCGCGATGGACGGCTGCGGCGCGTGCTGGCCGACTGGTCGCCCACGGTGCCGGGCCTGTATCTGTACTATTCCAGCAGGCGTTACCTGCGTCCTGCGCTGCGCGCCTTCATCGATTGCCTGCTCGACCGCGACCTTGGCGGTGACGATGATGCCTCGCCTTCCCAGCCCCCCGGAGTTCCATGAGCGCCAGCATCAGCGCGTTGTCGCGCATGGCCACCCTTCTCGTTGCCGTGCCGCTGCTCCTGGGAGCGTGCGGAAGGACCAGCCACGAGACCGTTTTATCCGCCGATCCGCTGAAGGTCGTGGCGGTGACGCAGAGCACGCTGGACATCAATGTCAGCGAATACCGGAAGTACACCCGCTATGACCTGTACGTGGACGGCGAGAAGCTGTCCGACGCTGGCTTTGCAGCGATGCTGAAGGACCCGGAAGCACTGAAGGATACGGTCGTGCACAGCGACGTGGTGGTGCTGGATGCATCCTCCATCCTGCTGGCATCGCACAACGACACCGGCGCCCGCTGCTGGGCGACCCGGCTCTCCGCCAGTGGCGGTGCGGTGCATCTTCAGAAGATCATGAAAAGCAGCATCGACTGCGCGCCCGACCCGGCGCCGCCGGGATGGTCAGCGCTTTACGATGAGGGCAGTAACCTGCTGCTGGTCCGCCACGCGCCCTTCCATGTCTACCCGATCGCAGGCTACTGGTACGTGCTGCTGATCCAGGGCGACGTTGTCGCCGTGTACCAGAAGGATCGAGAGCAGGAGCGCCTGGTCGTAAGGCTGGTACGCATTTCTTCCCAGCAGACGCTGGCCGAGCAGATACTGCCGATGGACACCTATGCCGAACCCGACCTGGTGAATGCGTCACCGCAACTACGGCAGCAGTGGCTGATGGATAACTTCGCCGTGGCTACGGCGCCTGCCGCGTCGCTGCAGCTGCGCGCAGACAACCGCCTCGAAACCATATCGCCGGAGACATGGGCCGGTTACAAAGAGATCGATCGCCTCAGCCGCGAGGAAGACGCACGCGACCAGGCCGCTGCCGCAGCCCGCGAACGTGCGTTTTACGAGGAAGTGCTGAAGGAAGAAGCGGCAAGGCAGAAGCCCGCAGTGAACACAACGCCCGGATTGCCGACTCAGCGTTGAGCCTGCTGCATGCCAGGCAGCACAATCTGGTTTGCCGCACGGCGATGCTCAATCATGCAGATCAGTAGGTGATTCGTATCTGTGCCATGTCGTCCGTAGTATCGCCCTGATTTCTGGCGGGTCACTCTGGGACGAGCGCGCCAGCTTCGCCATACGCTTACCCTGCTTGTGCGCAGGCGAAAAGAAGGCGCCGGATATGCATCCGGCGCCTTGCGTAACATGGCGGCCATTGGCCGGACGCGACATTACTTCTGCTGAAGGAACGCCAGCAGATCCTGGTTGACCCTGTCCTTGTGCGTCTCGGTCAGTCCGTGCGGCGCGCCGGGGTACACGATCAGCTTGGCGCCTTTGATCTGCTTGGCCGACATGCGGCCGCCGACATCGATCGGCACGACCTGGTCGTCGTCGCCGTGGATGATCAGCGTCGGGACGTTGAACCGCTTAAGGTCCTCGCGGAAGTCGGTGGCCGAAAACGCGGCAACCGAGTCGTAGGTGTTCTTGATTCCGCCCAGCATGCCCTGCGCCCGCCAGGAGTCGATCAGCGCCTGGTTGGGCTTGGCGCCGGGACGGTTGTAGCCATAAAACGGACCGCTTGCCACGTCGCTGAACAACTGCGCGCGGTTTTCAAGCTGGCCCCTGCGCAGGCCGTCAAAGACCTCGACCGGTACGCCGCCGGGGTTGTCGGCGGTCTTGAGCATGAAGGGCGGCACCGCGCTGATCAATACGGCTTTTTTGACCCGGCCGGTGCCATGTCGGCCGATGTAACGCGCCACTTCGCCGCCACCGGTCGAAAAGCCGACCACCGTGATGTCTTTCAGGTCGAGCGTGTTGATCACCGTGGCCAGGTCGTCGGCGTAGTGGTCCATGTCGTTGCCTTCCCACGGCTGGCTTGAGCGGCCATGGCCGCGGCGATCATGCGCGACCACGCGGTAGCCGTGGTTGGCCAGGAACATCATCTGTGCATCCCAGCTGTCCGAATCCAGCGGCCAGCCGTGGCTGAAGGTCACCACCGGGCCATCCTTCGGGCCCCAGTCCTTGTAATACAGCTGCACGCCATCGGCCGTGGTGATGGTGCTGGGGGTGTGGGCAATGGCGGTGACAGCGGCGGGGTTCACCGGTGCAGCGGCCTGCGCGGCGGCACCGGCCTGGACAGCAATGGCCAAGGCGGTGGTGGCCAGGGTACGGGTAAGCGTGTTCATCGGGTGGTCTCCTGCAGAGGGAAGGGGATGCGACAGGCGCTACATTGGACCCCTCGGGCGGACTCGGGATGGCTGAAAGTCCCTGAAATTTGACCGAGAGTACAAAGCGTCAACGAACTCAGAAGTCCCAGAACACCGGCACCCAGCGGAAGACGTCGCCATCGGCCGAGACGCGACCGACCGACGGGAACGGCAGGTGGGTGGCCACCAGCATCTCGCCGGTACCGGCCAGTTCGTTGAGCAGGGTGATGCGTACCTGTGCGGCGCCCTCTGGATCGTGTTCGAACCCGTTGTGCCAGTTCGGCTGCTCGAAGCCCACTGCGAAAATGGCGTCACCGGCAAAGGTCAGTGCCTCGCCATTCGAGTTCAGGCGCACCACGCTGTGGCCGGGCGTGTGGCCGCCGGTGCGGTGCGCGGTGACGCCCGGCCCAATCTCGTGCACCTCGTCAAAGGTGCGCACGTAGCTGCCGTACTCGGCCACGAAGTGGGTAGCGGTGGCCCGCAGCGCATCCGGGAAGCCTGGCGGCATGTTGGTGCGGCTGAAGTCGGGCGCCTTCCAGAACTCCACTTCGGCGGCGGCCACGTGGATGCGCAGCTCCGGGTGCAGTTGTTCCTTTACGCCATCCACCAGCAGGCCACCAATGTGGTCCATGTGCAGGTGGGTGATCACCACGTCGGTGATCTCGCCAAGGTTGATACCCGAAGCGCCCAGGCGGCGGATCAGCTGGCCGGCGCGCGGCAGGTTCAGGTCGGGGTCCATGCCCAGACCGGCGTCGATCAGGATGTTGCGGTCCCCGCTGCGCACCACCATCACGTTCAACGCCCAGTCCAGCGCATCCGGCGGCAGGTACATCTCTTTGAACCACGGCGCGCGCTCGGCGGCGGAGACGTTGTGGCCGAGCATCTGGGTGGGCAACGGCAGCACGCCATCGCTGACCACCAGCACGTCGATATCGCCCACCTTGAGCGCGTACCGTGAGGGAACCAGTTCGTCGAGCGCGGGCGGGGGCGGGGCTACGGTGCTTTCCAGGGTGAACATGAGGAAATCTCCTTGGCGGGATCCACGGCAGGGGCGCCGTGCGGGATCAGCCTAGGGAAGGGCGCGCGCGGCCAGTAGATCCGCGCAGGGGCTCACACTGTTGCCGATCACGCAGCAATGCCGGCGCGTTACCGGTGACGGCGAACCCACATGCGGGTGTCTAGACTGGGCCCATGCCCAATCACACACCTGTCCGCCTGGCCGATATCAACATCGAGTCCTACATCTTCTTCGGTGCAGGCGCGGCGGTCGCGTGGCAGCTTGCCTACCCCGGCGTGGGGCGCGGCGTGGCCCGCCACAGCCAGACATTAAGGCGGCCGTTCTCAAGGCTGCGGGCCACCATGAGCTACATCTACGCGGTGTCGCTGGGTACGGACGAGGACCGGGCCACCATCGCCCGCCATGTCAATCGCGCGCATGTGCCTGTGCAGGGCGAAGACTACAGCGCATTTGATCGCGACCTGCAGTTGTGGGTCGCGGCAACGCTCTACCGCGGCGGGCTGGAGATGTACGAACTGTTCGTTGGCCCGGTGCCTGAAAGCAGCCGCGAACCGTTGTATCAAGAGGCGTGGGCCTTCGGTCGCACGCTGCAGGTGGCAGACGAGCAGTGGCCGCCCACGGCCGATGCCTTCGATGCGTGGTGGGAGAGCCGTCAGCTGGAGCTGCGCGTGGACGAGGAAGTGCGCGCCTATCTGCATGCCGTGCTGGAAAAAGGAGCCCCGTGGTACCTGCGCCCGGCGCTGCCGCTGCAGGCGTTCGTGACGCGGGCGATGTTGCCACCGCACCTGAGACAGATGTTCGTATTGCCATGGGCGCCGGCAGACGAGAAGCGCTGGCAGCGCTTTCGTCGTTGGGCACCGCGTCTGTATTGGCTGCAGCCGCGCTGGCTTCGGCATCTGCCGGCGCGGTACTTCCTGCGAAAGCTCAGGCAGCTTGGGAAATGAGCGAATCCTGAAAGCCGCTTGCCTCCCATGGCGGTTCAATGCTTCTTCGCCGTGTGTGGCGAGAAACCCCGAATGCAGTCGTTGGCAACGGGTTATGGCTGTATGAAGCAGAGAGGATGCGTTGCGGACGCGGGTTCGATTCCCGCCAGCTCCACCACATGTGCACCAGCCTTGGTGCCCAGCTGAAGGGGCTGCACTGGTTTCGACGTGGCGAGCAATCAATGTGGACAGCTCGAGAGGCGACCGACGTAATCGGCGCAAAAACTGTAATCGCCAATGCTGATTACTACGATCAGGACGAGGAAGTCATTCTCCGCGTAGCCTGATTCACGCAAGCGCACGTGATTACCGAACGCGCAACCACCCCGCCGGCAACGGCGGGGTGGCTTCATGCGTCAACTGGCATCAGAACTTCCAGCCCACCCGCGCGTAGTAGAAGCCGCCGTTGAAGCCGTACGGTGAATGCACCGGGTACTCCGCACCTGCCACGCCGGACCACGGGTTCTTGGCCGGGGTGCGGTCGAACAGGTTCTGCGCGCCCAAGCTGAAGTAGAGGCCCGAATCGAACTTCCAGCCCACTTCGGCATCTACGATCAATGCACTGCCGCCGTAGATCGGCAGGCCGCCATCGGCCGCCGAAATCACGCCGCTGTCCAGGTGATCCTCATACCAGGAGCTGTAGTAGTTGAAGCGCAGGTTGGCGTTGAAGATCTGGCGCTGGTGATGAATGCTGAAGTAGCCCTTGGTCTTGGGCAGCGACTTCTCCAGCTTGTATACGCGCGCTTCGTCGATGAAGTCCGGGTCGAAGCGGTCGACCTCGGTCCGGTTCCAGTTGGCGGCCAGCGAGTACGTGGTGTCGCCCCCGAAGTGCGTGCTCTTGAAGCTGGTGACCAGGTCGACACCGGTGGTGGTGGTATCAAACGCATTGCCGAAGTAAGTCACCTGCGAAATCGAGGCCGCTTCGGGGTTGCCGCCGGCCACCAGTGCCGCGCGTTCTTCCGGGGTGACCGCGAAGCTGGTGCTCAGCGCGATGCGGTCTTCGACCTTGATCTGGTAACCATCCAGGGTGATCAGCCAATCGCCTTCGGTCCACACCGCACCCAGCGAAACGTTCTTCGATTCTTCCGGGGTCAGCGGCTGGGCGCCCTTGAGCTGGGCGATGGGATTGGTTGGCGGCAGGGTGGCGATGTCTTCCAGTGCGGTGCCGCCGAACACGGTGCTGATCTGGCTGATGTTCGCCTGGCCGGGGGTCGGGGCACGGAAGCCGGTGTTGTAGGCGCCGCGCAGCGCGAAGTGCTCGTTGAAGTCAAAGCGCGCGGTGACCTTGCCGTTGGTGGTGCTGCCGAACGAATCGAAATCTTCAAAGCGCAGCGCGCCGGCCAGCAGCAAGCGCTCGGTGACCTGTGCTTCCAGGTCTGCATAAGCGGCCCAGTTGCGGCGGTCGAAGGTGCCGGCGGTACGCGTGCTGAACCCGTTGAAGCCGTTGGAGCCCAGCGCGAAGCCCTGTTCGGTCAGCGGACCGATCGCGGTGGACGGACCATCGCCGGGGCTGATCTCGAAGCTCTCTTCGCGCCACTCGGCACCCATGGCCAGGCGCAGCGGCTGGCTGGTGAAGCTGGTGGCGAAATCGCGGCTCACGTCGATGTTGGCGCTCTTCTCGGTCTGCGTGTTGCCGCCGGGGCGGAAGTACAGGCCGGCCGGCTGGTCCGGGCCGAGCGAGGCGTTGACGGTGTTGTAGATGATGAACTCGATATCGTTGCGGCCCCACGACCCGCTCACGTCCCAGTACCACTCGCCCCAGTTGCCCTTGGCGCCGGCGTACACGGAGCTGTCTTCGAGCTTGCCGCCGAAGCGCGGGGTAAAGCCGCCCGGCAGGCTGGACAGGAAGGTGTAGCAGTTGGCCGGCAGCGCGGCGACCGCACCGCTCACCGTGCTGTACGGCAGCAGGTTGCCACCGCCGTCGCGCAGCGCGATGGTCGGGCAGGCGCCTGCACCGGTGAGGTTGCCGACCAGCAGCGTGTCGCCGCCGTCGTTGGAGTACACGCCCGAGCGTGCAGTGGGGTCGCGGAAGTAGAAGCCGCCATCCACGTCGCGCTTGGCGTAGTTGCCGAACAGGTAGAAGTCCACGCTGTCGGTACTCAGGCCCAGGTTGGCGACCAGCTTGAGGTCGTCGTCGACCTTCGGCGAGCCCCAGATCTGCGCCGGCTCGCCCACGCCCGGGTAGCCAGCGGCAATCGCTGCGGCCGCATCATCGCGCTGCACGCTGCGCGAGGTGTCGTCGACCTTGCGCCACTCGGCGGTCAGCGTGGCAAAGCCGCGCTCGGTGAGCGGCAGGCCGATCTGCGCCGAGTACTGGGTGGTGAGTCCGTCGCCCTTGTAGTACTGGCCGGTGAACACTTCGGCCGTGCCGCCTTCGCGCAGCTTCTTCAGGCCGAAGTTGATCACGCCGGCAATGGCATCCGAACCGTATTGGGCGGCGGCGCCGTCGCGCAGCACGTCCACCTGTTCCAAGGCGAGCGAGGGAAACACGGATAGGTCCGGGCCCTGTGCGCCGTCGGACAGGCCGTGGCCCAGGAAGGTGATGACCGCCGCGCGGTGGAAGCGCTTGCCGTTGACCAGCAGCAGGGTGTTGTCCGGCGGCAGGCCACGCAGGTTGGCCGGGCGGATCAGGCTGGCCGCGTCATCGATGGGAATGGTGCTGACGTTGAACGAGGGGACCAGCACCTTCAGCTGGTCGAGCGCATCGGTGGCGCCCTGGTTGCGGAATTCTTCGCCGCTGATGATGTCGATGGGTACCGCGGACGAGGAAACGGTGCGGGGCTTGGTGCGGCTGCCCAGTACTGAAACCGTATCGAGGGTCGCGGTTTCCGGGTTGGTCGAAGCATTGTCGCTGTTCTGTGCCACCGCTGCGGAACTGGTGAGCAGCAGTGCGGCAGCCAGTGCCGCCTTTACTGAAGATGCCAATGGCGAAATTGCTTTCGGAGCGTGAACACACTTGCCAATGCGGTCGTTCATGCATGCACCCTGCAGTCTGGTTGTGGTTGGGTCGTTCTCGTTACGTGCTCATCCGGTGGTTCTCCTTGCGTGCCAGCGGACCTGGTGCGCTGCACAAATACTTAACAGAACGTAAACAATACTGCAACGTATCTTTCGTTCTGACCTCATTCGTTCGAGAGGCGTGAGGCAAAAACGGCCCGCATCCGCCCCTGATGAATCCGGCAAAGTGGAGAAAAGTGTGATTGGGATCTCATGTGTAATGAGATCGGTGCCGCGAATCTGGACAGATCTGGCCTGTCAGCCCGCTGGAATCAGGGCGCTTCCAGCGATGCCTGCAACGCGGCCGCGAGGGCCGCATCGCCGCTGACCAGGTCCACCCAGCGCAGATCCAGCCCCTTGCGGTGGCCTTTGCGCACCAGCTTGAGACCCTCGGGGTCGAGGGTCAGGGTGTAGGACTCATCGCCGATCTGGATTTCGCGGCGCAGGGGTTTGTCGAGCGGCGTCATGGGAACGGTCTCGTGTCATTCGTCCTGCAGCGATCCGCGGATCGAGCGCGCCAGGTCGCTGCGGGTGAACGGTTTGCCCAGGATGGCGATGTTGCGACCCACCGCGCCGCTGGCGTCGATGTCGCGCGGGTAGCCGGACGTGAACAGCACCCGCAGCGCCGGCTTGTGCGCCAGCGCGCGTTTGGCCAGTTCCCAACCGGACATGCCGGGCATCACGATGTCCGAGAACAACAGGTCCACGTCCACGTCGGTGCGCTCGAGCAGGCGCATGGCCGAGGCGCCGTCGTGTGCTTCAAGCACGCGATAACCCAGCTGCCGCAGCGTGTCCACGGTATACGCGCGCACGTCGTCGTTGTCCTCGGCGACCAGCACCGTGGCCTCCTCCTGCATCTCGTAACCGCCCAGGCCCCGGTGCTCGGTCTGGCCGGCCTGCGGCAGCTCGGCTGCCGAACGCGGGAACAGCAGGGTGATCGATGTGCCGGCACCGGGCGCGGAATCCACCAGCACGTGGCCGCCGGACTGCTTGACGAAGCCGTACACCATGGACAGGCCCAGGCCAGTGCCGCGCCCAACTTCCTTGGTGGTGAAGAATGGTTCGAACACGCGGGTCAGCGTCTCGGCGGACATGCCGTGGCCGGTGTCCTTGACCCGCAGCATTGCGTAATGGCCCGGCGGAACGTCGGGGTTCTGCGCGGTGAAGTCATTGTCCAGGTGGGCGTTGTCCACTTCGATCACCAGGCGGCCGCCTTCCGGCATGGCATCGCGGGCGTTGACCGCCAGGTTGAGCACGGATGCCTCCAGCTGGCTGGGGTCCACTTCCACGCACCAGATGTCCGGGTGGTGCACGATTTCCAGCTGCACCAGCTCGCCCAGCGAACGGTGCAGCATGTCTTCCATGCCGCGCAGCTGTGCATTGAGGTCGACCGGCAGGCTGCGCAGGGGTTGCCGGCGCGAGAACGCAAGCAGCCGCTGGGTGACATTGGCCGCGCGCATCACGCCCTTCAGGGCGTTGTCCAGCGCGCGCGTGGAGCCGTCCGCCACATCGCCCAGACGTTCGGTGAGCAGCTTGGCGTACTCCACGTTGCCAGCGATCACGGTCAGGATGTTGTTGAAGTCATGCGCGATGCCGCCGGTGAGCTGGCCCACGGCTTCGATCTTCTGGCTCTGCCGCAGTGCTTCCTCGGCCTGGCGGCGCGCGGTGGTTTCCACCGCCTCGGAAACCACGGCGGTGATCGTGCCCTGGTGGTCGAGCAATGGGCGGAACGAGAACTCGAAGGTGCGTTTGCCGGTGGGAAGCAGCAGGTCCAGCTCATGCCGCGAAGCATTGCCTGCGGCCGCCTCCAGCACGGCCTGGCAGACGATGGCCGGCACGCCTTCGGTATTGGCGAACCAGGCCGATTCGCAGTACAGCGCGCCGCGGACATCCTCCTTCGTGGCCAGGATCGCGGCCAGCGAGGCGGAGTTGGTGTCGATGATGTGCCCATCCAGGGTCAGCAGGTTCTGGTGCTGGAAGCTGGATTCGAACAGCGCCTGCAGGCGGCTTTCGCTGCGGTGCAGGGCAGAGGTGCGTTCGTTGACCTGGCGCTCCAGTGATTCGTTGCTGGCTTTCAGCAGGGCCTGGGCGTGCTTGAGCTCGCTGATGTCGCGGGCCATGGCGTAGTAGCCCATGACCGACCCGTCGGCATCCAGCTCGGGTACGAAGTCCACCTGGGCGTAGCGCGGTGCGCCGGCGCGGCGGGGGGTGAGCGCCTCGAAACTGACCTTCTGTCCGGTCAGGACCTTGTCGAAATGCTCCTGCAGCAGCGCGAAGCCTTCATCACCGACGAGCTCGCGGGCGTGCAGGCCGACCACGTCTTCCGGCGCCAGGCCATGCCATTCGACGTAGGCCTGGTTGGCGAAGCGGTAGTGGTGCCCGCGATCGAGATACGCAATCAGGGCCGGCAGCGAATCGGTGATCAGGCCCAGCCGACGGTGGCTTTCGTGCAGCTCGGTTTCCACCCGGCGCAGCCTGCGGCGCTCCTTGGCTTCGTTGATCGCGCGCAACACGGCCTCGGGCAGGCGCTGCAGGCGCGACTTGACCACGTAGTCGCGGGCGCCGCGCTTGAGCGCCTCGACCGCGAGTTCCTCGGTCAAGGTGCCGGAGACGAAGATGAAAGGCACTTCGGGCGCGACGTCGGTGGCCAGCACCAAGGCCAGGTCGCCGCTGAAACCGGGCAGCACATGGTCGGCCAGGATCACATCGAAGTCGTTGTTCGCCAGTGCATCGCGCATTCCCTGGTCCGACCAGGTGCGCTCCGCAGTGAAGGGCAGGCCGGCGCGGCTGAGCTGAAGGGTGATCAGCTCCGCGTCCAGCGCGCTGTCCTCCACCATCAGAATGCGGATCGGCTTGCCGGTTACATCCTCAGCCATCTTTTCGACTCTTCGCGCCAAACAGTGTGCCGTGCGGCGGCGGCTGGTTGGTGATGCCCCAGAACATGCCCAGCCCCTGGATGGCTTCCAGGAATTCCTTGAAATCGACCGGCTTGACCACGAAGGCGTTCACGCCCAACTCGTAGCTGCGGATCAGGTCCTGCTCCTCTCGCGAGGAGGTCAGCATCACCACCGGGGTGCTGCTGATCGCGGCATCGCCGCGGATTTCCCTGAGTACTTCCAGCCCGTTGAGCTTGGGCAGTTTGAGGTCCAGCAGCACCACCACCGGGCCGCCGTGCATGGCGCCCTCGTACCGGCCCTCGGTACGCAGGTACTCCAGCGCCTCCACACCGTCCCGCACATGGGTGACATCGTTCAGCAGCTGGCAACGGGCTAGTGCAGCCATCGTCAGCTCAGCGTCCTTCGGATTGTCTTCCACGAGCAGAATCGGCCGCAGATCTCTCATACTTTGTCTCCAGTAGCAAAGGGAATGGTGAAATAGAATTTGGCGCCCACTCCCACCTGGCCTTCCGCCCAGGTCCTGCCGCCGTGGCGGGTGATGATGCGGTGCACGTTGGCCAGGCCGATGCCGGTGCCTTCGTACTCGTCGGCATGGTGCAGGCGCTGGAACACGCCAAAGAGCTTGTCCACGTAGCGCATGTCGAAGCCGCAGCCGTTGTCCTGGACGTAGAACACGTTTTCGGTATCGGTGCGGTAGTGGCCCACTTCGATGACCGTGTTGGGCGTATCGCGGGTGAATTTGATCGCGTTGGAGAGCAGGTTCTGCCAGACCAGGCGCAGCATGCCCGGGTCGGCCTGAACGCGCGGCAGATGCGGCACCACCCAGTGGATGGTGCGGCCGTCGTATTCCATGTCCAGCTTGTGCCGGACGTCCTCGACCAGGGCGGTCATGTCCATTGCGATCTGACCCATCGTGGACCTGCCCATCTGCGAGAAGCTGAGCAGGTCGTCAACCAGTGTTCCGGCCGATTGTGCAGATTCAACGATGGTGTCGAGAAATCTCTTTTCTGAATCGTTTAGCCGCTCGCCGGCCGAGGCCCACAGCAGCTCCGAATAGCCGACGATGTGGCGGAACGGTGCGCGCAGGTCGTGGCTGACTGAATAGGAGAACGCCTCCAGCTCCTTGTTGCTGCGCAGGAGCTGTTCGTTGAGCGCGGCCATTTCCTCGGCCTTGCGCAGCACGATGTCGACAATGGCGGTACGTAATTCCAGCGCCGCGTCGCGATCCACGTCGTTCCAGGGCAGAGACTGCTTGCGTACCGTTTCCTTCCAGCCCTCGAACGAGGTGCGCGGGGACAGCGGCAGGCCGGTATCTTCCTTGCGAGGGTCACCGCCCCAGCGCACGGTACGCACGACCTCGGGCCGGAACCACAGCACGTAGCTGTCGTGGATCTGGGAAATGGAAATGGCGAGCACGCCGCTGGCGACGTCGGCGAAGGCATCGGCCGGCGCCCATTCCAGCGGCAGCCGGTCGGTACAGACCAGGTCCCCGTCATGCTGCTGCGCCGTCAGCCACTGCACCAGCGACATCACCTGCGGTTCGTCAGGGCACTCGCCATGCAGGATGCACTCGCCGCGATGCACGATCGCCGCGCCGGCGGACTGGGTCAGCGCAAGCAGGCTCTGCTGGTCCCGGCCCAGCGCGGCCATGAAATCCTGGTCGCCGGCCATGCGGCCGAGCAGGCGCACCTGGATCGCGCGGCGGGCGATGCGTTCTTCGACCAAGGCCGCGCGTTCCTTCAGCGTGATCTGCAGCGACAGGATCTGGCCGATGAACTCGCAGGCGGTGCGCACATGGTAGGGAACACGCTTGGGCGCCTGGTTGTGGCAGGAAATCAGCCCCCACAGTTCGCCTTCGCGCAGCAGCGACACCGACATCGATGCGCCCGTGCCCATGTTGCGCATGTACTGCAGGTGCACCGGCGACACGCTGCGCAGCATGGAGGGGCTGAGGTCGGTGGGCGGGGCATCGGCGTTGGCGGCGTCGCGCACCAGCGGTACGGCCTGGTAATCGCTGTCGGCGATCAGGCGGACGCGGTTCTGCCGGTATAGCGCGCGCGCCTGCGCGGGGATATCCGATTCGGGGAAGCGCAGGTCCAGGTAGCTGGGCAGAACCCCGTTGCCATCCTCGGCGACAACCGCGCCATTCCATTCCTTGTCGAACTGATAGACCAGGGTCCGGTCGAAACCGGTCAGCTCGCGGATCTGCACGGCGGCGAGCTCGCACAGTTCCTGCGTGCTGGCCACCCGCTCGATGGCACCCATGAAGCGGCGGATCGCCGGGTACAGGTCTTCAAGCGAGCCCGGTTCACCGGACACCGGCTCCTCAAGCTCCACGATGAGATCGTTGCCGGTCCGATGGGCCAGCACCTGGTGCCTGCCATGTTCACCGATCGTGTGTGCGCCCAGGAACTGGGAGGTGTCCGGCTTGAGCGCCTCAAGGGTCGGTCGGCAGGCGGCCAGCGTGGCGCCCAGCACCACATCCACCGTCTGGCCAAGCGGGTCGCCGAAGGTCTCGATGAGGTCCGGGCGCGACAGCGCGCGTTCCTTGACCCGCAGGGTCGCCGGGTCGAGGACGAGGATCAGGCCGTAGGGTTGAATCGCTCCCGGAGTGCGTATCGGCTCTCTGGCACAGCTGTTGAGATCCAACGCGGGTTCACTCACTTTCCAGGACGACATTCGTTGACCCCCACCGGGTACCGTAATCAAAAGACGCTGTTCAACCACTGGAGCAGCCCTGTATCGGCGGGCACGGGGGTCCACGCCGCCGTCAGGGGCCCACCCGCATAGCTTCGCATATCACTGCTCCCCGATCCGTGAGGAACGGAGGCAATGGCCGCTCAGGGGGGGGGGCCATGGAAGTCGCCTCAGTGGGTGCGGAATCCGAGCTTGGGCGCGACAAGGTGAGGGCGATGTCCGCACGCGCTGCACGGTGCCCACACATCGCGGTCACCACCCGGCTACGCAGGGCACGGTATCCCTTGCCTGACCCGCCCGAAGAACACGGTTCCACCGGTTATATATATGGATCAGATTGTCGACCATGCCGCGCCCGCGTTGGAGTCCGCCGCACGACAGGTGCTGGCACGCCAGCCGTCGCTGCCGCTGCCCGGGCGTGGACATACGCTGGAGCGCTGGCGGGCGTTGGCTGCCATTGCCGGGCGCGATCTGTGCGTGGCGAAGGTGATGGAGGCCCATTACGACGCACAGGCGATCCTGGCCGACCTGCATTCGGCTCCCTTGGCGGACGGGACGCTTGCGGCGGTCTGGGCGGCGGAAGGTCCCCAGGCCAGGCTGTGCTATGACGAAGCGACGGGCACGGTAACTGGCGCCAAGCCCTGGTGCTCCGGCGCCGGTCTGGTCGATGTGGCGTTGGTCACTGCCCACTGCGGCGACGCGTCCCGGCTGGTGTGCCTGCGCACTGACGCGCCCGGCATCCTGTTGCAGCCGCAGAGCTGGCATGCCACCGGCATGGGCGGCATTCCAAGCGGCACGGTGCAGTTCGACCACGTACGCGCCGAGCCCATAGGCGCGCCCGGCGCCTACCTCGCGCGCCCGGGCTTCTGGCATGGCGGTGCCGGTATCGCCGCGTGCTGGTATGGCGCCGCGGTTGCGTTGGCCTCACCGCTGCAGCGCTCGCCGCGCGTAGACGACAACGCCCAGGCCGCTGCATTGCTTGGCCAGGTGGACATGGCGCTGCAGGCGTCGGCGGCGCTGCTGCGCGAACTGGCTGCCTGGATCGATGCGATGCCATCGCAGCCGCACACGTCCGACGTGACCCGCGTGCGCAGCGTCGTGGAGCGCGCCTGTGTGCAGGTGCTTGATGCGGTCGGACGCGCGCTGGGCCCTGCGCCCATGTGCCTGGATCCCGGCCACGCCCAGCGCTGGGCGGATCTTACCGTCTTCATCCGGCAGAGCCACGCCGACCGCGACTGGGCCGAACTCGGTCGCGCGATCCAGCGCCAGGAGCAACCATGGACGCTGTAACCGTGCGCATCGAAGGGCGCGGCACGCTGGAATCGGCGTGGGAAGCCTGCACCTGGCTGGATGCGTTGCCCATGGTGGAGGCCGATACGGTGCTGCTGGGTGCGCGCCGCCTGGTGGTCGTTTCACCGCATCCGGATGACGAGGTGCTCGGCTGTGGAGGCCTTATGCAGGCGGCGTTGGCACAGGGCTGTGCGGTCCAGGTGGTCTCGGTCAGCGATGGTGAGGCCTGTTATCCCGACCACCCGCAGTGGCCAGGGGCTCGGCTCCGCGATGCCCGGCGCCGCGAACTGGCCAATGCCATGCAGGCTTTGGGCATGGACGCCACCCATGTCACCGCGCTGGGCCTGCCGGATGGTGGCATTGCCCGGCATGAAACCGACCTCGCCTCCCACCTCGCCGCATGGCTGTCGCCCGGCGACGTGGTCGTCGGCCCTTGGGTACACGATGCCCACCCTGATCACGAAGCGGCCGGTCGTGCCGCCCGCGCGGCGGCGGCCAGTTGCGGGGCGCGGTTCCTGCAGTACCCGGTCTGGGCCTGGCACTGGCTGGATGCCGAGGCGCCGGTAGGGCCGTGGTCGAGTGCCCAACGCATTGCCTTGTGCGCCGATTCCCAGGCGCGCAAGCGTCAGGCGATGGCGGCATTCGCCACCCAGACCGGAGAGGTTGCGGGACTGGACCGTGAGCCCGTGCTCCCTGACCACGTGCTGGCCAGGTTCCGGCGTCCGTTCGAGGTGCTGATCGGATGAACACCGCCGCTTACTTCGAGCAGATCTACCAGCACCCCGATCCCTTCCAGTACCGCGATCGTTGGTACGAAGCGCGCAAGCGCGCCCTCACCCTGGCCAGCCTGCCGCGCCAGCGTTACCGAAACGGGTGGGAACTGGGCTGTTCCAACGGCGTGTTGACGGCGGAGCTTGCGGCGCGGTGCGATGCGCTGCTGGCCACCGATCTCAGCGCCGCGGCGCTGGCCGAAGCGTCGGTGTCGACGCAGGCGCATGCCAACGTGCGGCTGCAGCAGGCCAGCCATCCCGACCAGTGGCCGCAAGGCCAGTTCGACCTGATCGTGGTGAGCGAGGTGGGCTATTACCTGTCCCCGCAGGACGTGGTGACTATGGCAACGCAACTGCGCGGAAGCCTGGCGGACGACGGGCTGCTGCTGGCCTGCCATTGGGTGCATCCGTTCGCCGAGGCCCGCACCTCCGCCGCGCAGGTGCACCGCGCGTTTGCGCGTGGTCTTGAAGAAGCCTTCTTCTACCAGGACGCCGACATGCTGCTGCAGGGCTGGAGTGCCGAACCGGTCAGCGTGGCGCGCTGGGAGGGGTTGCGATGATCGCCGTGATCGTACCGGCACATGACGAAGCGCATGCCATCGGGCGCTGCCTGGCGTCCATTACGGCCGCGGCGGCGGACCCGCGCCTGCGCGGCGAAGCGGTCATTACCGTGGTCGCGCTGGATGCCTGTACAGACGACACCGCCGCCGTGTGCGCCGCGCACGGCGCGACCACCCTTGAAGTGGCCGCCCGCTGCGTCGGCACTGCGCGGGCGGCTGCGGCCGAGCACGCGCTTGCGCGCGGCGCGCGCTGGATCGCCAGCACCGATGCCGATACCGAAGTGCCCGCGGACTGGTTGTGGCGGCAGCTGCGCTGCGGCGCCGATGCGTTCTGTGGCGTGGTCGAGGTCGTGGACTGGCTGGACTATCCCGACGTGGTACGCACCGCCTTCTCCGGGCGCGAGGCGATGCGCGACGGTCATCGGCATGTGCATGGCGCCAACCTCGGCCTGAGCGCGGCGGCCTACCGTGCCGTGGGCGGCTTTCCTCCGCTCCGCACCGGGGAGGACGTGGCCCTGGTAGAGGCGCTGGCCGGCAGCGGCGCCCGCATTGCCTGGCTGGCGCGGCCGGTGGTCGCGACCAGCGCCCGCCGCAGCGCGCGTGCGCCGCATGGGTTCAGCAGTTTCCTGCGCGCGCTGGAGCGCGAGGTCCTGGGGAGCGGTGTGGCACTGCGTCCCGCGCAGCTGGTGCCGGAGTGATGGAGCAGCCGGCCGACCTGCTGGGCTGGGCCGCCACGCTTGTGCTGGTGGCCACGCTGGGACGCCAGATCTACAAGCAGCATCAGGCGGGATCGGCGGAGGGCGTCTCCTGCTCACCGCCGTGGTGGGACAGGTCCTCGCGCTGAAGCGTCGGAAGACAGCGAGGAACACCGGTCAAGTGAGTCGCGGCGGCTGAATTCTGAATTGGTCAGGTTTGTGCGCGCAACCTTCACGGGTCTTCGGTTGTTGTGATGGTTCGGCTACCTGAATTCATTTAAGCTCAGGTGAAACCAAGCCCCGTCACGTCCTCGTGGCGGGGCTTTCCCACCTTCCCAGCAGGAAACCACCCCCATGGCGGCTTTGCAGCAGCGCACCATCGACCTCATCCGCAGCCACCAGGACGCCGTGGTGGCGCAGTGGGTGGAACAGCTGGCCGGCGCCGGCCAGAGCCAGGACAGCCGCTTGTCCGCGCGTGAGCTGGATACCCAGGTGCGCGAGTTCTGGCGGCTGTTCCAGGCCGCGCTGTCCACCTCCGGTACGGACGTGGCCGGCAGCGAATGGCAGGACACCCGCCAGTTCCTCGAACAGCTCTCGCGTGACCGCGTGCTCAAGGGCTTCAGCTCCTCGGAAACCGCCAGCTTCCTGTTCTCGCTCAAGCGCCCGCTGTTCGAGCTGGTCCAGCAGAACTTCGCCGACGACCCCAAGGCGGTCGGCGATCAGCTGTGGGCGATTTCAGAACTCATCGACGGGCTTGGCCTGCACAGCGTCAAGGTCTACCAGAAGACCCGCGAGGATGTGATCCAGCGCCAGCAGGAAGAAATGCTGGAGCTGTCCACCCCGGTGGTGAAGCTGTGGGAGGGCGTGCTGGCCCTGCCGATGATCGGCACCCTCGATTCGCAGCGCACCCAGGTGGTGATGGAATCGCTGCTGCAGCGGATCGTCGACACCGGTTCGGAAATCGCCATCATCGACATCACCGGCGTGCCCACCGTGGACACGCTGGTCGCCCAGCACCTGCTCAAGACCGTTACCGCCATCCGCCTGATGGGCGCCGACGCCATCATCAGTGGCGTGCGCCCCCAGATCGCACAGACCATCGTGCACCTGGGCCTGGACCTGCAGGGCATCGTCACCAAGGCCAACCTGGCCGACGCATTGGCACTGGCGCTCAAGCGCACCGGCCAGACGGTGACCAAGGCGGCGCGCTGAAATGGACCGCATCCCGATCCTGCAGATGGGCGATCTGCTGCTGGTGACCATCCAGGTGGACATGCACGACCAGCTTGCGCTGACCCTGCAGGACGACCTGACCGAACGTATTCAAAAGACCTCTGCGCGCGGCGTGTTGATCGACATTTCCGCGTTGGACATCGTCGATTCCTTCATTGGCCGGATGATTTCCACCATTTCGTCACTGGCTCGGATCATGGATGCCACCACGGTGGTGGTGGGCATGCAGCCGGCCGTGGCGATCACGCTGGTTGAGCTGGGCCTGACCCTGACCGGGGTGCGCACCGCGCTGAATGTCGAACGTGGCATGGAACTGCTGCGCATGGACCTGCTGCAGCAACCCGACGAAGAGTCGCCATGACCGACGTCAGTGGATCCTTGCCGATCCGCGTCGAGCAGGACGTGGTGCTGGCACGCCAGGCTGCCCGGCAGGCGGCCGTGGCATGCAGGATGCGGCTCATCGACCAGACCAAACTGGTCACTGCCGCCAGCGAACTGGCCCGCAACGCCGTGATCTATGGCGGCGGTGGCAGCATGGAATGGGAGGTGGTGGACAGCGGCATCCGCCGCGGGCTGCGCCTGGTGTTCTCCGACAATGGTCCCGGCATTCCCGATATCGCCCAGGCCCTGACCGATGGCTGGACCTCGGGCAGCGGCATGGGGCTGGGCCTGTCCGGCTCGCGCCGGCTGGTGGACCAGTTCGAACTGGAGAGCGAACCCGGCAAGGGCACCCGGGTTGCCATCACCAAATGGATCTGAATTTCTCCGGCCGCCTTACCCGGGTCGTGGTGGTGGAAGAAGTCTCGCAGGTAGGGCAGGCCCGGCGCGAAGCGCTGGCCATGGCCGATGGCATCGGCTTCGATGAAATGGATGCTGGCCGGGTGGCCCTGGCCGCCACCGAGCTGGCCACCAATGTGATCAAGCACGGACGCGGCGGGCGCATGTACCTGTCAGTGGTGTGCGGTCGCGGCGGTGAGGGCATCGAACTGTGCACCCTCGATGCCGGGCCGGGCTTCTCGCTGGCGCAGTCCCTGCCTGACGGCTATTCGACCGGCGGTACGCAGGGTTTGGGCCTCGGCGCAATACGGCGCCAGGCCACCGTGCTCGATGCCTGGTCCGACGACAAGGGCTGCGTGGTGGTGGCGCGCGTCTACGCCAGCCGCGTTGCCCGCGACGTGGACGTGCCCTACGGTGCGCTGCGCCTGGCCATGCGCCATGAGGTGGCCTGCGGTGACGCCTGGCACCTGCGTGCCGATGCCCAGTCGGTGGCCGTGACGCTGATCGATGGCCTCGGGCACGGGCTGCCGGCGGCCGATGCCGCCCAGGCCGGCGTGGCGGTCGCAGCCGCGCGCGGGGCGCTTGCACCGGCGGACCTGATCGCGGCGATGCATGCCGGCATGTCCGGTACCCGGGGCGGGGCCGCGGCGGTTGCCAGCGTGGATCTTGCCAGCGGCGCGGTCCAGTTTGCCGGCATCGGAAACATTTCGGCGGGCCTGCACGAGGCGACCACGACCCGTGGCATGGCCTCGCACCCGGGCATCGTCGGGGTGCAGTTCCGCAAGGCGCAACCATTCCATTTTCACGCGCCGGAAGGCACGCTGCTGCTCATGCACAGTGATGGATTGCAGGCGCGTTGGAGCCTGCGCGACTACCCCGGCCTGTTCCATCGCCACCCGGCGCTTATAGTGGCGGTGCTGCAGCGCGATTTCGATCGTGGCCGCGACGACACCGGCATCATCGCCCTGCGGCTCGGAGACCTGCATTGAACGCGCTTCCCCCCGAACAGGAAATCGTCCAGCTCCGCACGCAGGCCGATGCCCTGCGCGCGGAGCTTGAGGAAACCAACCAGGGCGTGCTGGCCCTGTACGCCGAACTGGACCAGCAGGCCGAGCAGCTGCGCGAGGTCTCCGAGCTCAAGAGCCGGTTCCTGTCCTACATGAGCCATGAGTTCCGCACGCCGCTGGGCTCGATACTGAGCATGACCCGGCTGCTGGAAGACGGCATGGACGGCCCGCTCACCGAAGAGCAGCGCCGCCAGGTGCGCTTCATCAGCGGGTCGGCGAGCGAGCTGCGCGAAATGGTCGACGACCTGCTCGACCTCGCCAAGATCGAAGCCGGTCGAATCACCATTTCGCCGGACTGGTTCGACCTGATGGACCTGTTCTCGGCGTTGCGCGGCATGTTCCGCCCGCTGATCGAAGGCAACCAGGTCGACCTGGTGTTCGAAGATCCGCCGGCGTTGCCCCTGCTGTACACCGATGACAAGAAGCTGGCGCAGATCCTGCGCAATTTCATTTCCAACGCGCTCAAATTCACGCCCAATGGCCAGGTGGTGGTGTCGGCCAAACTGGTCGACGCGCATTCGGTGTGCTTCAGCGTGCGCGACACCGGGATCGGCATTCCGCAGGACCTGCTGCCTACCCTGTTCGAGGATTTCGTGCAGGTGGACACGCCGCTGCAGAAGCGTCTGCGCGGCACCGGCCTGGGCTTGTCGCTGTGCAAGCGCTTTGCCGAGCTGCTGGGCGGCGAGGTGGGGGTGACCAGCGAACTGGGCGTCGGTTCGGAGTTCCATGTGAAGCTGCCGCTGAAGCTGGCTGCCGAGGAGACTGCCGATGCCGACGCGTGACCGGATCCTGATCGTCGACGACAACGCGGCCACCCGCTATTCGGTGCGCCGGGTGCTGGAACACCACGGCTTCCGCGTGGAGGAAGCCGGCACCGGCACCGAAGGCCTGGTCCAGCTCAACACGCAGGATTTCGGTGCGCTGGTGCTGGACGTCAACCTGCCCGACATGAGCGGTTTCGATGTGGTTCGCCAGCTGCGCGAGAATCCGCGCATGCAGCTGTTGCCGGTTGTACATGTCTCGGCCGCCTCGATCGCCACCGGGGACCTCATCACCGGCCTCAACGCCGGTGCCGATGCCTACCTGGTGCACCCGGTGGATCCGGACGTGCTGCTGGCCACGCTGCGCAGCCTGCTGCGTGCGCGCCGCGCCGAAGACGCATTACGCGATGCCGAAGCGCGTTTCGGCGAGATCTTCCGCCAGATCAATGCACCGATCACCGTCCTGGATGCGCAGCTGCAGGTGCATGAAGCCAACGATGCCTTCAAGCGCCTGCTTGGAGAGGACCTGGGACCGGGCCGGATCGAGGCCTTGCTGGACCACCAGTTCGCGCCGATGAGCGCGTTGAAGGTGGCGCTGGCCGAAGGTGAGCGTTGGCAGGGCACCTTTGCCCTGCAGGTGCAGGGCAGCCGGCGCATGACCGAGTGGCGGGTGACGCCCTACAGCGCTCCTGGACTTGGCCTGGTGCTGGTGGAAGACATCACCGAGCGCCACGTGCGCGAACTGGAGCAGCGCCAGGAACTGGAGAGCGCCAACAGCGAACTGGCCTTCCAGATCGCCGAGCGCGAGCGCACCGAAATGGAGCTGATGCAGGCCCAGAAGATGGATTCGCTTGGCCAGCTGACCGGCGGTATCGCGCATGATTTCAACAACCTGCTGACCACCATCATCTCCGGCCTGGACATGATCGAGATGGCCGCCAGCAGCGGCAAGTGGGACAAGGCAAGCCGTTACGTCGACATCGCCACCGCCTCGGCGCACCGCGCCGCGGCGCTGACCCAGCGCATGCTGGCCTTTGCCCGCAAGCAGCCGTTGGACCCGCAGACGTTCGACGTGGTTGCCCGCGTGCGCTCGCTGGAAGACATGCTGCGGCGCTCGATCGGCGAGAACATCGAACTGGAACTGGAGCTCGGCGCCGAACCGCTGGTGGCCATGGCCGATCCCAACCAGTTCGAGAACGTCATGCTCAACCTGGTCATCAACGCGCGCGATGCGCTGGCCGGCCAGGGCCTGATCCGCATCCGCGCGGGCCGCGCGAGGATCGAGCGTGACCACGAGCTGTCGCCGGGCAACTACATCACCATCAAAGTGATCGACAACGGAACCGGCATTCCACTGGACCTGATCAACAAGGTATTCGAACCGTTCTTCACCACCAAGCCGCAGGGCGAAGGCACCGGCCTGGGCCTGTCGATGACCTACGGCTTCGCGCGCCAGTCCGGCGGCAGCGCCCGTATTGCCAGCGAGCAGGGGGAAGGTGCCGAGATCGAACTGCTGTTGCCCGAGGGCCAGCAACAGGTCGAGCCGGCGTCTGCGTCCACGGCGCAGGTGCAGGTGCAGCG
Source organism: Stenotrophomonas sp. SrG (assembly GCF_050031795.1). Lineage (NCBI taxonomy): Bacteria > Pseudomonadati > Pseudomonadota > Gammaproteobacteria > Lysobacterales > Lysobacteraceae > Stenotrophomonas > Stenotrophomonas sp. SrG. The sequence goes on from NZ_JBNBBE010000011.1 coordinate 144,232, forward strand.
CGGCCATGCCGAACGCATCCTGCTGGTGGACGACACCGATTCGGTGCGGATGATGGTGCGCGAGATGCTGCTCGAGGTCGGCTACCAGGTCGTGGAAGCCACCAACGCGCAGCAGGCGTTGCTGGAGCTGCATTCAGCGCGGGCCGTGGATCTGTTGTTGTCCGACGTCGGCCTGCCCGGCATGAACGGTCGCGATCTGGCCGATGCCGCGCGCGCGTTGCGCCCGAGCTTGCCGGTGCTGTTCATCACCGGCTATACGGAAAGCGCCGCCGTGCGCAACGAGTTCCTGGGCGAGGGCATGTCGCTGCTGCCCAAGCCGTTCAGCGTGCACGAGCTGCTGCACAGCGTTGGCGCGATGTTCGGCGCCCGTCAGTAACCCCCGACCGGTTCGGTTTCGAACCGTTCGCCGAAGCCGGTGATATGCGGGCGTGCCCGGGCAATGGCCTGCTGCACGCCCGGCAGCGCCAGCGAGGCGTGGTGGAGTTCAGCGCTGTCCCAGACTTCAGTGATCCAGATCGCGTCGGCATTGGCGGGATCCTTGGCCACCACGTAGCTGCGGCATCCCGGCATGGCCTGGGTGCCCTCCAGCAGGATCGCGATGACCGCGTCGCGCTCGCCGGGAGCGATGTTCATCTTTCCGATCAGACCGTACATGGATGCCTTCCTGCTGCTCGAGGGAGGGTCGATGGTATCCTGCGCGCCGTTCTGCCGCCTGGCCCCCCATGTCTGTCTCCTATCCCCCGCGCCAGCAGTGGCTCGGCAATATCCGTGGCGACCTGCTTTCCGGCACCGTGGTCGCCTTGGCGCTGATTCCTGAAGCCATTGCCTTCTCGATCATTGCCGGCGTGGACCCCAAGGTGGGTCTGTATGCGTCGTTCTGCATCGCCGTGGTCACCGCCATCGCAGGCGGCCGGCCGGGCATGATCTCGGCGGCCACCGGCGCAATGGCGCTGGTGATGGTGGACCTGGTGAAGGACCACGGCCTGCAGTACCTGCTGGCCGCGACGATCCTGGCCGGCCTGCTGCAGATCATCGCCGGCGCACTGAAGCTGGGCGCGCTGATGCGGTTCGTGTCGCGTTCGGTGATCACCGGCTTCGTCAACGCACTGGCCATCCTGATTTTCCTGGCACAGATGCCCGAGCTGATCGGGCGCTCGTGGCAGGTGTGGGCGGTGTGCGCGGCGGGGCTGGCCATCATCTACCTGCTGCCGCGGTTGACCCGCGCAGTGCCGTCGCCGCTGGTGGCCATCGTGGTGCTGACCGCGCTGTCGATCGGGCTGCACTGGGAAGTGCGGACCGTGGGCGACATGGGCGCACTGCCCGACAGCCTGCCCACGTTCCTGTTCCCCGATGTGCCGATGACGTGGGACACGCTGGCGCTGCTGCTGCCGGTCTCGGCAACCCTCGCGGTGGTGGGCCTGCTGGAGTCGATGATGACCGCGCAGATCGTCGAGGACATGACCGACACCCCGAGCCAGCGCAACCGTGAGTGCGCGGGCCAGGGCCTGGCCAACATCACCGCTGGCCTGTTCGGCGGCATGGGTGGCTGCGCGATGATCGGGCAGTCGGTCATCAATGTGTCCTCCGGCGGGCGTGGCCGGTTGTCCTGCCTGGTGGCAGGCGTGCTGCTGTTGCTGCTGGTGGTGTACGGCCACGAATGGGTGCGGCAGATTCCCATGGCCGCGTTGGTGGCGGTGATGATCATGGTCAGCATCGGGACCTTCCACTGGCGTTCCTTTGCCGAGTTCCGCGTGCACCCCATGAGCTCCTCGGTGGTGATGGTGGCCACCGTCGTGGTGACCGTGGCCACCCACGACCTGGCCAAGGGCGTGCTGACCGGAGTGCTGCTGTCGGCGTTGTTCTTCGCGCGCAAGGTGGGTCGGCTGCTGGTCGTCACCGACCACACCGATGCCGACGGAGTCCGTACTTACACGGCGACCGGGCAGGTGTTCTTCGCTTCGGCGGGGCAGTTCGGCGAGAGCTTTGATTACCAGGAAGTGCCGGCGCGGGTACGGATCGACCTCAGCCAGGCGCACTTCTGGGACCTGAGTGCGGTTGGCGCACTGGACAGGGTTACCCTCAAACTGCGCGGGCATGGGGCGCAGGTCGAGGTGATCGGACTCAATGCCGCCAGCCAGACGTTGGTGGAGCGGCTGGGTGGCCGTACGCCTCACTGAACCCGGTCAGGATCCGGCGCTCAACATCTCCAGCACAGGGCCGCTACCAGCGTATGACCCGACCTGCATGTGCGTTGCACCGTGCCGGGCGGGCCGCAATGGACTGCGTGACGTAGTAGCGGTGCCCTCGGGCGCGCGCTGTTCTGTACTCCTGCCCGGAACACTCCCCATGTCCACGTCCCGCCCGTCCGCTTCCAAGCGCCCCGGCAGCATCGCCAACCGGCTGATGCTGGGAACCGCGCTGATCGCCATGCTCTGCTTCGGCGTGACCGCCGCCCTCAGTTACCGCGAAGCCAGCCAGGCGCTGCTCGAATCCTCGCGGCGGACCATGGAAAGCCAGGCCGAGGCCGAATCGCGCCGGGTCGGTGCCGACCTGGCCGCCGCGTTTTCCACCAGCCAGGCACTGGCCGACAGCCTGGTGGTGCAGCACCGCGCTGCCACCCTGTCGCGCGCGACCGCCGCGCAGGTGCTGCACCAGCAGCTGCAGTCGCACCCGGAATGGGTGGGCCTGGGCACGCTGTGGGAACCGCAGGCCTTCGATGGCAGGGATGCCGAGTTCGTCGGTGCCGAAGCCCACGATGCCACCGGCCGCTTCATGAGCTACTGGGCCTGGCAGGACGGCGCCCCGGTGCAGGATGTACTCAAGGGCTATGACGTCCCCGGCGATGGTGACTGGTACCTGCGCCCGCGTGAGCTCAAGCGGCAGGCCGTGAGCGAGCCGTACCGTTATGAGATCGGTGGCAGGCAGGTGCTGATGACCACGTTGTCGACCCCGGTGCTCGACAACGGCCAGTTCCTGGGCGCGGTCACCGTGGACTTCGGCCTGGCCGCGCTGCAGGAGCGTCTGGCGGCGCTGCGCCCGATGGGGCAGGGCCACGTCGAACTGATCTCGCCTGGCGGCATCGTGCTGGCCGCGCAGGATGCCAAGCAGATCGGCCAGCGCCGCGACGATGCCGTCACTGCGCAGGTCCTTGCAGCCGTGGCGCGTGACCAGCGCTTCGAGGCGTTCACTCCGGATGCCGCAGGCAACGTGAAAGCGTATGTGCCGCTGCGCATCGGTGGCAGCCAAGAGCGGTTCGCGCTGGGCGTGATCGTGCCGTATGCGCTGATCACCGAACAGGCGCGCTCGCTGCTGTGGATCATCCTCGGCGTTGGCCTGGGCGCGGCGCTGGTGCTCAGCGCCAGCGTGTACGTGCTGCTGCGCCGCCAGGCGATCCGCCCGCTTGCCGATGCCGTGCGGCTCTCGGCGGACGTGGCCGAAGGCCGCCTGGACACGCCGCTGCCGCCCCCACGCGACGACGAGGTTGGCCGCCTGCTGGAATCCATGCAGCGCATGCGCGGCCAGCTGCGTGCGGTGATGGCCGCGCAGGGCGAGATGGCGCAGCGCCATGAAGCCGGCGAACTCGGCTACCGGATGGATGCGCAGGCCTTCCCGGGCGCGTACGGACGCATGGTCGAAGACACCAACCAGCTGGTGGGCGCCAACATTGCCGTCACCCGTCGCCTGGTCGAGGTGATGCAGCGCTATGCGGTGGGCGATCTGTCGCAGGACATGGACCGCCTGCCCGGCGACCAGGCCGTGTTCACCGATGCAATGGACACCACCAAGGCCAACCTGCGCGCGATCAATACCCAGATCCGCGATCTGGCCGGTGCCGCCGCGCGCGGCGACTTCAGCCAGCGCGGCGATGGGGTGCGCTTCGACCACGACTTCCGCGCCATGGTCGAAAACCTCAACACCATGATGCAGGTGAGCGACGACAACCTGCAGCAGATCTCCGCGCTGCTGCGCGCGATCGCCGCCGGCGACCTCACCGCACGCATGCACGGCCAGTTCCACGGCGTGTTCGCGCAGATGCGCGACGATGCCGATACCACCGTGACCCAGCTGACCGACATCGTCGGTCGTATCCAGCAGGCGACCGACAGCATCAACCTGGCGGCGGGCGAAATCGCCTCGGGCAACAGCGATCTGTCGCGCCGTACCGAACAGCAGGCCGCGAGCCTGGAGGAAACCGCCGCGTCGATGGAGGAACTGACCTCCACCGTGCGCCAGAACGCCGACCACGCCGTACAGGCCAACCAGCTGGCGGCCGGTGCTGCCAACGTGGCCGAACAGGGCGGGCAGGTGGTGGGCCAGGTGGTGACCACCATGGCCGGAATCGAGGCCGCGTCCAAGCGCATCGCCGAGATCATCTCGGTGATCGATGGGATCGCCTTCCAGACCAACATCCTGGCGCTCAACGCCGCCGTGGAAGCGGCGCGCGCCGGTGAGCAGGGCCGCGGCTTTGCGGTGGTGGCCTCCGAAGTGCGCGCGCTGGCGCAGCGCTCGGCCGGTGCGGCCAAGGAGATCAAGCAGTTGATCGACGATTCGGTGGAGCAGGTCGCCGAAGGCTCGGCGCTGGTGCAGACCGCCGGGCGCACCATGGAAGAGATCGTTACCGGCGTGCGCCGGGTCAACGACATCATGGCCGAGATTTCCGCCGCCTCGAAGGAGCAGTCCGCCGGCATCGAGCAGGTCAACCAGACCATCACCCAGATGGACGAAACCACCCAGCAGAATGCGGCGCTGGTGGAAGAAGCCACCGCGGCGGCGCGGGCGATGGAAGAGCAGGCCCAGCACCTGGGCAAGGCCGTGGCGATCTTCCGCACCGGCGCGGCTGCGCCGGCCGCAGCGCCTGCGGCACCGCGCAAGGCCGTCGGCCAGAAGCGGGCCCCGATGCGTGCAGCAGCGGCAGCGGTCGAGACCGAATGGGAAACCTTCTGAGCAACAAAAAGCCCGGTCAATCGACCGGGCTTTTCAGGTGAGGCGAGCTGCGGGGGTTTACCAGCGCATGCCCTGGAAGGGATTCCAGCTGGTGTCGCCCTTCACCTTTTCCAGGTAGTAGTTGTAGTTGGTGGTGAGCGCAATGAACAGCGACCACGCAATCGCGATGCCACGGCCGATCGGGTCGGGCAGGAATGCCAGCACCACGCCGAGCACCAGGGTCAGGCCCAGGATCGTCAGGGCCTTGCGCCACATGCCCAGGATGAAGAGGTAGATGCAGCCGAAGAACAGGGCGAAGAAGTTGAAGTTGACCTTGACCTTCTGCCCGAACGGCAGCGCCTTGTAGGCGGCCTTGAAGGCCGGCGAGTTTGGCGCCCCGTGGGCATTGAAGAAGTCGAACCGGAACTGCCACTTGGGGCTGAAGGATGACGCGATGTTGGAATCCATATCCACTTTATGATGTTGAAAACGGTTACATGATAGTCGCTGACTATTGAAAAGCGCCAGTTTTCGGGCGCGCGGCAGTGCTGACGCATTCCGGCGTGGGCGACGTCACACATTCGTCCACAAATTCATATAGGGTTCGCATTCCTCGCGGCATGGGTGCCGCGCGGGTGTATTGGAAGCGATCGAGAGTCAGACCATGTCGAGTGTTGTGATGTCCCCTGAGCGTCCTGAAGCCGGCCCGCGCATCCTGCCGTGCCCGGTTGCCACCCAGGCGCAGCATCTGCTGGCACAGCTGCAGTTTTCCCATGTCGGTTCGCGCGCGCTGGCGCGCCTGCCGGTGGAGAGCGATGTGGCCGTGGACGCCACCCCGGCCTGAAGCGGGTTCATGCCCCCCGGTTGAGCGCCGGTCTGCGCAGTTCCAAGCCGGGTGCGTCTGTCCCCGGCCTTCCTGCCCAGGCTGCCCTGAGGCGCCTTCTGCCAGGGGTTACCCTACGCCCTGAATAGGGAAAGTCTTACGGCACAAGGCCTGCGGCCGTTTGTCGCAATCCGCCCGTTCGAGGGCTTGCGCAAGTTTGCTGAATGGGGAGAAATACCCCGAAAGCCCCTTCGCGCGCGGCTTACATTTGGCCCCCTATGCTGGGCCGCATTTTTCGCCTCAGTGCCGTTGGAGAGTTCGTGGGTTCCGGTAGTCACAGACATCAGCAGGGCGCCGGCCACGGCCACGCCGCTGCAGGACAGGGCAGCACTGGCGGGAAGCGCACGCAGGGTAGCCGCGCATGAGTGTGCAGACCGTCAACGCCGTGATCGATGCCGGCCGCCCGGTGCTGCCCGTCGAAAGCCCGATGGGCATGCCCGAACAGACCTTTACCCAAGGCCGCCTGCTGACGCCGCGCCAGCGCACCGCGCCGCGCATGATTGCGCTGCGTCGCTTCTACATCTTCGGCGGCACGGCGGCCATGACCGTGGCCGCCACCCACATGATGTGGAAGGTGCTGGCTACCAATGGCGTCACCGTATTGGAAGGCTGCCTGCTGGTGCTGTTCGTGGCGCTGTTCGCCTGGATCGCGCTGTCCTTTGCCGGTGCCCTGGCCGGGTTCCTCACCGCCGTGTTCGACCGTGGCTACAAGCTGGGCATCGACCCGGACCAGCCCCTGCCGCAGGTGCATACCCGCACCGCGCTGCTGATGCCGACCTACAACGAAGATCCGCGCCGCCTGCTGGCCGGCCTGCAGGCCATCTATGAGTCGGTGGCCGATACCGGGCAACTGGAGCAGTTCGATTTCTTCGTGCTCAGCGATACCCGGCGCGAGGACATCGGTGCGGCCGAGGAGCAGGCGTTCGCCGAGCTGTGCGACGCGGTCGGTGGGCATGATCGCCTGTTCTACCGGCGCCGTGGTGACAACAGCGGCCGCAAGGCCGGCAACATCGCCGACTGGGTGCGCCGTTTTGGCGGCGGTTACCCGCAGATGCTGATCCTGGACGCCGACAGCCTGATGACCGGCGACACCATCGTGCGGCTGGTGGCGGGCATGGAGCACAACCCGGACGTGGGCCTGATCCAGACCCTGCCGGCGGTGATCGGTGGGCGTACCCTGTTCGCGCGCATGCAGCAGTTTGGCGGGCGCGTGTACGGCCCGGTGATCGGGCGGGGCGTGGCATGGTGGCACGGCGCGGAAAGCAATTACTGGGGCCATAACGCGGTGATCCGTACCGAGGCCTTTGCCGAGAACGCCGGCCTGCCGCCGTTGCCGGGCCGGCAGCCGTTTGGTGGCCACGTACTGAGCCACGATTTCGTCGAGGCGGCGTTGATGCGTCGCGGTGGCTGGGCCACCCATATGGTGCCCTACCTCAAGGGCAGCTATGAAGAAGGTCCGCCGACCCTGACCGACATGCTGGTGCGCGACCGCCGCTGGTGCCAGGGCAACCTGCAGCACGCCAAGGTGGTGGGTTCGCGTGGCCTGCACTGGGTCAGCCGCATGCACATGATGATCGGCATCGGCCATTACTTCACCGCGCCGATGTGGGCGATGCTGATGCTGATCGGCATTGCCATCCCGCTGTTCCAGGGCGGTATCGATTTCAGCGAAGTGCTGCACATGTCGCCGGGCCTGTACTGGCGCCAGCAGGATGAAACCCAGGTGATCCGCATGTTCGCCATCACCATGGCGGTGCTGTTGCTGCCCAAGGTGCTGGGCTACATCGCGATGTTGATCGACCCGGCCGAGCGCCGCGGTTGCGGCGGGGGCATCCGCGCATTCGTGTCGATGCTGCTGGAAACCGTGCTGGCCGCGCTGATGGCGCCGGTGGTGATGTACGTGCAGTCGCGCGGCGTGGCCGAAGTGCTGGCCGGCAAGGATTCGGGCTGGGATGCACAGCAGCGCGATGACGGCGGCATTTCCTGGCCGGCGCTGATCAAGGGCTACGGTGGCCTGAGCGTGTTCGGGTTGTTCATGGGCATGCTGGCCTATGCGGTGTCGCCGGCGCTGGCCGCCTGGATGGCGCCGGTGGTGGTGGGCATGGTGCTGGCCATTCCGGTGGTCGCGTTGACTTCCGGGCGCCGCGCCGGCGACCTGCTGCACCGCCTGCGCCTGATGGAAATCCCGGAAGAGACCACCCCGCCGACCATCCTGCAGCGCGCCGCCGAACTGCGCCGTGCTGCTGCCCAACGCGCCGGCCACTGACATCTGGCCCCATAATGCGGCCAGAACGTACTGGAGCCGCACGATGTCGCAAGCGCTGGAAACCGTAGTCAACGAAACCGCCGCCAACCCGCAATGGTCCGTGCTCTGGCTGCACGGCCTGGGCGCGGATGGCCATGATTTCGCCCCGATCGTGCCCGAGCTGCTGCGTCCGCACTGGCCGGCGATCCGCTTCGTGTTTCCGCATGCCCCGATGCAGCCGATCACCATCAACAACGGCGTGCCCATGCGCGCCTGGTATGACATCGTCAGCATGGACTTCCGCTCGCGCGCCGATGCCGCCGGTGTGGATGCCTCGGTACGGGCGCTGGATGCCCTGATCGATGCCGAGGTAGCGCGCGGCATTCCCGTCGAGCGCATCCTGCTCGCCGGCTTCTCGCAGGGCGGGGCGATCATCCTCAGCGCCGCATTGCGCTCGACCCGGCCCATCGCCGGTCTGATCGCGCTGTCCACCTACCTGCCGGATCCGGAAGCGGCCATCAAGGCCGCCATTGCCGATGGCGCCCGGCCGCCGGTGTTCATGGCCCATGGCGCGCAGGATCCGGTGATCCCGCAGGTGATCGCTGCCGACACCGCCCAGCGGCTCACGGCAGCCGGCTTCCCGCTGGAGTGGCATTCCTATTCCATGGCCCACCAGGTCTGCGCCGAAGAACTGCAGGCGCTGGGCGACTGGCTGGACGCACGCTTCGCCGCCGCCTGAGCCATGAACGATCCGCGCCAGCAGCTGTGGTTGCCCGAGCTGTGCCGCCTGCCGCGGCTGGGCGCGATGCTCGGCCTGGCAGAGCTGGTGGTGGTGGTGGTAGCGCTGTCGCCCGACGGCAGCCGGCAATGGAGCGTGCCGGATTTCCTGTCGGCCAGCGGCCTGGCGTTGTGGCTGGCATTGGCGGTCACGGTGAGTCTGTGCGCGGCGCGGGCGACCTTGTCGCGGCTCCCGGAAACGTTGGGTTCGGCGCTGGCAGTAGCCATGGCCGCCCTGATCGCTGCCGCCTGCACGGGCATCGTGCACGCGCTGTATGCGGTGCTGGATGCGCGCGGTTTCGCCGGGGATGTCGGCTTCTGGCGGTTCACCCTGGGCTGCGCCACGGTCACCGCGCTGATCGTGGCACTGGCGTTGCGCTACTTCTACGTCAGCGATCGCTGGAGCGCGCAGACCGTGGCCAACGCACGCGCGCAGGCCGATGCGCTGCAGGCGCGGATCCGCCCGCATTTTCTGTTCAACAGCATGAATCTCATCGCCAGCCTGGTGCGGCGTGATCCGGAAGTGGCCGAGCGCGCGGTGCTGGATCTGTCCGACCTGTTCCGTGCCGCGCTGGGGGCGGGCGAGGGCGACTCCACCCTGCAGGCCGAGTGCGAACTGGCCGAAGCCTACCTGTCGATCGAATCGCTGCGGCTGGGGGAGCGCCTGCAGGTGGAATGGCAACGCGCAGACGGCTTGCCCTGGACCCTGCCGATGCCGCGCCTGGTGCTGCAGCCGCTGGTGGAAAACGCGGTGCTGCATGGCATTTCGCGGCTGCCGGCTGGCGGCACCATCGTCATTGCGCTGTCCTTCGAAGGGGCGCAGCTGCACATCCGCATCCAGAACCCCGCGCCCGATCCGGACGTGCGTGCGCTGCCGCTGATGCAGGGCGCCGGGCACGCGCAGCGCAACATCGCGCATCGCCTGGCCTGGCGGTTCGGCCCGGCTGCACGGATGACGGGGGCATGGAACGACGGCTACTATGCCTGCGACATCTTCGTGCCTGTTCAGTGAGGAAGCCTGCTTGAGAGTTGTCATCGCCGACGACGAGCCGCTCGCCCGCGAGCGCCTGCGCAGCCTGCTGGCCGAACAGCCCGGGGTCGAGGTGGTGGCCGAAGCCGAGAATGGCGAGCAGGCGCTGCATGCCTGCGCGGAGCTGCAGCCGGACCTGGTGCTGCTGGATATCGCCATGCCCGGGCTGGACGGCCTGGAGGCCGCCCGTCACCTGGCCACCTTCGATCCGCGCCCGGCGGTGGTGTTCTGCACCGCCTACGATGCGCACGCGCTGTCCGCATTCGAAGCGGCTGCCATCGATTACCTGATGAAGCCGGTACGCAGTGAACGCCTGGTTGCCGCGCTGGAACGCGCCCGGACGTTCCTGGCCGGCCGCAACGGGCAGCCCAGCGCGCCCAGCCAGCAGGCACGCACGCTGTTGTGCGCGCGCCTGCGCGGCAGCCTGCGGCTGATCCCGATCGACGACATCCACTACATGCAGGCCGAGGAAAAGTACGTGGTGGTGCACCATGCGCGCGGCGAGGACCTCATCGAGGAGTCGCTGAAGTCGCTGGAAGAGGAATTTGCCAGCCGTTTCGTGCGCATCCACCGCAACTGCCTGGTGGCCCGCCACGAACTGGTGGAGCTGCGACGAAATGGCGCAGGCCAGGTCCAGGCCGTGCTGCGCCATGGCAAGGCCCCGCTGGAGGTCAGCCGGCGCTGCGTGGCGAGCCTGAAGCAGGACCTCAAGCACCTGTAACCGGCGATAATGGGCGCATGACCAGCCTGCGCATCGCCACCCGAAAGAGCCCGCTTGCCCTGTGGCAGAGCGAACACGTTGCCGACCGCCTGCGCCAGGCCCACCCCGGGCTGGACGTGGTGCTGGTGCCGATGAGCACCCGCGGCGACGAGGTGCTGGACCGCTCGCTGGCCGCGATCGGCGGCAAGGGCCTGTTCCTGAAGGAGCTGGAGCTGGCCATGCTGCGGGGCGATGCGGACTGCGCCGTGCACTCGCTCAAGGACGTGCCGATGGAACTGGACGCACCGTTCGCGCTGCCGGCGATGCTGGCCCGGCACGACCCGGCCGACGGGTTCATTTCCAACCTGTACGCCTCGGTGGACGCGCTGCCGATCGGCGCGCGCGTGGGCACCTCCTCGCTGCGCCGCCAGGCCCAGCTGCGCGCGCTGCGCCCGGACCTGGAACTGCTGGACCTGCGCGGCAACGTCAACACGCGCCTGGCCAAGCTCGACAACGGCGGCTACGACGCCATCGTGCTGGCCGTGGCGGGCCTGGAACGGCTGGGGCTGGGCGCGCGCATCGTGGCGCGGCTCGCTGCACCGGACTGGTTGCCGGCGCCGGCGCAGGGCGCGGTCACGGTGGAATGCAACGGCGACGATGCGCGGGTGATGGCACTGTTCGCCGCGCTCGACGATGCACGTACGCGCGCCTGCGTGGAAGCCGAGCGCGCCATGAACCGCGCGCTGCACGGCAGCTGCCACGTGCCGGTGGCCGGCTACGCGCAGTGGGAGGGCGACGATCTGTTCCTGCAGGGCCTGGTCGGCGGCGTGGCCGACGGGCGGCTGATCCGCGCCGAAGCGCGGGGCCCGGGCAACGACCCGGATGCGCTCGGAAAGGCGGTGGCCCAGGGCCTGCTGGACGGCGGCGCCGGCGAGTTGATCGCCGTCTGACAGGGCGTACCGACCAACGGTCGGTACCTACCGTGCGTTGCGGGTAGGTGCCGACCGTTGGTCGGCACGTCGCGCTGGAATCACTTGAATTTGTAGACCACGTTCATCGTGGTCAGGGTATCGGTCTTGCGCTTGTCCTCGGCTACGTCGCTGTTGTAACGCGCCTGCCAGGCGGCCTTCAGGGCCAGGTGCTCGTTCATGCTCACCGACACGCCGAAATCGTTCTGGCCGAAGGTGTTGTACGAGCCCGATTCCACCAGCAGGGTGTTGATCAGGTCGGTATTGGGGGTCAGCGAATACTTCACGTCGAACAGCCCGCGGCCGATCAGGCCGGTACGGGTTTCATCGTCTTCGGTGTTGTGCGTGCGGCGCACACCGGGGCCGATCTGCGCGTCCATGTAGAAACGGTCGCCTTCCACCAGCCGGGTGCCGTAACCGAGACCGAATGAACTCTGGCGGTCGTAGGTAGCGAAATCGTCGCGCTCATAACGCACCGTGGCGGTGATCTGGCGGTGCTCGCCCAGCTGCAGCGCGCTGCCGGCGCTGCCGGTGTAGCGGTTGGCGGTGGTGTTGCTGCGCTTGGTGACGGTGCCATCGTCGGCGGTTTCGGTGTATTCCGAACGCGAGCGCAGGCCGAACAGGTCCATGCTGTGCACCCAGTCGTCATCGGTATAGCGCAGGCGCAGGCGGCCGTTGGCGCTTTCGGTGTTGCTGTTGCCCCGTGCGGAGGCAAAGCCGAGTTCGCCGCCGCTGCCGCTCCATGGCGAGGTCATCGCGGCCAGGTCGGTGGTGTCCTGGGCAAAGGCGGCCGGGGCACTGAGCAGCAGGGAAGCAAGCAACGTCACGCGCAGGGACATCAACGATTCTCCGGATCAACAGGGGGGAGGAGCAACGCGTGATGATACTGGATGCCTTCACGCCGTTTTTCCTTTTCCCGCCCGTGCTTTAGGAGAGGTTTGGACTTGTCGCCTGTTCAGGGCACTGCGATCTGCAGTGTGGGGTCGTCGAAACGGCTGTACTCCACCGTGACCTTGAAGGCTTTGCCCTGGGTCTGGCCCTGGCGTTCGATCCGCACCGGAAGGCCGGCCGCGTTGATCCAGTACAGCATGCCGTCCGGTGCGGCGCTGGCATGGCGCACGCGGTAGCGGCGGGCGGGCTGCCCGTCCACGCGTTCCTCGCCCAGCGCTTCAACCTGCAGTTCGGCGGCGGTGGCGTCAGCCGGCAACGGACTGCGCCATTGCGCCAGCAGGCCCGGCGGCACCGGCACCTGGCGGGCTTCGCCGGCGCGCTGCAGGAAGAACGTGTCGCCGATGATGGTCTGCACGCCCTCGTCGGTCTGCAGGCGGTAGCGGTCCGGCGCCACGAATTCCATGCTGGCGTCCAGCGTTCGCGGCCCCTGCATGTGCAGGCTGGCGTGGAAGCTGCGCAGCTGCCCGAAGCGCTGGCTGGCGGCCAGTACCGCCTGCGCGGGATCGCTGGCGACCGGCACCGGCGGCGTGGCGGCTGCAGGCGCGGCGGGCGCGGCGGGCGCGGCGGGCGCAGGTGCCTGCCCGCAGGCAGACAGCAGCAGGGACAGCACGGCAACGGCAGGCAGCAGGCGCATGGCGGGGTTCGGGCGGGCAGGGGGCCCCACGATAGCCGAAGTTCGGATCCGGGCCGCCACAACGGCGGCGACTCGGACATAATCGGGTCATGGACCGATATGAACGCATCAACGCCCTGCATCGTCTGCTGAAGTCCGCCCGCTATCCGGTCACGGTGGCGACCCTGCAGGAAAAACTGGCGTGTTCGCGCGCCACCGTCTATCGCGACCTGGCCTTCCTGCGCGATGCGCTGATGGCGCCGGTCGAGGGCGATGGCGAGGCCGGCTTCCGCTACCAGGACAACGAGAGCGAGCGGTTCGAGCTGCCCGGCCTATGGCTCAGCTCCGAAGAACTGCACGCCCTGCTGGCCTCCCAGCACCTGCTGGCGCGTACCGGCGGTGGCGTGTTGTCGTCGGTGCTGGCACCGCTGCAGCAGCGCATCGAAGGGTTGCTGGCCGCGCAGGCCGGCGTGTCGACCTGGCCGGTGGACCGGGTGCGGGTCATTCCGCACCGCGGCCGCAAGTTCGATGAAGCCAGCTTCCGCGCCGTGGCCTCGGCCGTGCTGGAGCGCAGGCAGCTGGCGTTCGAGTACCGGGCCCGTTCCACCGACGAGGCGACCAAGCGCACCGTGTCGCCGCAGCGCATGACCCACTATCGCGACAACTGGTACCTGGACGCCTGGGACCACGGCCGCGAGGGCCTGCGCAGCTTCGCCGTGGACCGCATCTACAAGGCCCGCGTGGTCGACACGGTTGCGCGCGACGTGGACGACACCGAGCTGGACGAGCAGTTGGGTGCCAGCTACGGCATCTTCTCCGGCCCGCCCAAGGGCTGGGCCACCATCGTCTTCAGTGCCAAGGCCGCGCGCTGGGTGGCCGACGAGCATTGGCATTCCAAGCAGCAGGGCCGGTTCCTGGCCGACGGCCGCTATGAGCTCAAGGTGCCCTACAGCGTTTCGCGTGAGCTGCTGATGGACGTGCTGCACTACGGTTCGGATGCGGAAATCATCGAGCCGACCGTGCTGCGCGAGCAGGCCAAGGCGCTGCTGATGATGGCGCTAAGCAATTACGAATAGCGGTCATGCCCCCCGGTCATATGGCCGGGATACCCCGCTGGCCGGGGCTTGCGGTATGGTTGGCTGCTACGCAGCCCCCCGGATTCCGTCCCCATGAAAAAGACCCTGTTGCTCCCGTTGCTGGCCGTCACGCTGGCCTTGGCCGCCTGCGGCAAGCCTGCCGCCGATTCCAGCAAACTGGTCGTTGCGGCCACTGCGGTGCCGCACGCCGAGATCCTGGCGGTGGTCAAGCCGATCCTGCAGAAGGAAGGCCTGGAGCTGGACGTAAAGGTCTTCAACGACTACGTGCAGCCCAACGACCAGCTGGTGCAGAAGCAGGTGGACGTGAACTACTTCCAGACCGAACCCTACCTGGACGCCTACAACCGCGACCGCAAGACCGACCTGACCAAGGTGATCGGCGTGCACATCGAGCCGTTCGGCGCCTACTCGCGCCGCGTCAAGTCGCTGGCCGATCTGCCGGTGGGTGCCGACGTGGTGATTCCCAACGACCCGAGCAACAACAGCCGTGCGCTGATCCTGCTGCACAAGGCCGGCGTGATCACGCTCAAGGACCCGACCAACGCACTGGCCACCCAGCGCGACATCATTGCCAACCCGAAGCAGCTCAAGTTCCGCGAACTGGATTCAGCGATGCTGCCGCGCGTGCTCGACCAGGTGGACCTGGCCCTGATCAACACCAACTACGCGCTGGACGCGGGCCTCAACCCGACCCAGGACGCGCTCGCGATTGAAAGCAAGGATTCGCCGTACGTGAACTTCCTGGTCGCCCGCCCGGACAACAAGGACGACCCGCGCGTGCAGCAGCTGGCCAAGGCGCTGACCAGCCCGGAAGTAAAGGCCTTCATCGCCGAGAAGTACAAAGGCGCGGTGCTGCCGGCGTTCTGATCGGGGAAGAGCCGACCAACGGTCGGCTCCTACCGCGGGGGGCGGAAGCCCATCGTCGCTTCCACCGCCTGGAGCCACCCGGCATACAGCGCTTCGCGCCGGTCAACCGCCATCTGCGGCACGAACCGGCGATCCACTGCCCACTGCTCGGCAATCTCGGCGCGGCTGCTCCAGAACCCGGTCGCCAGGCCGGCCAGGTAGGCCGCGCCCAGCGCGGTTGTCTCGGCCACCTGCGGGCGCAGCACGGGTACGCCCAGCAGGTCGCTCTGGAACTGCGCCATGAAGTCATTGGCGATCGCGCCCCCATCGGCGCGCAGTTCCTTCAGGTCAATGCCCGCATCGGCCTGCATCGCGGCCAGCACGTCGCGGGTCTGGTACGCCATTGATTCCACCGCCGCGCGGATGAAGTGTTCCTTGGTGGTGCCCCGGCTCAGGCCGAACACCGCCCCGCGCACATCGCTGCGCCAGTACGGCGCGCCCAGGCCGACGAAGGCCGGCACCATGTACACCCCGCCGTTGTCGGCCGCGCGTTCGGCATAGGCCTGGCAGTCGCTGGACTTGCCGAACATGCGCAGCCCGTCGCGCAGCCACTGCACCACCGATCCGGCCACGAAGATCGAGCCTTCCAGGGCGTACTCCACCTGCCCATCGATGCCCCAGGCCAGCGTGGTAAGCAGGCCGTTGCTGGAGGCCACCGCGCGGATGCCGGTATGCATCAGCATGAAACAGCCGGTGCCATAGGTGTTTTTGACCATGCCAGGTTCGAAGCAGGCCTGGCCGAACAGCGCGGCCTGCTGGTCGCCCGCGATGCCGGCGATTGGAATGTGCTGGTCGAAGAAGAACTGCGAACGGGTGGTGCCATACACCTCGCTGGAGCTGCGCACCTCGGGCAGCATCGCGCGCGGGATGTCCAGCAGCGCCAGCAACCCGTCATCCCAGGCCAGGGTGTGGATGTTGAACAGCAGCGTGCGGGCCGCGTTGCTGTAGTCGGTGACGTGCACCGCGCCGCCGGTGAGGTTCCACACCAGCCAGCTGTCGATGGTGCCGAACAGCAGCTCGCCGCGCTCGGCGCGGGCCTGCGCGCCTTCCACGTGGTCAAGGATCCAGCGGATCTTGGTCGCCGAAAAGTAGGCATCCACCAGCAGCCCGGTGCGTGCGCGGATCAGCGGCTCGTGGCCTTCTGCCTTGAGGCGTTCGCAGATGTCGTTGCTCTGTCGGGACTGCCAGACGATCGCATTGTGGATGGGCTGGCCGGTGGCCTTGTCCCACACCACAGTCGTTTCGCGCTGGTTGGTGATGCCGATCGCCGCGATCTGGCGCGGGTCGATCTGCTCGCGATTGAGCAGTTCGGTCAGGGTGGTATAGACACTGGTCAGGATCTCGCGCGGATCGTGTTCAACCCAGCCCGGCTGCGGGAAGATCTGCCCGAACTCGCGCTGCGCCACCCCGGCGACGTGCCCGGCGCGGTCGAACAGCATTGCGCGCGAGCTGGTGGTGCCCTGGTCGATGGCGAGTACGTAGCGTTTGTCCATGGGGGATCCTGGGGTGCGGCCGGCACGATGCACTGGCGATGGTAAGCGGGACATCCAGCATGTCATCCATGGGCTTCCCCCTCGCTATGGTGAGCAGTATCGACGTCGCCGCCGCAAGGAAGAATGAAAGCGGCAGCGCCCCACCGTTGGTCGCGCGACCGGTAAAAAGGGCAATGCCAGAAACGACAACGGGCCCGCGAGGGGCCCGTTGCCTTGCTACGTGTAGCGGAAGCGCTTAGAAGCGCGCGCCGATACCAAAGCCCACGGTCCACGGATCCAGCTTGGCTTCGTCGCCGGTGCTGCGGCCGTTGACGGTCAGGTCCGGGCGCGAATGCATGTAGCGGGCATCGGCACGGGCGAACCAGGTGCTGTTGATGTTCATGTCCACGCCGACGGTACCGATGGCGCCCTTGGCGGTTTCCAGCCCGATATGGCCGGCGTCGCTGGCCAGCTTCTCGTTGCTGAAGTTCGACTCGTAGTAACCCACGCCCACGAACGGACGGAACACGTTGTCGGCCTGGCCGAAGTGGTACTGGCCGCTCAGCGCGATCGGCTGCTGCTCAACCGTGCCCAGCTTGGCATTGTTGGCGCCGCGCACGCGGTGGTCGAACTTGTCAGCTGCGCCCCACAGTTCCACGGCCCAGTTGTCGTTGATGTAGTAGCTGAAGCTCAGCGTCGGCGCCGGGCCGCCATCGACCTTGTCGATGCCTTCCAGCGGATCATTCTTGGGCTGCAGCAGTGCAACGCCGCCGACAACGGCGAAATGCTTGCCCGACGCGGTGTCGGTGGTGCTGTCCTGCGCGAAGGCGGCAGGTGCGAAGGCAAGGGCAGCCAGGGTAGCCAGGGTCAGGGTGCGGATGGAGCGCATGGGGGAATCTCCTCAGGTATTTTTTTGTTCTTGGGCCCCCGTTGCATCGGGGCGAGGCAAACGTAGTCCCCGCAACATGAATCGAATCCGACGCACGTTAAAATTTAGTTTGTTCTGTTCAGCCAGCAGCGCGAAATCGTTGCGCTGGCGCGCGATCATGCAATGCGCGACATTCATGCATCTGGAGACACTGTGACGAATCCAACGCTGTGCATCGGCCTGCCTGCGCAGGTTTCGGCAGGTTGCCGCGTGCTGGTGCTGGGATCGATGCCGGGCGTGGCATCGCTGCATGCAGCGCAGTATTACGCGCATCCGCGCAACCGATTCTGGCCGTTGATGTCGGCGCTGACCGGGATCAACGCGGGCCTTTCCTACGTTGATCGCCTGCAGGCGTTGCAATCGGCGGGCGTAGGGCTGTGGGATGTGATCGGGCAGTGCGAGCGGCGTGGCAGCCTGGACGCGGCGATCGTGCGCGGCAGCGAAGTGCCCAACGCCGTGGCCGATCTGGTTGGCCAATTGCCGGCCCTCGCGGCGGTCGCCTGCAATGGCGCCACTGCACACGCCGCCTTCGTGCGTTACATCCTGCCGGTGCTGGGCGAACGTGCGGCGTCCCTGTCGGTGTGGTCGCTGCCCTCGACCAGCCCGGCGAATGCGGCATGGCCGCTCCCGCGCCTGCAGGTGGCGTGGCAGCCCGTCGCCGATGTCCTGGCCGGCTGAGCCGGACCGCAGCGGGACAATACGGTACCGACTGGAACACCCGCCGCAGCAGCGCCCATCCCTGCTGCAACAGGCTGTCCCGGGACAGAGCGAGTGAAAATTGCCCAAGCTGGTTGGCGCTGACGCCTCATGCCCCCACAATAGGCGATTCCCTACACCAGATTGCCGGAGTTATCCCCATGGCCGAAATCAAGGAAGCACTTGTCCCCGATATCGGTGACTACAGCGATATCCCGGTAATCGAGGTGCTTGTCGCCGTTGGTGACACCGTCAAGAAGGACCAGGGGCTGGTCACGCTCGAGTCGGACAAGGCCACGATGGAAGTGCCGTCCTCGGTCGCCGGCGTGGTCAAGGAAATCAAGGTCAAGGTCGGCGACAACCTGTCCGAGGGCAAGGTCGTGGCGCTGATCGAAGTGGCTGACGCGGCCGCTGCGGCGGCTGCGCCGGCACCCGCTGCCGCCCCGGCCAAGGCCGCTGCTGCTGCCGCCCCGGCCCCGGCCACCCAGAGCGCGCCCGCCGCTGCACCGGCTGCTGCCGGCGGTGGCCCGGTGGAAGCGCTGGTGCCGGACATCGGCGATTACACCGACATCCCGGTGATCGAAGTGCTGGTCGCCGTCGGCGATACCGTCAAGAAGGACCAAGGCCTGGTCACGCTCGAGTCGGACAAGGCCACGATGGAAGTGCCGTCGTCGGTTGCCGGCGTGGTCAAGGAAATCAAGGTCAAGGTCGGCGACACCCTGTCGCAGGGCAAGGTTGTCGCCATCATCGAAGCCGAGGGCGCTGCCGCCCCGGCGCCGAGCCAGGCCGCCGCTGCCACTGCCCCGGCCGCCGCCGAAACCGGCACCAAGGTGGAACCGGTCGCCGTGCCGGCCCAGCCGGACAAGCTGGCGGCGCGCGAAATCGCCAGCGCCCCCTCGGCCGGTGCCCCGAGCAGCCCGCCGGTGCAGTTCAACGCCGACAGCGTGCTGCCGTCCAAGGTGCCCTACGCCACCCCGGCGGTGCGCGTGTTCGCCCGCGAGCTGGGCGTGGACCTCAACCAGCTGACCGGCACTGAAAAGGGCGGCCGCATCACCAAGGCCGACGTGCAGAAGTTCGTCAAGTCGGCGCTGACCGGCGCTGGCGCCGCCGTTGCCGGTGGCACGGTCGCCGCCGGTGGCGGGCTCAACCTGCTGCCGTGGCCGAAGGTCGATTTCAGCAAGTTCGGTGAAGTCGAGACCCAGCCGCTGTCGCGCATCAAGAAGATCTCCGGCGCCAACCTGGCGCGCAACTGGGCCATGATTCCGCACGTCACCCAGTTCGAGCAGGCCGACATCACCGACCTGGAAGGCCTGCGCGTGGCGCTGAACAAGGAAAACGAGAAGGCCGGCATCAAGCTGACCATGCTCGCCTTCCTGATCAAGGCCAGCGCCGCGGCGCTGAAGCAGTTCCCGGAATTCAACGCATCGCTGGATGCGGCCGGTGAAAACCTGACGCTGAAGAAGTACTTCAACATCGGCTTCGCCGCCGACACCCCGAACGGCCTGGTCGTTCCGGTGATCCGTGATGTCGACAAGAAGGGCGTGGTGCAGATCGCGCAGGAAACCGGCGAGCTGGCCAAAAAGGCGCGCGACGGCAAGCTGGGCCCGGCCGACATGAGCGGCGGCTGCTTCTCGATCAGCTCGCTGGGCGGCATCGGCGGCACCGCGTTCACCCCGATCGTCAATGCACCGGAAGTGGCCATTCTGGGCGTGTCCAAGTCCTCCATCCAGCCGGTCTGGAACGGCAAGGAATTCGCTCCGAAGCTGATGCTGCCGCTGTCGCTGAGCTACGACCACCGTGTCATCGATGGTGCGCTGGCCGCGCGCTTCACCACGTACCTGTCGCAGGTGCTGGCCGACATGCGGCGCGTGCTGCTGTGAGGCAGCGCCTGGCGGGCGTTGCGGTGATCTTGGCCGCGCTGGTCGTTGCGCCCGGCGCGTCCGCCGCGTGCACGACCGATATCGGCCGCGGCTGGCCGCCGGCGGTGGGCAACTACGGCCAGGCCGTGGAAACCCTGTTCAATGGCAATGCACAGCCCGCGCTGGCGCTGACCATCCTGCCCAAGGGCGGGGTGGAAACCGGCGTGGCGCTGCTGCCCGGCAGCCAGGACCAGGCGTGGACCCTGCGCTACAGCGAGGCCGACAAGCGCGTGTACAACTGGAACAACAGTGCACGCGGTGGTGGCGTGGAGCTGCGCGTGGACCAGGAACCGGACCAGTACCAGGTCGCCATCCCCGCCGCGCTGGCCCAGCGCCTGGTGCGCAGCTGGCAGGCCGCGCTGGATTCGGGTGTGCCGGCAGGGCGCAAGGCGCCGGTGACCGACGGTGAGGTGCTGTCCTTCCAGGTGGCTGGCGAGCGCTACAGCGGCCCGCGCTGGGAGTGCGGCGCCGGCAAACTGATGATGAAACAGGTGGCGCTGCTGATCGAAGCCAGCGACACCAAGGAAAAGAAGCTCGACCGTCGCTGGCAGGATCTGGACGAGTCGCTCGACGAACTGCAGCAACTGCTCGCCGGCAACGCCGGCTGAGACCCAGGAGAAGACGAATGGCCGCTATTGAAATCAAGGTTCCCGACATCGGCGATTACAGCGCGGTGCCGGTGATCGAACTGCTGGTCGCCGTGGGCGACACGGTGAAGAAGGACCAGGGCCTGGTCACGCTGGAATCGGACAAGGCCACCCTGGAAGTGCCGTCTTCGGCTGCCGGCGTGGTCAAGGAAATCAAGGTCAAGCTCGGCGATACGCTGTCCGAGGGCGATGTGGTGGTGGTGCTGGACGCCGAAGGCGCCGCTGCCGCCCCGGCCGCGCCTGCGGCGGAAGCGCCCAAGGCCGCCGCCCCGGCCAGCAAGCCGCCGGTGAA